>JAIFMG010000127.1 GCA_020048645.1 Bacteroidota bacterium | reverse complement strand
CCGCGTTTTCATCTATCTTCGCGAAGGCTCTGACCACCGCGCGCCATCCTTGAAACAACAAAAATCCATATCCCATGAAGTTTGTTGACGTAAAGAACGACATAGCTTTCCGGAAAGTTTTCGGCAACGAGAACAAGAAGGAGATTCTCATTTCATACTAAACCGCTCCCGAGACACTTGTTGATTTTTTGTACATTTTCAAAAAATAATGACTATGAAAACACACCCCCATTGCACCGACGAGGAATTGAAAAAGATTCTGGATAGCCAAACAAATCCCCGCGCCCATCAGGATTGGCTGATCATCTATTCCGTCCAGAAGAACCCGGGCAGGGAGGCGGATGAGTTCGCGGCGTTCCTGTGCGTCAACAAGTACAAGATCCTCAGGGTCATCCAGAGCTACAACAAGCTGGGCGTGGAATGGCGTTCCGGAGCCCAATGGGGTGGGCGCAGGGAGGCGGGCTGCGTCCTCACCCTGGAGGACGAAGCCGGGGTCCTGGAAGGCTTCGAGGGCAAGGCCGCCAAGGGCGAGGTGTTGATATACAAGGAGGTCAAGGAGGCGGTCGAGCAGAAGGTGGGCCGGGAGGTCTCGGACGATTACGTCTGGGACATGTTCAAGCGGCACGGCTGGACGAAGAAAGTCCCGCAGCAAAGCCACCCGAAGGGCAGCGACGAAGAGCGGGAGGACTTTAAAAAAAACTCACGGAGGAACTGGAATCCAAGTCGTTAAAGTTCCCGGACAAGGAAGACAAGAGGCCGATAAGGCTGTTTTTCCAGGACGAGGCCCGCCTCGGGCGGATAGACATCTTCAGCTCGTGCCGGGTGCCCAAGGGTCAGAGGGCGACGGTGGGCAACCAGATCATTCGCAAGTACACCTATGCCTATTCCGCGATATGCCCGCGGACCGGAGGGTCCTACTCCTTGATCCTGCCGTATGCGAACGGGGAGTGCATGGGCGTGTTCCAGGAAAGCGTCTCCAGCGCCTTCCTGGACTACAGGATAATCATGGTCATGGACAGGGCCGCCTGGCGCACGGGCGAGATGACGAAAAAGTGGGACAACATCGTCCCGCTGTTCCAGCCCGCCTATTCCCCGCAACTGAATCCGGTAGAGAGCCTGTGGCACCACATCAGGAAGAAGGGGGAATCCAAGAACACAACCTTCAAGAGCATGGCAGAAGTTGAGAACCGGCTCGCGGAAGTATTGAGAAATCTGGATAACAACGTCGTAAAATCATTGAGCCTGTTTCATTGGATTGAACAGGCAACTCGATAGCGGTTTAGTATTAAAGGCGCCATAACGATAATAAAAATAATTTTGGACACTTATTTGTTATCTGTATAGCTGCCATAAATAGATAAACCATTTGTTGATATTTTCAAACCGCTCTTCTATTTCACATTTGTCCTTATTCAAAACTACAATTTCGTTTGTTTCTTTGTCAAAGGCAGTCATTTCGGAAGCATTTTCCTGAAATATGATGTATCTTTTGTCTAAACCGTTTTTATACCTGAAATCATTGATGTTTCCAATATCATAGACAAATTCATTTTCACTTGGAATTGGGGATAAAATTGTTTCTGTTCCAAATAGATCTCCTCCCCCATAGTTGATCCAGAATTCAATTAACTCTCTTGGGAAATTGAATTTATATTTTTGAAGTTCTTCGTTTAAAACCCTTCTGTTTATTTTCCCATAGGGAAAAAAAATGGAAGGATTTTTTTTCAACTCTTCATTTAGGGTTTCTGTTATCATGGTATTTATCTTTTTAATTCTTCTTCAATAGTTCGTTCAACAAAGCCAATGAATTTTCCTGTTCTTGTGCTGATTGACAAGCCTTGCCCGTCGGGATGGTAAACCATTGTTCTTTTTGGTCGCATGACAATAGCATCAGCCTCTTTAATAATTTTTTTTATCGTATTTTCAGCATTTTCTTGAGTCAGTTGAACTCCCTCAAATGCAGAGCTTCTATTGATCGCGACTGAGTGTCCCATTTTTTTCTGCAAAGCTCTTTTGCCTTCTTGTATCTGTGGACTTGCCCAACTTCTTGATGTCTCTATTATTTCATCAGTTTTTCCGATTATTTTGGCCATTGTCTCATCAAAAAGTTCTTGCCCCTTGCGCAATACTACATGGGTTAATTTTCCAATTTCTCCACCTGCTCCTGAAGTTGCAAAAGGATCGTCAGGCCCACCATAGAATAAGTTTGCAATAAATGATGCTGCCTCAACTGCTGCTATTTGGTTTGTCGGATGGGTTGCAACTTGTGTTACAACAACCGTTGTCTGTTGTGTGCAAGTAGCTAAACGTGTTGTTATTCCTCCCAATAATGTTGCTAGACCTGTTAGAAACCAAATTGTTTTACCTCTAATCCAGTCCATAATTTTAGTCATGGTCAAATGTCAATTTGGCTTGGGCGCGAGATATTCGTGACGAAGAAGATTGACACCATCGTACATCTTTGTTAATCAGGATGTTTCGCCATTGCTGGATTATGTCCGTACTTTTGCTTGCCTTCCGGGGCGTCGCGTTCGGAGCGATCTTTTTTTCAGTCTGTCCGGGGCAGAGCTGTTTCTGGGGTGTGCATTCGATCTCAAATTCAGTCTCAACAGGACCAAGATACCCAAAATCTTGCAATTGGCCAAAGAAACTGGGACTTAATATGCTGAAATATAACCGATTGGGCGGGGGCAGCAGACTTTATTTCGCATTGCGATCGGAATCTGCTTTGATAAGGGATGATGTTCAGCCACGTGTTATGGTTCTGATTTTTATCTCGATTTGTTTTTATCATCTTTTCGTTTTATATTTGTAAACAAATCAGTCTGCAATGCCTGAAAGTCGGCTTCAAGCCGTTGAAGGGTATCCTTCTTAGGGCAATTGAGGACTGATTTTGTTTTTTACAGTCAACGGGTTTTTCTTTGTGTAATAATTCAAGTTGCCCTTGTACTTTTCGCTGTCGTACAAATCGACGACCAGCGATATTTTATCTTGAATATAATCATAGAATCTTGTTTCCCCTTTTTCAAAAACACGCTGTACAGCCCAACAACAATAATCTGCAACGGCAAATAATGGTTCGGCTGTAAATGATTGAACGTTAAATACTACTTTTGTTATGGCTTCTTTTCCGTTGGTTTTGTTATGATGACGGGCGGTTGCCTTTTGCAGAGCAAGTTGAAGATTGTTGTATTCGGTGCTATTCTTTCGTCGTGCAATGTTGAGTACAATTTTATCAGAAGCATTCAACTTATTTTTAAGCAGATGTGATAGCAAATCGGCATAAAACTCGTTTCCTTTTCCGTTGTGTTTCTTTTCATAAATGCCTATTATCTTTCGAGCAACAACGGCTTCAAACGAAAACTGGAATTGTAACAGGAAATCAAAGAACTCTTTGCGTATTTCTGGCAAATCGTCTTTGGCATGGAAAAAAAAACTTCCTTTTTCAGTTCGTTTTACTACACTCGGAATACCTCTATAATAAGGACTATTGGCAATTTGATTTTGCTTTTGGGCAATGGCTGAACGGACTTCTTCGAGCGGTTGTTGTATTTTTACCATTCCCAAAATAAAAGCATCCGAAACACCATTGGTGCCAATTATAGGAATTTTTCCTTTGCCGTAAAATGTGGTATCGCCTGCTTCGTCTAAAAAGCGATGATATGTTTTTTGCGTACACATTTTTTGTTTTGTTTTTTCTTAGAATTTGTTGAAAACCAAGCTGCTGCGAGCTTCGATCCTCTGTGACATGGCGCGGCCGATATTTTTGAAGTCGTTGATGCTGTACATTTTCAATCCCAAGCCATTTTTTCGAAAAAGGCACAAAAATATCCTGGCTTGGGCGCAACAGATTCGTGACGAAGAAGATTGACATCATCGTACATCTTTGTTGATCAGGATGTTTCGCCATTGCTGGATTATGTCCGTACTTTTGCTTGCCTTCCGGGGCGTCGCGTTCGGAGCGATCTTTTTTTCAGTCTGCCCGGGGCTGCGCTGTTTCTGGGGTGTGCATTCGATCTCAAATTCAGTCTCAACAGGACCAAGACACCCAAAATCTTGCAATTGGCCAAAGAAACGTGGCCTTAATTTGCTGAAATATAACCGATTGGGGGATTTTCAGCCGACCCGAATTACGGTTCTGCCTGCGGGTGGAATTTCGCCGGAAGAGAAGGCGCCGCGCGCGGCTTTGTGCTGCTTTGGGCGGCAAGTTCGCGCGTTGGGCGATGTTGAGGGATTGGCGGGCTATGGTGTCGGCAACTCTTGGCCACGGGGGCCGCAATGGCGATCAGCGCAGGAAACTCGGGAAGAACTCCCATGTGGTCCAGGCCCATTGCGCCATGGGGCTTGAGGACTGCGGAAGCTGGAGCCGGGTGAGGGTGGCGCTGGGCCGCAGGGCCGAGTAGCCGAACTTCACGCGGACTTTCTCGCTAGGGTCGAACTGGACGAAGAAGTCGAGCTCCTGCCCCAGCGCCGGATCCACGGGGCCAAGCTGCTGCTCCCACTGGCCGGGCGCCAGTTCGTGGTAAACCCATGCCACGTCCCGCGCGAGCGCGAAGTGGTGGGCCATCAGGTTGAGGCTGAAATGGGAGGGAAGGCTTTTGGCCAGGCTCAGCTCCCAGTGCGAAAGCCCGGCCTCGGGGATGCTCTGGTTGGCCCGGAAGTGGTCCATCAGGCCGAAGTTGCGGTGCCGGGCGCCGAACACCATCTCGAACTGCCCCCATTCTTGGCCGGGCTCGTGCCCCTGGTTGCCCGAGATCCTCGTGTATTTGGCCTGCGCGAAGTTCCCTCCCCAGTGCTTGCCGGCCTGCGCGCGCCATGCCCAGGCAGAGATGGGCGTGCCCGAGGCGTCGGTCCGTCGGCCCCATTGGCGGTAGAGGGCCACCTGCCCCTCGAAAGGCTGCTGCCAGAGGTAGATGCCCCCCAGGGTGTGCCGGCTCCGGTCCGCCTGGCTGTCCTGCTCGGTGTGCGTATCCGAAAGCCAGAGGAAGGCCAATCGGGAACTTTTGAATGAATACTGGAAGCGAGAGACCAGAAGCCACTTGTAATCAACGCCTTCCACCGCGTAGTCGGCCATAGCGTTGAGGTTGTTGCTGCGCGAGTAGCCGAGGTGGAGCTCGAAGGGATGCTGGCGCGGGCGCAGTTGCAGCATGGCGATGTCGTGGGCGAGACCGACGCCCCAGTTGCGCTGGCCCATGAAGAACTGGTCATCGTAATCGACGAACATTCGGCCCAGTTTGACGTACAGGCCCGGCATCGGCTCGTAGGCGGCCCATCCTTCCACCATCGAGAACTTGCCGCCGGTGCCGATGGCCCCCTGGCTTCCCCAGACGTGGGCCTCCTGGGGCATCATGCGCACCTGGAGGCGGGCCAGGGTGTCCTGGTAATCGAACTGGAGCCGAGTCCGCTGGTCGGCTATCCAGAGCGGCGATTGGGCGACGGTGAGCAGTTCCTGGTAGCCGTCGCGGAACTCCATGCGGCTGCGAAGGTTGCCCGTCAGCGTGAGCTGGGCCACGGCGGGAAACAGAAAGGCAAGGCCAAAGGCAAGAATCAAGAATGGTCGTCTCATCATCTTGGGGTGGGGATTTGAGGAAAAAAAAGCCCCGCCACTTTCGTAAGAGGCGGAGCGCTAAGTAGGAGACAACGAAGTCCATGACAAGGGAAGCGTCAGCCCAAGGCCTGGGCCCCTGCCACGATTTCGGTGAGCTCGGTGGTGATGGCGGCCTGCCGTGCCTTGTTGTACTTGAGCTTGAGCTCGCGGATCATGGAGGTGGCGTTGTCGGTGGCCTTGTGCATGGCCGTCATGCGGGCGCCGTGCTCGGCGGCCTGCGAGTCAAGCAAAGCCTTGAAGAACTGGATCTTCAGGGCCTTGGGCACCAGGTCGCGGACGATGGAGTCCATGTCGGGGTCGAAGATGTAGTCGTTGCGGCGGCCCTTGGAGCTGCCTGCGCGCTTTTCGAGCACGATGGGCAGGAAAGGCTCGTGGACGAGAATCTGCGTGCCAGCGTTCTTGAACTGGTTGTAGATGAGCTCGACCTTGTCGTACTGGCCGGTGGCGAAGGCGGCCATGACCTCCTCGGCCACCTTCGAGGCCTCGGCGAAGTTCAAGTGGCTCCAAAGCTCGTTGTGGCTGGTCTTGGCCTTGAGCTTGCGGGCCTTGAGCTGGTCGGCGGCCTTCTTGCCCACGATCATGAAATCCACTAGGCCCTGGGCGTGCGCCTGGGCGTACTCGCCCTCGAGCAGGCTGGCCGCCTGCTTGACCACGTTGGCGTTGAAGGCGCCGCAGAGGCCGCGGTTGGACGTTACCAGCACCAGCAGCACCTTCCCGACCGGCCGATGGACGGCGTAGGGCGTCTCGATGGCCGAATCCATGTTGCTGACCACCCGCGAAAGCACCTCGTGGAGCTTGGTCGCGTAGGGGCGCATCCGCAGGATGGCGTCTTGCGCCTTGCGCAACTTGGCCGCCGAGACCATCTTCATGGCGCTCGTAACCTGCTTGGTGGATTGCACCGAGACGATCCTGCCGCGTATTTCTTTTAGACTTGCCATGGCTTGTTCGCTGGAAGTTAATCGGTTCCGAAAATCAACTCAAGCTGCCCACCAGATCGACGTAGGCCTGCTGCGCTTCTTCCTTGGACTTTCCCTTGAGCTTGGCCCAGGCGTCGTACTTGGCCGCGCCCTTGAAGTCGAAACCGCTGGGGCGATCGCCCGAAACATCGCCCTCGCTGCCCTGCTTGTAGAGGGCGTAGAGCTTGAGCAGAACATCGTTGCTCGGACGTTTGGACAGTTTTTGCACTTCGCGTGCGGCTTCTTCGAATGCTTGCTTGAGCTCCATGGTCGGGGATGTTGATTTCAGGAATTAGACTTTGTAGTTCTTGGACACGGTCTTGGCGGCGTTGGTCAGGGCCGTGGTGAGGTTGTCGTCGTACTTGCCCGCCTTGAGCGCCTGCATCACGTCCGAGTGGTTCTGGTGCATGTAGCCCAGGAACTCCGACTCGAACTCCTTGATCTTGCGCAGCGGCACATCCTTGACCAGGGCGTTCAGGCCGCAGAACAGGATGGCGATCTGGTCCTCGACCTTGTAGGGCGTGAACTGCGACTGCTTCAGGATCTCGACGTTGCGGCGGCCCTTCTCGATGATGCCCTGGGTGGTGGCGTCCAGGTCCGAGCCGAACTTGGCGAAGGCCTCCAGCTCGCGGTAAACCGCCTGGCTGCCGCGCAGGGTGCCGGCGACCTTCTTCATGGACTTGATCTGGGCGTTGCCGCCGACCCTCGAGACCGAGATGCCCACGTTGATAGCCGGGCGGACGCCCGCGTTGAAGAGGTTCGATTCGAGGAAGATCTGGCCGTCGGTGATGGAGATGACGTTGGTGGGGATGTAGGCCGACACGTCGCCCTCCTGGGTCTCGATGATGGGCAGGGCCGTGAGCGAGCCCCCGCCTTTGACCATGTGCCGGATGGATTCGGGGATGTCGTTCATGCGCTGGGCGATGGCGTCGTTGTTGATGATCTTGGCCGCCCTTTCCAGCAGGCGCGAGTGGAGGTAGAACACGTCGCCCGGGTAGGCCTCGCGTCCGGGAGGACGGCGCAGCAGCAGGGAGACCTCGCGGTAGGAGACCGCCTGCTTCGAGAGGTCGTCGTAAACGATCAGCGCGGGGCGGCCCGTGTCGCGGAAGAACTCGCCGATGGAGGCCCCGGCGAAGGGGGCGTAGAACTGCAAGGCCGCCGGGTCGGAGGCCATGGCCGCGACCACGACCGTGTAGGCCATGGCGCCATGCTCGCCCAGGGTCTTGACGATGTTGGCCACCGTCGAGCCTTTCTGGCCGATGGCCACGTAGATGCAGTAAACCGGCTTGCCCTGGTCGTAGAACTCCTTCTGGTTGATGATGGTGTCGATGGCGATGGCCGTCTTGCCCGTCTGGCGGTCGCCGATGATCAGCTCGCGCTGGCCGCGGCCGATGGGGATCATCGAGTCGATGGCCTTGATGCCCGTCTGCAGCGGCTCGTTGACCGGCTGCCGGTAGATGACGCCCGGGGCGCGGCGCTCCAGGGGCATCTCGTAGAGGTCCCCGGAAATCTCGCCCAGGCCGTCGATGGGCTCCCCCAGGGTGTTGACCACGCGGCCCAGCATCTTCTCGCCCACGCGGATGGAGGCGATGGTGCGGGTGCGGCGGACGGTGTCGCCCTCCTTGATGTCTTCGGACGCGCCCAGCAGCACGGCGCCCACGTTGTCCTCTTCGAGGTTCAGGATGATGCCTTTGGCGCCGTTGGCGAACTCGATCATCTCGTTGGACTGAGCGTTCGAGAGGCCGTAGATGCGGGCGATGCCGTCACCTACTTGCAAAACCGTCCCCACCTCTTCCAGCTCGGCCACGGTGGTCAGGCCCTCGAGTTGCTTTTTGAGGATTTCGGAGACTTCTGCGGGTTTAATTCCAGCCATGTCTTTGTGAGGTTGTTTCGTTTCTGATAAGGGTCAGGGGGAGGATGAAATGGGTCAGATCTTGGCCTGGCTGCCATCGGCCAGGGCGCGGTGGATGCCGTTGAGCTTGGAGGCCACCGAGGCGTCCAACTGGAGGTCGTCCACCCGCAGCACGAAGCCGCCCAGCAGCGACGGGTCCACGCGCTCCTCCATCTCCACGATGGTCTTGAACGACCGCTCGATGCGCTGGGCCACCTCCTTGCGGAGCGCCTCCGGCAGCTCGACGGCGCTGGTGAAGACCACGCTGGTGATGCCCTTGTTCTTGAGGACGTAGGAGTTGAAGTTGCGGGCCATGTCCAAGAGCTGGCCCTCGCGCTTCTTGCGGGCCACCAGCTCCAGGAAGGACAGCGTGATGGGGTCCACGAAATCCTTGAAGGCGGCGCGCAGCACCCGGAGCTTGTCCGAGGTCTTGATCACCGGGCTCGAGAGCAGCCACATGAGGTCGTCCGAACTCTTCGAGACGATCTCGATGGTCTTCAGGTCCTTGCGGACCTCGTCCAGCTTGTTTTTTTCGAGCGCCAGGGAGAACAGCGCCTTGGCGTACCTTACGGCTACTTTGTTGTCCATTTCGGGGGAGTGGGGAGGTTCGGGCTTAGTTCAAGGGCAGGTCCTTGACGAATTTCTCGGCCAGTTGCTGCTGGGCGGAGCTTCCCTTGAGTTGCTCCTGAAGCACCTTCTGGGCGATCTCGACCGACAGGGAGACCACTTGGTTGCGGATTTCCTTGACGGCGGCGGCCTTCTCGCTGGCGATCAGGGAGCGGGCCGACTCGAGCAGCTTGTGGCTCTCCTCGGTGGCCTTTTCCTTGGCCTCGGCCAGGATGCGGGCCTTCGCGTCGCGGGCCTCTTTGAGGATGCCTTCGCGCTCCTTGCGGGCCTCGGCCAAGATGCGCTCATTGTCCTGCTGGAGCTGTGCCATTTCCTCCTTGACGCGCTTGGCGGCGTCCAAGGAGTGCTGTATGCTGTCCTCGCGATCCTTGATCACTTTGAGGATGGGCTGCCAAGCGAATTTCTTCAGGATGACCAGGACGATGCTGAACGATACCAGCATCCAAAACAAAAGGCCTATACCGGGTGTTACTAACTGCATCGGGAAACGAGCTTAGTGGTGGGGAAGGGAAGGATGGATTCTTGGCGGTTGACTTTGGGCTAGAGAGAGCGTTGGGCGGCGGAGGTTGGCCCTGTTTTTCAGGCCATTCGCAGCGTGGCCAACCGCCACGCGTGCGAACAGGCGCTGTTTCGGGAACCGTCCGTCCGGACGGGCTCTGGTCTTCTTTTCCCAAGAAGGGATCAGAGGAACAGGACCAGCAGACAGACCACGATGGCGAAGAAGGCGACGCCTTCGACCAGAGCGGCCGCGACAATCATGTTCGAACGAATGTCTTGGACCGCGTCGGGCTGGCGGGCGATGCCGCCCATGGCGCCTTCGCCGATGCGACCGATGCCCAGACCGGCACCGATGGTGGCCAAACCAGCGCCGATGCCCGCGCCCATCTTGGCGATGGAGGTGTCGGCGGCTGCCTGAAGAAGAACTGAAAGTGTCAACATTGCGAATTGGGTTTAATGGATATTTGAATTAGCCTAGGTTCCGTTGGCGGCGAGTGGTCTCGCCGGGAAAATGAAGTGCTCAGTGCGTGTGGGCCAGGTTCTCGCCGTGCTCATGCTCGCCGTGGTGCTCGTGCTCCTCGGAGGCCATGCCGATGTAGAGGGCCGAGAGCAGCGTGAACACGTAGGCCTGGATGAAGGCCACCAGGAATTTCAGGAAGTAGAGGAAGACCGTGAAGGCCACCGAGACCGGAGCCACGCCGTAGCCCGCCCCAGGCCCGAACTTGTCGCCGAAGATGAAGATCAGCCCGAAGAAGCCCAGCAGCACGATGTGGCCCGCCGTGATGTTCGCGAAAAGACGAATCATCAGCACGAAGGGCTTGATGAACACGCCCATGATCTCGACCACGGGCATGAGTGGAATCGGGAACTTGAGCCACCAGGGCACGCCAGGCGTGTTGATGATGTGCATCCAGTAGTGCTTGTTGGAGCTGAAGGTCGTGATCACGAAGGTGAACAGCGCCAGCACCAGCGGCACCGCGATGTTGCCCGTGACGTTGGCTCCGCCGGGGATGATGGGCACCAGGCCCAGGAGGTTGTTGATGAAGATGAAGAAGAAGACCGTCAGCAGGAAATAGACGTACTTGTGCGACTTGGCCTTGCCGATGGACGCCTCGCCGATGTCGTCGCGGATGAACAGCACCAGCGGCTCCAGCAGGTTCCAGAAGCCCGTGGGGGCCTTGTCGGGCGCGGCCTGGTAGCGGCGCGCCATGCCGATGAACAGCCACATCATCAGGCCGATGCTCACGAAAAGCGCCAGCACGTTCTTGGTGATCGAGAAGTCGTAGGGCAGGATCTCGAAGCTCGAGACCTGCGCGGCCACCTTCTCGTACTCGCCGGCCTCGAAGCTGGCGATCAGCTCCACGGTCGCGGCGTCCGGCTCCTGGCCCTCGGTCGTCACCATCGAGCGGAACAGCTCGGGGCCTACCCGTGGCAGGACCTCGACCAGCTCCTGGCCCTCGAACACCTCCACCAGCTTGCCGTCCTCGCGGAGGCCCAGACCGTCGTGGCTTTCGTGGCCGTGGTGGAAGTGGCTGGACATGAACACATGAAGCCCAGAGTACTCGCTGTAGGCGATCACCGGCAGCGGAAGGCTCACGTGGGTTTCGCCCCAGGTGAGGATGTGCCATTCGTGCGCGTCGCCAATGTGGTCGAAAATGAAGTCGCCGGGCACGAAAGGCTCCGAGGAGCCTCCGCTGGCCTGGGCCTGGCCCGCTGAAAACAGGCTAAGGACCGCCAGAAGGACGCCCATGAAACGGGTCTTTGACTTTTGGGACATTTCAGTGTTTTTTTGAAGCCACAAATGTAAGCAAAATAATTTTCAACGGGCACGCAGCCCGGCTTTTTTCGAGGTTCCGGCTATGCGGGATCCGCTGGCTTGGGGCCACACTTCGCGGCTTGGGAGGCCAGGGCACGGTTCGACTCCACCACGTCGAATACCGTGAAGGCGAAGTACAGCAGCAGGAAGCACACCACGAACGGAATCTTCTGCCCCTGGGCCAGGAAGAGGTACAGCCCCACGAAGAGGGCGTGCAGGAACATCTTGGCGTAGCTCGAGGCCAGCACGAAGTTGGTGAAAACCGCCGGCCGCTGGCGCTCCGCCCGGCGCAGCAGCGCGTGGAAGAGCGAGCCCAGGCCCAGGAAGTAGAGCACCGCCAGCGGAAGCAGGGGCGGATACAAGCCAGGGAAGAAAAAGAAGAACAAGGCGAAAAGCCCCGTCAGCAGCGTGGCCAAGAGCAAGGCCCGGAAAAAGTATTGCCCCATGTGGCGGCGGATTGGTCGTAAGGTGGCGAAATTCGATGGCTTGCGGCACCAGGGCTCACTTCTTCAGCAGCTCCCTGAAAAGCTGGTAGAGCCCCAGGGCCAGGAACAGGAAGGCAAGGCCCGCGGCCCAGTAGGGCTTCGCGTTGCCCACCCGCCCGTCGAGCCAGTGCCCTAGGAAGAAGCCCAGCCCGACCGAGGCGGCGAGCTGGAACGACAGGGCCGAGTAGCGCGCCGCCGAGCGGGCCCCGCCCGAGGGCTCACTTGGCCGGGGAGGGCTTGGCTTCTTTCTTGGCACCCAGGGCGGCCGCGCTGGCGGCGTTCTCGTTCATGCTGCACGTGCCGTTGAACTCGGCCCCCGGCTCGATGGCCAGCTTGGCCGTCTGTATCTCGCCCACGACCTTGGCCGTCGATTTCAGCGAGAGCAGGTCCGAGACCACCAGCTTCCCCTTGATCTTGCCCGATATGTCGGCGCTCACGCAATGCACGTCGCCCTCGATGGTGCCGGTGGCTCCCACCACCAGGCGGCCCTTCGAGTAGAGGTTGCCCTTGAGCGTCCCGTCGAAACGGATGGACTCGTCGGAGTTGATCTCGCCCACGATGGTGGTGCCGGGGCGGATGTGGTTGGCCATGCCAGGCGATTCGGCGCCTTTCGCGGCATCAGGGGTTTTGTTGTTCCAAGCCATTTTTGCTGTCGGTTTTTAAAAGGGGGCGCGCCCTCCGAAGAGGGGGGGGGCGCCGCGGTTCGCGAAGAGCGCCGCGCCGGCTAGGCGCGGAGGCTCACAATTCGTTTTCTTCCAGGAATTTGGTCGTGTACTCTCCCTTGATGAACTTCGGGTTGCGCATCAGCTTCCGGTGGAAGGGGATGGTCGTCTTGACGCCCTCGATGACGAACTCGTCCAGGGCGCGGGCCATGGTGGCCAGGGCCTCCTCGCGGGTCTGGGCCACCGTGATCAGCTTGCCGATCATCGAGTCGTAGTTCGGGGGGATGACGTAGCCCGAATAGACGTGGCTGTCCACCCGCACGCCGTGGCCGCCGGGGGTGTGCAGCGTGGTGATCTTGCCAGGGCTGGGGCGGAAGCCGTTCTCCGAGTCCTCCGCGTTGATGCGGCACTCGATGGCGTGCAGTTGCGGGTAGTAGTTCTTGCCCGAGATGGGGATGCCCGCGGCCACCTTGATCTGCTCCTTGATCAGGTCGTGGTAGATGACCTCCTCGGTTATCGGGTGCTCCACCTGGATGCGGGTGTTCATCTCCATGAAGTAGAACTGCCGGTGCTTGTCCACCAGGAACTCCACCGTGCCCACGCCCTCGTAGCTGATGGCCTTGGCCGCCTTGATGGCCGCGTCGCCCATGCGCTCGCGCAGCTCGTCGGTCATGAAGGGCGAGGGCGTCTCCTCGACCAGCTTCTGGTGCCGCCGCTGGATGGAGCAGTCGCGCTCCGAGAGGTGGCAGGCCTTGCCGAACTGGTCGCCCACGATCTGGATCTCGATGTGGCGCGGGTCCTCGATGAACTTCTCGAGGTAGAGGCCGTCGTTCGAGAAGGAGGCCTTGGCCTCCTGCCGGGCCTTGTTCCAGGCCTGCTCGAACTCGTCGGGCTTCCAGACCACCCTCATGCCCTTGCCCCCGCCTCCGGCCGTGGCCTTGAGGATGACCGGGTAGCCGATTTCCTGGGCCAGCCCGAGGCCCTCCTGGATGTCCGCGATCAGGCCCAGCGAGCCCGGTATCGTGGGCACTCCCGCGGCACGCATGGTCTTCTTGGCGTTCGACTTGTCGCCCATGGTCTCGATCATCTCGGCCGTCGGCCCGATGAACTTGATGTCGTGCTCGCGGCAGATGCGGGCGAACTTGGGGTTCTCCGACAGGAAGCCGTAGCCCGGGTGGATGGCGTCGGCGTTGGTGATCTCCGCGGCCGACATGATGCTGGGGATGTCCAGGTACGACTGGCTGCTGGGCGCCGGCCCGATGCACACGGCCTCGTCGGCGAAGCGCACGTGCAGGCTGTCCTTGTCGGCCACCGAGAAGACCGCGACGGTGCGTATGCCCATCTCCCGGCAGGTCCGGATCACGCGCAAGGCGATTTCGCCGCGGTTGGCGATGAGTATTTTCTTGAACATGAGGGTTTTCTTTTGCTTTGGGTCAGAGGGCCGACCCGGTTCAGGACGGGTCGATCAGGAACAAGGGCTGGTCGAACTCCACCGGCGAGGAATCCTCGACCAGCACCTTGACCAGCTTGCCGGAGACCTCGGCCTCGATCTCGTTGAAGAGCTTCATGGCCTCGATGATGCAGACCACCTTGCCCGGGCTGACCTGGCCGCCGACTTCCACGTAGGCGGGCTTGTCGGGCGACGGCTTCGAGTAGAAGGTGCCCACCATGGGCGACTTGATGGTCACGAGCCTGGAGCTCTCGTCCGAGGCCTCGCGCGGCTTCTCGGGCGGGGGAGCCGCCGCCGCGGGCATCGGCTGATGGTGCGGAGCCTGGTGCATGAAGTGGACCGAGGCAGGCCCGTAGAAGCCCTGTTCGGCCTCCTTCTTCGGCTCGAACTGGTTCCGGATCTTGATCTTCATCTCCGGGGTCTCTATCACCACCTCCGCGATGCCGGTCTTGGCCACGTTCTTGATGAATTCTTGCAGGTTCTTGAAATCCATGCTGGTGAAGGTTCTGGTAGGTTTCTTGATTGGAAAGGCAAAGGTAGTGGGTAGGATGGGCGGCTCACTGGGGGTCGTAGGCCCATTTGAGGTACATGGCTCCCCAGGTGAAACCGGCCCCGAAGGTGGCCAGGATGATGTTGTCGCCCTTGCGGAGCTGGCTTTCCCACTCCCAGAGGCAGAGGGGCAGCGTGGCCGAGGTGGTGTTGCCGTACTTGTGGATGTTGATCATCACCTTCGAGCGCTCCAGCCCCATGCGCCGGGCCGTGGCCTCGATGATGCGCATGTTGGCCTGGTGCGGCACCAGCCACGCCAGCTCCTCCGAGCTCAGCCCGTTGCGCTCCATGATCTCCACGGCCACGTCGGCCATGTTCGAGACCGCGTGCTTGAAGACGATCTGCCCATCCTGGTGGATGAAATGCTCCTTGGCGGCCACCGTCTCGGCGCTGGCCGGGTGGAGCGAGCCGCCCGCCTTCTGGTAGAGGTGGTGCCGGCCCGAGCCATCGACCCGCAGGATCGAGTCCTGCACCCCGAGGCCCTCCTCGCTGGGCTCCAGCATCACCGCGCCCGCGGCGTCGCCGAACAGCGGGCTGGTGTTCCGGTCCGTGTAGTCCACGATGGCCGACATCTTCTCGGCGCCCAGCACGATGACCTTCTTGTACTTGCCCGTGCGCACGAAGTTCGTGGCCACTTCCATCGCGTACAGGAAGCCCGAGCAGGCCGCGTTCACGTCGAAGCTGAAGGCGTTGGTCAGGCCGGCCTTGTCGCAGACGATGTTGCCCGTGGCCGGGAAGGCCATGTCGGCCGTTACCGTAGCGCAGACCAGCAGGTCGATGTCCAGCGGAGAGGTCCCCGTCTTGCGCAGCAGCTCCTCCACGGCCTTGGCGCCCAGGTCGGAGGAGGCTTGGTTCGGATCCCTGGCGATGCGGCGCTCCTTGATGCCCACACGGGTGGATATCCATTCGTCGGTGGTGTCCACCATCCGCGAGATTTCCTCGTTGGTGAGCACGTAATCCGGCACGTAGGCGCCGACTCCTGTGATGATCGCGTTCATAAGCTAACGGCTTTTGGTTGGAAAAAATCAGGCCGAGGCAAGCGCCAGGGCCTTAGGGGATAAGGTCGAAGAGGAGGGTTCTTCGGACGGAAAAGAGGAAAAGGGACAAGAGCGGAATCACTCTTGGCCCTTTTCGAAGATGCGTTGGAACTGGCTCGACAGGCCGGCCTCGATGACGTTGCGCGTCTGGAAGACCATGTTCTTGATGGCCACGTCGTTCGAGATGCCGTGCCCGATGATCACGGGGGCGTTGATGCCCAGGATGGGCGTGCCGCCGTAGTGCTCGAAGTTGAACTGCTCGAAGAAGTCGTCGCGGATGCCCCGCTTCTGGAGGATGTGGTAGAACGACTCGGCCTCCTTGAGCACGATGTTGCCCACGAAGCCGTCGCAGACGATCACGTCGGGGCAGGAGCTGCCGAACAGGTCGGTCCCCTCGATGTTGCCCACGAAGCTGAAGTCCGAGCTGTCCTTCATCGCCTCGAAGGCGGCCTTGGCCAGAAGGCTGCCCTTCTCGTCCTCGGTGCCGATGTTCAGCAGGGCCACCCGCGGGTTCTCCACGCCGTCCACCGCCTGGCTGTAGCGCGAGCCCAGGATGGCGTACTGGTACAGCACGTCCGGCTTGCAGTCGGGGTTCAGGCCCACGTCAACCAGCACCGACGGCCGGGCGCCCAGCCGCGGCACGAAGCCGGCGATGCAGGGCCGTATGACTCCTGGCACGACCTTGACCGAATAGACGGCCCCGACCAGCATGGCCCCGGTGTTGCCGGCGCTGGCGAACCCGTCGATCAGGCCCCGCTGCAACATGCCGAAGCCCTTGGCTATCGACGAGTTGGGCTTGCGGGCGAAGGCCTTCGCCGGAGACTCGCCCATCTCGATGGCCTCTTCGGCGTGGACAAAATCAAACAGGGAAGGGTCGCCGCCTTCCCTGCTGACGATGGCCATGTCCTGCTCCTGGTCGCCAATCAGCACCAGGCGGATGTCCGAAGGCAGCTCGCGGACGGCCAGCAAGGCCCCCTTGACGATGGCCTCGGGGGCGAAGTCCCCGCCTTTGGTGTCTAGTCCTATTTTCATGGGAAAGCTGGGTTTTCGGTTATCGGAACCTTTGCGGGCGGGCCGAGCCTCAAGCTTTCTCCATGACCACTTCGCCGTTGAAGTACAGTTTGCCCTCGAGCCAGTAGGCGCGGTGGCTCAGGTGCGACTCGCCGGTGGCCTGGCAGTGCGAGATGGTCGGCATGGATGCCTTCTGGTGGGTGCGGCGCTTGTCGCGGCGGGTCTTCGAAATCTTTCTCTTGGGATGTGCCATGGTTTCGCTTGGATTGGAAGGGAATGGTTTTTATAGTTGGTGCAAAAAAAGACAAATTTTCGGAATCGGGCTCAATTCAGGATGGTCTTGAGCTTGTCCCAGCGCGGGTCGGGCTCGGGCGGGGCCGAGAGGGCCTCCAGCCGGGCCAGCATCTCCGGGTCGCAGCCGTCCTGGCCCTGGGCGTCCTCGGGGTGGACCTTGCGGTAGGGCAGGTTCAGGTGGACGTACTCGTAGATGTGCTGCGAGAGGTCCAGGCTGTTCTCTTCGGGGCCCAGCTCCAGCACGTCGTCCACCTCCGTGGGGTCGGTGGACTTCTCGCCGAACTTCACGAACAGCCGCTCGCTGAAGTCCATCGGGTGCCAGAACTCGCCCAGGCAGCGGTCGCAGGTGAGCAGCACCTTGCCCAGGAAATGGAAGGTCAGGGCCAGCACGGTCGAGTCCTTGCGCACTTCCAGGCTCAGGGCCAGCTCGCCCCGGCTGACTTGCGAGACGTCCTTGAAGCACGCGAAAAAGTCGTCGCCTACCTCGAACTGGTAGGCGTGGATGCCCGCGGGCAGGGCGTTCAGGGGCAGCATGTAGGCTTTCAGTGGGTGCATTTCTGGGGGAAAAATCACGCAAAAGTAAGAAAATCCATTCACCAGCAAAAAAAAGAGGGCCCGCGGGGGCTGTTTTTTTGCCCTGGCAGGCCCAAGAAGTGCTGCTTTTCCCTCATTGGCGGAGGGTTTTCTCGAAGCTCAGGCGCCTGGAGTCGAAGGCCAGCGCGACGGCCCGGCCCTGCTCGTCGAACCGCGGCTGGAGGCTCCAGCCGGTGCCGAGCACCTGCCCCAGGCCGTTGACGGCCGCCACGGCGATGTCGAGCGTCTTGACGGGCCGGTCTTGCCCTGGGGGCAGGACGGCGGCCTGGGCGCGGTCGCGCAGCAGCTCGCCCAGGGTGGGCGGCGCCGCGCGCTCCTGGCTGGCCAGCAGGAGCGCCTGGGCGTGGCGGAGGTCGTAGGTGGG
>JAIFMG010000217.1 GCA_020048645.1 Bacteroidota bacterium | reverse complement strand
AAAAATTAAGATAATGTATTTAGCACCATTAAATTACGATAGATATTTTAAAAAAGTATTTTCGGAAACTAAAATTGCAAAACGTTTCCTTGAAGATTTTTTTGATGTAACAATTGATGAATTAGAAATTCTTCCAACCAAACATAAAATTACGGATAACGCGACTGCGGTTGAGTTTGATTTTCGTTGCAAGATTAAAGATAATTATGTAATTATTGATATGCAACAATGGTTTAAAACCGACATTGTAAAACGATTTTATATGTATCATTCAATGAACACCGTTTTACAATTAGAAAAAATGCCAGATAAAAGTATTGACTTAGATAATAATAAAAAACGTGATGTAAAAGAGTATGATAAATTAATTCCTGTAATAACCTTAATTTGGTTAGCAGATGACGACTTGAATTTTGAAGATGATTTTGTTTCATACACGATGACAAGCGAAACAGTAAATAATTTCATTCGGAATAGAAGTATTTGGAAGGAAGAGAATATTTTAGAATTAATTGCAGAACGAGAAAAATGCTTAGATATAATTGATAATAGAACAAAGAAACTTGATTTTTTACAAAAAAATAAATTGATTTACACATTCCAACCTAATATAGTTAAAAACCAAAAATATAGTAAATATTTAGATTGGTTTGAATTAGCAGAGAAAACTAGAAACAAATTAAATGAAAAAGATTGGTTCGATAAATACATGAAAGATGAAATTTTTGCAGAAATAATAAAAAGAATAAGCACAGAGACATTTGAACAATCTGATTGGGAGTATGTTAATGACTATGAAAAATTTACAGAACAAGTTAAACGATTTGAACAAGTAATTTATGATGAAGGAATAACTGACGAAAGATACAAAACAGCAAAACGAATGAAAAAAAATGGTGAACCGATAAACAAAATAGCAGAATATACAGATTTGCCAGTTGATGAAATTGAAAAACTCTGATAATTACGAATGGAACATGAAATACGCTATAATTGTGGGCTTTTTTTGGCAGGTTGAACCATTGTTCAAGAAAGTAACATTTGTGCAACTTTGAAACGATAATGCAATGAAATCCCGCAACATACGCATGTTGTTTTTCGTTAGCAGTAATTATTGACAAAACAAAGAAACGAATCTTTAACCTAAAAAACAGATTGAGATGCCAACAAAAGGACAAATTTTGACCAATCCAGACTCTGGAGACATTTATGAATTTTTAGAAACAGCCAAAGACACCAATGGCCAAAGAGTTACCATGAAAATGACTCTTAAAGCAAAGGGTGAGCTGGTTCCTAATCATTTTCATGCATTACAAGACGAGCATTTTGAAGTTGTATCAGGCAATTTGACTATAATACTTGACGGCAAGAAACAAGTTTTGACAGAGGGAGAAAAAATAACGCTTCCGAGAAACAAACCACACAATCATTACAATGCGAATGATGAAACCGTTGTTATTATTCAATCTGTTACACCTGCCTTAGACTTTGACTACCTATTAGAAAACATTATAGGGCTTACCATTGACGGAAAAATGCCCAACGGAAAAGCAGGGTTAATTCAGGAATTGGTAACGTTAAAATACTTGGATAGCAAAAGCTATCTTGCCAGTATTCCACTGGGATTACAGAAATTCCTAATGAATGTCCTAGGGCCTATTGGACGCATGTTTGGGTATCGAGCCATTTACAAGAAATATTCTGGCATTGAAAAATAACTACCGCTAACAGCAGCTACAAGAAATTGGCGTCTCGGTGGTTAAGTAGGGTTAGTCTTGTGGTTATCAAGATATTGGCCGGTTTCAGCGTTAAAAACATTCTCCCCCTTGGCATCGAATTCCTTCGGCTCATAAACATAAATAGCCTCTATGGGCGCGCGCTCTCGTATCCATTCTTCATCCCTATCGTTGTCCGCCAATTCAAAACAAATACCATCTATGTTGGGTATTAAATAAACGTCCAAGCCATCTTCCCATTTCCCATATTTCTTTTTGACATCCGATAAAGTCGAGCCAATGCCTATGCCGTTGAAAGATCCGCTGAAATTGCCATTGACACCTATCTGTGTTATTCTACCCGTATTCGCGTTTATCCAAAAACTATAATTGCCATGATGAATTATTGAACAGTGCTCATGGTCTTCTACCGTAAAATTGGACGACAAATGGGCCATTAGCTCATCAAGCCTCCAATTTAATTGGTAATTTGAGATGGAAACGGCTGGTACAATTGAATCTTTTTCCATTTGGTTATTGAATTTTGATTATGTTAATCAGTCCGCGCATTTCAACGCCCTCATAAAAATCCACAATCTGCCCTGTAATTCTATTTAAAATAATCGTTTTGTTTTCGAAGCAAATTGCGATCTGTTGTCTATTTCCTGGATTTCCGGGTCCATTCCAAGTTGCTTCAAAAATTTGTGCCTTTGGATTTTTGCAATTTTCCTGCGCAAATTTTAGGGCAGCATCCCCGTATTCATTTTTCGATGAGTATCCCATGCTTCGACCATGTTTATTGAAATGGTCGCCAAGCTGGTGCATCTTTTTTTCTGCATCAATCTTTATATCGAGCTTATCATGGTTCGATCGATATCCGTTCCCATTGGACTCGTTATTTTGTTCCGAATTGTCGCGACGGTTATTGGGGTCGTTCATCAATGTATAGACAGGAACCAATATTCCTGACAATATCAACAATGCAATCAATAAGTAGAGGAAAAAGTTCCCCTTTATTGGAAATTCTGTTGTTGGAATTGAAACGGAGACTTTGTCCATTTGATTAAATCATTAGGGTTTGCTGAAAAACCTAAGACACCGTTAGCCTCTGATAGGGCGTGGCTGAGCCTTTCGGGGCTGTTGGGAATGGAAATTTTTGAGCAGAAGCCACACTTTTCGACAAAAGCAAAAAGGTGAACCGCTTTTGCTTTTTCATATTGCAAAATTATTCATAAAGTTTGATAAACAAAAATTTGAAAAATTACATTCTGCTTGGCGAAGGCGATGGGGTTGGTTGTGTCTTCGGCTAGGCCCAAGCCATTGGTTGGGCTTTGGGAAAACCAGCGTTTCGGGAGGCTGGGCTGAATCGGGCGGGCGGAGGAAAGTTCGGCGCGCGAGGCTTGGCCCCAAGGCGCGGGCGCGTTGGCATGGGTGTGTCGCAAAAAAAAAGACTGCCCTTGTACGGGGCAGTCTGGGTTGTGGTACCACCAGGAATCGAACCGGGGACACCAGGATTTTCAGTCCTGTGCTCTACCAACTGAGCTATGGTACCATTGTGCTGAGCGGGTGCAACGAATAGCCACCTGCAACGTGCCTTCACACTTTTTTGTGCTCTGGGCTTATGCACAGGGGTAAAAGGCGGGATGCGTCGCTATTTTGGCGTGCTAAAGTCATTGAAATCTGTTATTCTGATGTTTAAGCGATGTTCACACCATATTGTTTGATGTACTCATCATCGGTCATTATCGTCAAATTTTCCATTATTGCTTGGGCTATTATTATTCTATCAAACGGGTCTCTATGGACAAATTGTAAATTCATAACTTTCTCAATATGAGGTATTTTTATGTCAAGCATTATTATTTCATTGGGAACAAGTGCATCAATGGGTTGTGTTATTTCTAATTTGCCGATACTTTTTTTAATCGCTATTTCCCACAAACTTGCGATGCTGAAAAATTTTCGATTGTTGGCATTCTCAATCATTTCACTTTTTTCTTTTGAAAGTTTTGGATTGTCTGTTAAATGCCAAAGCAAAATATGGGTATCAATGAGTATGTCCATTTTACATGTAGTCTTTAAAATCACTCAGAGGTGTATTGAAATCATCTGCGATAAAAGTTATGACATCCTTTGCAGAACCACGTTTTAGACTTATTTTTTCCTCTTGTTTGGCATAGTTTGTTTGAACGGATTGTTTCGAAGCGATAAAAAATTGATATGCCAGTTGTAATTTTTGCATGAATTGGTCATCTTGCAATAGGGCAACTTTTTTTTCTAAATCTGCGATTTTCTCCTGCATGGTAAGAAAATCTGAACGAGGTATGGTTATCGTTTCCATTTTTCTACAATTTTCTTTATATGGCAAAATTATACAAAAAGCTTCATCAATAAAAATTGAAAATCGCTTTCTGCATCTCGAAGGCGATGGGGTTGGTTTTGCCTTGGGCTAGTCCCAAGCCATTGGTGGCTTGGGGAAAGCCAGCGTTTCGGGAGGCTGGGCTGAATCGGGCGGGCGGAGGAAAGCTCGGCGCGCGAGGCTTGGCCCAAGGCGCGGGTACGTTGGCGTGGGCGCGGCGCAAAAAAAAACTGCCCTTGTAGGGGGCAGTCTTGGGTTGTGGTACCACCAGGAATCGAACCGGGGACACCAGGATTTTCAGTCCTGTGCTCTACCAACTGAGCTATGGTACCTCTGTGCTAAGCGGGTGCAAATATAGAAAGCAATTCGATTTCTGCAAGCGTTTTTTGAAAAAAAATGCGATTTTCCGAAAAAAAGTTTCTGCCAGGAGGTTCATTTGCCTTTCAAATCCTTGATGGTCTGCTCTTTTTCAGCCAGTTGTGCCTTGAGGCTTTGCAGGGCTTCGTCCTTTTCGCGGAGGTTTCCTTGCAGGACTTCGAGCTTGCGGTTGGCGACTCCGAGCTTGTCGCTTTGCGCGGAGAGCATCTCGGACTTGGCGATGAGCTCTTTTTCGGCGATTTTCAGGGCGGTGATGTCCTTGGCGGTGATGACCACTTCGGCGACTTCGGCCTTGGCGGAGTCTTTCCGGGGGATGCAGCGCAGTTCGAGCCAGCGGTCGCCTTTGGCGGTGAGCAGGCGGCTGGTTGTGGTGAAGGCCTTGCCGGTTGCGGCCTGCAGCCACGAGAGTTCGAAATTCTGCTTTTCTTCGGGGTGGACCAGCTCCAGGAGGCTGGGGAAGGGCTCTTCGAGGCTGAGCAGCTTGCGGGCGATGGGGTTGGCCTGGGCCAGGCTTCCGTCGAGCTTGGCGCGCAGCAGGGCGAGGCTTTCGTCGGCGGCCTTGCGCTCGGTTTCGTAGGCCAGGGTGGTCTGCTTGTGGTGGTGGATGTCGAGGGCCATCATCATGACCTTCTGGGTTTCGTAGATGGCGTCGTGGAGCATGCTGAAGGCGCACCAGAGCCATTTTTCGGCGCCGGACTTGGTGCGCCAGCGCAGCTCGGCTTCGAAGGACTGCTCGGAGCTGGCCAGTTCGGACCACTGCTCTCGGAAGTCTTCTTGCTCGTTGGTCTGGACCAGCTCGAAGATGGAGCGCCCGTCGAGCTCCTTGTGGTGGAAGCCGAGGTGGTTGCTCAGCAGGAAGTTGGATTCGAGGATCATGCCGTCGGGGCGCATGTCGGCGCGCAGGAGCGTGCTGTTGACGGAGTTGACGAATCCGGTTGCCAGGGCCTCCTTGCGGGCGGCCTCTTCCTGGGTGGCCTGGAGCTCTTCCATGTTCTGGCGCATCTCTTCTTCCTTCGAGGCGAGCTCTTCGGCCTGGACCCTCGATTCCTCGAGGAGCCTGGCGGTCTTGATGCTGATCTTGACGCTGGCGATGGTGGCGGCGACCGATTCGGCGATCTTGAGGGCGAAGTCGCGCTGGTAGGGTTCGAGGGTCTTGAATGAGGCCACCTCCACCACTCCGAAGAGCTCGTCGTTGGTCTGAAGGGGCACGATGAGCAGGGACTTGGGTTCGGAGAAGCCCAATCCGGTGGAGATCTCGAAGTGGCCTTCGGGCAGTTCCTCCATGTAGGCCATGTGCTTTTCGAGGGCGACCGTTCCGGCGATGCCCTCGCCGAAGTCGAGGCGCTTTTCGAGGAACTTGCGGCGCTCGTAGGCGTAGGCGGCGGTGAGTTCGAGGTGGAGGTCCTGTGGGTCGGCGTCGTTGACGATGAAGATGACTCCCTGGTTGGCGCCCAGGTAGTTGACCAGCTCCTTGAGGACTTTGTAGGACAGCTCGGCGATGTCGTCGCTGCTTTCGCGGAGGATGTCGCTGAACTTGGCCAGGCCTTGGGTGGCCCAGTTGCGCTTGTTGTCCTCGGCTTGTTGCAGCTCGCGCTGCTGGGCGATGTTGAGCATCTCGGAGCGCATCTGGACCAGGGCCTCGCCGAGCTCGCCGCGGTTGTTGAAGACGTTGACTTCGGACTGGAGGTTGCCCTTGCCGATTTCGGTGACGAACTGCTTGGTGTTGCGCAGGTTGTCGGTCAGGTTGTTGATGGCCAGGCTCATCAGGCCGATTTCGTCCTGCACGTCCCGCTCGGTGGGCGCGGGCAGTTCGCCTTTGCCCAGCTCCAGGATGTGCTCTTTGAAGTGGTTCAGCGGGTTGATGATGCCCCGGGAGATGCGGAAGATGACGAAGACCTGGAGCAGGGCGATGAACAGGATGACCACGGCCAGCCAGATGAAGTTGCTGGCGGCCTTGCTGTCGTTGAGCGACTCTAGGGTGACGCGCAGGAAGGCCAGGTCGCTTTCGGTCTCTTTGGAAAGGCGCAGCACCTCGCCCTTGAGGCCGTCTTCGAAGCCGAAGCCGATGAGCTGGTCGGCCTCGAAGAGCTTCTGGATCTGGAGCTTGTACTTTTCGAGCGAGTTGATGGCCAGCATGACGTCGGCCGGGGCCATGATGAAGCCGCCGCCAGACAGGCTGTCGTCGGGGCGGTAGGCCTTGAGCAGGCTGTTGGTCTCCTCGATGGCCTTGAGCAGGGCCGACATGTTGTCGGGGTTGCCCCGGATGCGGTAGGCCTGCTGGGCGAGCTGGATGCGGGCGGAAAGGTCCACCAGCACGGCCTGGTCGGCGTACTTGTCGAAGCTCTCGAAGACCTCGCGCCCGGCGGTGAGGCTGCCTCCCACGACGCCGGTCCGGGGGTCGCCCTTCTTCTTGATCTCGCCCACCAGTTGGTTGAACAGGGCCGAGTACTGCTGGCCTTGGGCCCAGATGCTGTCCAGGTTGCTCCTCATGCCGAAACGCTCGATGGTGGGGTCTTCCGAGAGCGACTGGTAGTAGGTGCTGACCTTGGTCCAGGAGGCCTTCCACTCGTTCAGGTAGGGGCTTTCCCCGGTCTCGAAGAAGTCCTCCTGCTCGGCCACCTTCATCAGGAAGTCCTTCTCGTGCTTGCGCATCTGCAGGAACTCCTCATGGAAGCCGCCGACCTTGCGCGACGATTCGTAGAAGCCGCCGACTTTCGAGATGAAGACGAAGGCGACCAGGCCGATCAGGAGCAAGAAGGAAGCCACCATGCCCGCGACGAGGTTGAGCTTCATCTTGATGCTTATTCTTTTGAGGAAGTCGAGGTTCATGAGCCGTTCGGGTTTGGGGGAAAAGCACTGGCCAAGGGCCGTATCACCTGCTAATATACTACATTTATCACTTGCGCGGCCTGTCGGGGCCAAGGGGGCGGCGCCTGACCGACGCCGCCTTAGGCCTTGGGGCTACCGGTAGATGTTGCAATCGGGCAGGGCCTTGCGCAGGCGCTCGACCTCGGCCACCGGCACGGGGCATCCCTCGCAGTTGAGGAGCTTGAGCCGGGGCAGCCTCCAGACCGGGCCGATGTCGGCCACGGCCGTGGCCGCGAACTGGAGCATCTCCAGGTCGGGGAAGTTCTCCACGATGTCGATCTGGTCGATGGCCGTGGCCGAGAAGGACAGGAAGTTCATGCCCCGGCAGCCCGCCAGGGGCGAGAGGTCGCGCACCTGGCTGCGGTCGAGCAGGACCAGGCTCAGGCTGTCCATGCCCCGCAGGGGCTCCAGGCTTTGCAGCTCGGTCTGGTTGGCCACGAGGCTCTCGAGCTGGCGGAGGGCGGCCAGGGGCGCCAGGTCGCGCACCTCGGTGCGGCTCAGGGTCAGGTGCCGGAGCCCGGCCAGCCCGGCCAGCGGGGACAGGTCCGCGACGGGCGTGGCCTCGAAGCTGAGCTTTTCGAGGCGGGCCAGGCCCGCGAGGGGCGCCAAGTCGCGCACCCGCGTGCGGTCGAACGAGAGGTTCTCCAGTTCGGCCAGGCCCGCCAAGGGCGAGAGGTCGGAGACCTTGGTGTTGAAGAACATCACCGACTTGAGCCTGCGGAGCCGGGCCAGCGGGGCCAGGTCGGCGATGAACTCGTTCTCGGCGAAGAACAGGTCTTCGAGCTGCTCGATGCGCAGGAGCTGCTCCTCGGTGGTGACCATCTTCAGGCCGATGGCGCCCTTGAGGGTCTGCTGCCAGTCGGCCGAAAGCTCGTTCCACCAGTCGATGACGTGGGTCTGCTCCGGGTCGTGTAGGTTCGGGCTCATGGGGTCTTTTCTTGGAACCAGCTCGCGTAGAGGGTGTAGTTCTTGGAGATGCGCTGTATCATGTCGCGGGTCTGCTCGGGCTCGATGGTCTTGACCCGCTTGGCGGGGACCCCGGCGTAGATGCTGTTGGGCTCGACCACCGTGCCTTCGAGGACGACGGCGCCGGCCGCGATGATGGAGTTCTCGTGTACCACCGCGTGGTCGAGCACCGTGGCGCCGATGCCCACCAGCACGTTGTCGTGGATGGTGCAGCCGTGAACCACTGCCGAGTGGCCGATGGAGACGTTGTTGCCGAGCACCAGGGTGGACTTCTTGTAAGTGGTGTGCAGCACGGCGCAGTCTTGGATGTTGACGCGGTTGCCCACGCGGATCGAGTTGACGTCGCCCCGCACCACGGCGTTGAACCATACGCTGCACTCGCGCCCCATCTTCACGTCGCCCACCACGGTGGCGTTGGGCGCCAAGAAGCAGTCTTGGCCCATCTCTGGCTTCATGCCCCTGACTTCCAGTATCAATGCCATATTCCTTGAGTTGTTGTGTTGTTGTCCATGAAATTCGACGGAAGAAACCGCCCCCTTGCCTTGGGGCGGTGCGCGAAAGAAAGCAAAGCCGCCAACTTTTGCAAGCGGGCGGCCCTGCTCATTCGGCCAGGCCCACCACGGCGAACCCTCGGCCGCTGCGGGCGCCGTCGCGCCGGGCCGAGAAGAACCTGTCGGGCTGGGCGTAGGTGCAGTGCCGCAGGTGCTCGACCTGGCCCTCCGGAAGGCCATGGCCGCGCAACTGCCTGTCGATGGCCTCGCGCAGGTCCAGCTTCCAGCGGTCTTCCCAGGGCAGGAAGCAGTCGGCGAAAGATGGCCCCAGCGCTTCGAGGAACCGCTCGCGGACTTCGGGGCCGACGGGGTAGTTCGCCGCGCTGATGTGGGGCCCGACGCTGGCCAGCAGGTCTTCGGGGCGGCATCCCCAGCGCTGGCCCATGGCCCGGATCGCCTGGCCCAGCACGTCGAGCGCGGTGCTCCGCCAGCCCGAGTGGACGGCCGCCACCACCCGCTTGTCCGGGTCGAGCAGCAGGATGGGCACGCAGTCGGCCACCGTAACGGCCGCCGCGATGCCTGGCCGCGACGCCAGCACCGCGTCCGCCGTCTGCGGCGCCTGCCCCGGGTGCTCGATCCACCACACTTCCCGGCCGTGCTCGAGCTGGGGCACGGCCAGCCGCCGCATCCCGAGCTGGCGCAGGACCTCGCCGCGGTTCTCCGACACGTCCTCCAGCCGGTCGCCCACCTCGGTCGAGAAGTTGGCCCCGGCGTAAGGCCCCTGGCTTTGGCCGCCCCGGCGCAGGCTGAAGCGGGCCACCACGCCCGGCACGGCCTCCAGCAGCGGGCTGGGCAGCCATTCGATGGGCGCGCTCATGGGGCGGGGCTTTTGAAGGCGACGGCTTCCACCTCCAGCAGCGCCCCCAGGGGCAGTCCTTTGACGGCGAAGGTTGCCCGGGCCGGCGGATCGCTCGGGAAGCGCTCGGCGTAGGCGGCGTTGAAGGCCTGGAAGTCGGCCATGTCGGCCAGCAGGCAGGTGCATTTGACCACGTCTGGCCAGCCGTATCCGGCGGCCCGCAGGATGGCCTCGATGTTGTCCATCACGCGGCGGGTCTGCGCGCTGATGTCGCCATCGACGAGCTTGCCCGTCGCGGGGTCGATGGGCACCTGGCCCGAGACGTAGAGGGTGGGTCCGGCCAGGACGCCCTGGCTGTAGGGGCCTAGGGCGGCAGGCGCCAGCGGTGTGCTGATGATTTTCTTCATTGGGTTGCTCATTTTGCCCATAAAGATAAGCCGTTTGCCCGAATGTCGGGACGACGCGCCAGTGGGCCCGCCGTTTTCCGCGGGCAGGGTGGGGGAGAGAGGGGCGGGGCATCGCCCCATGGCCTGGCCGCCGGCGCGGCAGTTGTCCAGGCCTATTCGGGCGCGTTGGGCAGTCGCCCTTCCTCGGGCCCGTTGCCCGGTTGCTCGCCGCCCCGGTCCTCTGGGGTCTGGTCGGGCTCCTGGTCTGGCGCGCTGGGCGGCTTGATCTGGTAGCGTTCGGGCAGTGCCCAAAGGCGGACGGTGTTGTCGGCGGCGCTGGTGGCGATCTGCCTTCCGTCGGGGCTGAAGACGGCGTCCTCGACCCAGTTGGAGTGCCCGACGAACCGGCAGAGCTCCGCCCCGGTCTGGAAGTCGAAGAGCGAGACGACGTCGTCCTCGCTCTCGGAGAGGATGTACTTTCCGTCGCTGCTGACCTCTACGGTGTTGGAAAGGAAGGTCTCGACCTCTATCTTGAGCACCTGCTGCCCGGAGGCGACCTCCCAGACGCGGATGGTCTGGTCGCCGGAGCCGGAGACCAGGTATTTGCCGTCGGGGCTGTAGGTGACGGACTGGACCCAGTTGCTGTGCCCGGTTATCGTCCGGACGATCTCGCCGGTGTTGGTGTTCCAGATCTTGATGGTCTCGTCGGCCGAAGCGCTGGCGAGCTGCCTGCCGTCGGGCCGGAAGCAGACGTCGTTGACCACGTCCTCGTGCCCGAGCAGGATCTGCCGCGTCAGGCCGTTGATGAGGTTCCAGATGCGGATGGTCTTGTCGGCGGAGGCGGAGGCCACGGAGAGCCCGTCGGGGCTGAAGGCGGTGCTCATGATGCCGTACTCGTGCCCGTAGAGGGTCCGGATGGGGTTCTTCTTGCCGATTTCCCAGATCATTACGGTCTTGTCTTGCCCGCCGCTGGCCATGTACTTCCCATCGGGCGAGACGCAGATGGAGTTGACAAACGAGGCGTGGCCCTTGTGTACCTGGCTGGGTTTCAACTTTTCCAGGTCCCAGACGACGATCTTCTGGTCGTAGCCGCCGCTGACGACGAATATGGAGTCGGGTGTGAAGGCCACGCAGTTGACGTAAGCGGAGTGCTCTCGCAGGACGTGCAGTTGGCTGCCCACTTGCGCGCTCGCGCCCAAGGTCGCCAAGGCTATGATGAGTGTCGTCAGGCTGGTGTTTTTCATGGGTCTGGGTTTGGCATGGGGTGGTGGGGGCGGCGGGTCAGGGTTGGTCGGGGATGAGCGTCACGGAGAAAACGCAGACTCGGCGGCGTTCATTTCCTGCCTCGTGTCCGACCCCCGCGGGGAGCTCCTCGCCTTTTCCCAGGGCCTCCCCGAGGCCGCATTGCTCGGGGGCGAACCCTTGCGCCCGGAGCTGCTCTTGCAGGTGCCGCATGACGGCCCGCGCCCGGAGCAGGGAGAGCTGCTGGTTGAGGAAGGCCCGGTTTTCGGGCGCCTCCACCTGTTGCGCGGGCAAGTCCTGCGGCTTGAGGCCGAGGCGGTCCATGATCTTCTGGCTCAGCTCGGCCGAGGGCTGGCTGGGGTCGGCGTGCCCCACGCAGAGCAGCTCGAGGCTTAGGCCCGAGTGGGTTTGGCTGGGAATCTTCGCGGCGGTGCGGGCCACGGTCAAGGCGTATTGCTCGATGGCGGCCTTCCCGGCGGGGGAGAGCTCGAACTCGCCACTGCCGAACAGGGTCGTGCTCTGGCCCTCCACGGTTATCTTGCGCAGGTCCAGCCCCTGGGCGATCTCCTGGCCGTTGGCCAGGACCTGGCTCTGGTCGCCGGCCTCGGTCTGGTGTACCAGCGTGATGGTGGTCTCGAACTGGCTGGCCTCTTGCTGGTAGAAGCTGACCAGGCTGTCCATCTGGTGGCTCTTTTGGAGGTAGGAGAAGGCGTCGAGCTCGGTCCCGACGCCCCTCACCTCGTTGGAGGCGGCCACAAGGACCACGCGGTAGGCCCTGGAGAGCCCGTCGAGGTCGGTGGCCTGGCCTTGGTCGATGAGCTTGACCAGGCTGTCCATCCGCAGGGCGAGCCCGCCCAGGGTGGCCTGGTTCTGCTTGTATTGCTTTTGCAACTGCTGCGTCTCGCGGCGGTCGGCCTGGGCTTGCAGCCAGGGCGCGCAGGAGCTGGCCATTTGGGCCAGGGCCAGCAGGATGGCGGCGGCCTTCAGGCGGTGGCGGGTCGTTTTCATTGTCCCTCTTGGTTTTCCAGCATGGAATCGACTTGCAGGACGAGCCTGTCCAGCTTCTTGATCTGGGCTTCTTGCTCGGCCACGTTCTGGCGAAGGGACTCGAGCTGGATCTTGGTCAGCTCGCGCCGGTGCTTCGCGGTTTGGCACGAGCCCAGGCCCAGTGCCAGCAGGAGGGCCAGGCTCGCGGTCGCCAGTCGCTTCCCGTTCGGATGGTTTTCCATGATTCTCATGAATAAATTAGGGCAAAATTATTGATAAACAAAAACATCGGGGTCTCCAGCTCCTAAAAAACTATCATTGCTCTTCGGTCAGGTCTTGGATGATTTGGTTGCTTTTGATGATGACCTGGCGCTGGCTGAGGTTGTCGTACTGGTTTTTGAAGTCGGGCCCCAGGGGCGAGAGGCTGGAGTAAACGGTGATGAAGCGCTCGTAGATGAGGGCGCGCTGCCGGTGGAGGCCGGCCAGGTCGCCTATCACGCGCCCGCGCTCGGAGACGTAGGCGTCCATCCCCAGGCTTTTCTCCCTGAACTCCGTGGCCAGCTTGTCCAGCTCGTTGTGCTTGGCCTCGATGCAGAGCAGCTCCACGTTGTCCCAGACGACCAGGTAGTTGTGGGCGAAGGTCATCTTGTTCTTGGTGGTGTTGGCCACCAGCAGGTCCATCTCGTTGGTCTTGTCGCGCCGAGACAGCGCCGCGTAGAGCGTCTCGATGGTGGCCAGGCCTTCCTCCACCCGGTTCTGGTACTTGGCCAGGTCGTCGAGCAGCCTCTGGGCCTGGCTCACGTAGTCGGTCTCCCAGGTCCCCGGGTCCTGCAGGCTGGCCATGAACTCCTCCGAGATCTTCTTCTTGGCGTTCTCGTAGTTCTGGATCATCATCAGCACCTCGCGGCATTTCTGGAAGAGGCCGGGATCCTGGGTGGTCAGGAAGGCGTCGTTGATCTCCTGGCTGACCTTCTCTGTGCTCATGAGCTGGCTGATGCGGCTGGAGAGCAGGTCGCCGGGGTAGGCCTCCGGGATGGGGATGTTGAGGTAGTAGTCCTCGGCCCAGCGCTCGATGGCCCCGTCGGCCAGGAGGTCCCGGGTCATCTGCTGGAGCACCTGGCCCCGGGCCTCGGGGTCGAAGAAGTCGGCCACGGCCATCTGCCTGCTGGCGGTGGCCACCTGCCGCCCGGTGGCCACGTCCCAGGCCCATATCTGGATCTGCTCGGCTCCGCCCTGGGCGGAGGCGTCGCCGGTGACCAGGAGGTCGCAGGGGCGCGGCGAGCCGGCCAGCACCTCCTCCTGGGTGCCGGGCTCGCGCAGCTCGCGCAGGAAGATGACGCTGGGCGAGTAGTCGAAGAAGTATTTCGCGAAATCGGCCTTGCAGCCCCCTCCGCCGTCCCCGTCGAAGTCCAGGATCGCGTACTCGGCCACTTGCGCCCGCGTGGGCGCGGCCAGGGCCAGCCACAGGGCCAGGGCCATAGTCATTCGTGTTTTCATGGGTTTCTGAGGTCTCTGCTGTTTCCTTTGGGCAAGAGCAACTGGTAGCTCTTGCGCGACGCGTTGGGGAGTGAGCTGCCCAGGAGCCAGGGATTCAAGTCCTTGAGGATCTTGTAGTTGGTTCCCCTTTCGGAGGCAAAGTCGGCCAGGCTGCTGATGGTGCTGTCCACCGTCACGGCTTCCACCGCGATGTGCCGGTAGAGGTCGTCCGGCTCGATGTAGAAGCCGTATTCCCTGGGGTCGGACATGACCAGCTTGATGGCCGTGATGCGGTAGAGGTAGCGGGCCGTCTCGGTGTAGAGGGCCAGGTCGAAGTAGTTCTGCTCGCCTTGCTCGCGCATCTGCTGCGAGACGTAGCCCTGCCCGGCGTTGTAGCTGGCCGCCACCAGGCCCCAGTCCTGGTAGGTCCGGTAAGAGTCCTTGAGGTACCGGCAGGCCGCCCGGGTCGATTTCTCGAGGTGGTTGCGCTCGTCCACCGCGTCGTTCACCTCCAGGCCGTACTGGGTGGCCGTGGCCTTCATGAACTGCCAGAACCCCTTGGCCCCGGCGGGGGAGACGGCGTTGGTCAGCCCGCTCTCGGCCACGGCCAGGTACTTGAAGTCCTCCGGGATGCCGTTCTCGGCCAGGATGGGCTCGATGATGGGGAAGTACTTGCTGGCCCGCTTGAAGAACAGGATGGTGTTCGAATGCCAGAACATGATGGCCAGCAGCTCCCGGTCGAGGCTCTCGCGCACGTCGTAGTTCCAGATCGGGAGCTCCATGCCGGCGAACTCGACCTGCTCCGGGATCTTCGGGGCGAAGATGGTGTAGTGGTTGGCCTCGTCCGGATAGTCGCGGGCCCAGCCCTCCACCATCGGCGATGGGGGAGGCTCTGCGCTGCTCGAGTATCCGAAGACCTTGAAGGTCAGCCATATGGCCCAAAAGGCCAAGAAAATCGCCGCCGCCTCGGCCGCGATGGACCGCAGCGTCGCGGCGCTGAAGAATGCTTCTGTTGTTCGCATGGGCCGTCAGGATGATTTGCCACCAAATATAAGGATTTTGGCCAACCGTCCAGCCCAAGTCGGCACCGGGCCGCTACTTTGGGTAAGTCTCCCTCCCCCTCGCGGCGCTCAGCCCGCCACCCGGGCCTCTTCCTCGGCCATGCGCTCGGCGCGCATGAACTCCTCGGCCTTCTCGACCATCCGGCGCGACCCCACGAAGAAAGGCGCGCGCTGGTGCAGCGACTCCGGCTTGATGTCCAGGATCCGAGTGCCCATGCCGTCGGTGGCCATCCCGCCCGCCTGCTCCATCACGAAGGCCATCGGGTTGCACTCGTACAGGAGCCGCAGCTTGCCCTCCGGGTGGCTCTCCGTCTGCGGATAGATGAAGATGCCCCCCTTCAGCAGGTTGCGGTGGAAGTCCGCCACCAGCGAGCCGATGTAGCGCGAGGCGTAGGGGCGCTGGGTCTGCCGGTCGCTCTCCTGGCAGTACTTGATGTACTTCTTCACCCCGCCCGGGAAGCGGATGTAGTTCCCCTCGTTGATCGAGTAGATCGTCCCCGACAGCGGGATCTGCATGTTCGGGTGCGAAAGGCAGAACTCCCCGATCGACGGGTCGAGCGTGAAGCCGTTCACCCCGCGGCCCGTGGTGAAGACCAGCATCGTCGAGGACCCGTAGATCACGTAGCCCGCCCCGACCTGCTTGGTGCCCCGCTGCATGAAGTCCTCCAGCGTGGCCTCGTGCCCCCTCGGGGATATGCGCCGGTAGATCGAGAAGATGGTCCCGATCGACACGTTCACGTCGATGTTCGACGAGCCATCCAGCGGGTCCATCGTCACGATGTACTTCCCGTCCTTGGCCAGGTCCGTCTTGAACTTCACGATCTCGTCGTTCTCCTCGGAGGCGATGCCCGCGCACTCCCCGCTGGCCCGGAGCGCCTCGATGAAGCGCCGGTCCGCGAAGACGTCCAGCTTCTTGACCGACTCCCCCTGTATGTTCGTTCCGCCCGCCTCGCCCAGGATGTCAACCAGGCCCGCCTTGTTGACCTCCCGGTTCACGATCTTGGCCGCCAGGCCGATGTGCGTCAACAAGCGCGAAAGCTCCCCCTTGGCATAGGGGAAGTCCGATTGTCTTTCGATGATGAATTCGTTCAGGGTCGTTACGTGAGCATGCATGATTATGTGGTTCTGCGATTCCAATTGCGTTGATAATGAGGTTTTTTCAAAAGTCCCGCGAAATAAGCCATTTTTTCGCACTTTCCCAAAAAATCAAGGCTTTGGAAACCAATATTTTATCTTCTCCGCAATCGTTTTCGCCAACTTCAGCTCCGACTCCACCGTCCAGCCCGCCACGTGCGGGCTCAGCAGAACCTTCTCGCAAGACCGCAGCCGGTCGAAAACCTCCTGCGACGCGCCCTCCAGCCGCTCGAACGACCGGCCCTCCATCTCCAGCACGTCCAAGGCCGCCCCAAGGACCTTCCCCGAAGCGATTCCCGCCAGCAGGTCCTCCGTCCGGACGACCCTCCCCCGAGAGGTGTTCAGCAGGTAGAAAGGCCTACCCATCGCCTCGATGAACGCCATGTCGAACATCCCCACCGTCTCCGGGCTCTCCGGCACATGGAACGAGACGATGTCCGCCGTGGCCTGGAGCTCCGCCAGACCGCACTCCCGGACGAAGAAGTCCGAGAAGCCCAGCAGGTACTTGTCGTAGGCCAGCACCCGGCAGCCGAAGCCCACCAGCCGGCGCGCCAGCGCCCGCCCCGTGTTCCCATAGCCCACCAGCCCAACCGTCTTGCCCATGACCTCCACCCCCCGGTTCTCCTCGCGGCGCCACTGGCCGGCCCGCACCTCCCGGTCCGCCCGGGGCAGATGGTTCAGCAAGGCCAGCAGCATCCCAAGCCCATGCTCCCCCACGGCGTCACGGTTCCCCTCCGGCGCGTTCAGGCAGCGCACCCCCCGCGCCTCCGCCGCCCCGACGTCGATGTTCTCCATGCCCGCGCCCACCCGCGCCACGAAGCGCAGATTCCCGGCCCGCTCCAAGAACTCCGCGTCGATCGGCACGCGGCTCCGCACCACCACCCCCGCCACGCCCTCCACCGAGGCCAGCAGATCCGCCCGCCCCAGGTGCGTCAGGTCAACGCACTCGTGCCCGGCCTCCCGAAGCTCGTCCCAAAGCGACCCGTGCGTGCTGTCTATCCAACCGATCCTCATGCCTTCTTCCTATAATCGTGGAAATAGCTCTTCAGCTTCATCGCCACCACGCCCCAGACCGCCTCGCTGAAGATGCCCCCGCTCATCTTCGAGCTGCCTTCCTTCCTGTCGATGAAGATGATCGGCACCTCCTTCAGCACGAAGCCCAGCCGCCACGCCGCGAACTTCATCTCTATCTGGAAGACATAGCCCTTGAACCGGATCGCGTCCAGGTTGATCGACTCCAGCACCGCCCGCCGGTAGCACTTGAAGCCCGCCGTCGTGTCCGCCACCTTCATCCCTGTTACCAGCCGCACATACGCGGAGGCGTAGTACGACATCAGCAGACGCCCGATGGGCCAGTTCACCACCGTCACGCCCGACTTGTACCGCGAGCCGATCGCCAGGTCCGCCCCCCCCGAAACGCAGGCCTCGCGCAAAGAGACCAGATCGCTCGGATTGTGCGAGAAATCCGCGTCCATCTCGAAGATGTAATCGTAACCCCTCGACAGCGCCCATTGGAAACCGCTGATGTAGGCCGTGCCCAGGCCCAGCTTGCCCGGACGCTCCATCAGGTGGAGGCGACCGGCATGTTCGTCCTGCAATGCCTTGACAATGCCACCCGTCCCATCGGGAGAGCCGTCGTCAACCACCAGGACGTCGAAGGCCACGGGAAGGGAATAGATCGCTCCCAGGATCTTCGCGATGTTCTCCTTTTCATTGTAGGTAGGAATGATGACCAGTGAATCCGACACTTGATTTCGTTTTTTAGGTTAATGGATGAACTTGATGCGAATATAAGGAGAATTTCGAGGGCTTGCCCATCCGCGGCACCCCAAGAGGCGATCAAGAGGCCCATCCGGGCCATTTTCAACCAGAAGTCCAGCCCATCCTTCCCGCATTCGGAATTTTTTCCGGGCCCTCCGGGCCCATTTCGGGCGTCCTCCGGGCCGCCCTGGGCCGCCTTGGGGCGGCGC
>JAIFMG010000098.1 GCA_020048645.1 Bacteroidota bacterium | reverse complement strand
CGCCAACCGTTGCCTTGCCAACGTGGGGACAAACCTCGTCATCAAATTCTCCCCATTTAGACTAAGCTAATTTTGAATCCTTACTTATCACCCGCAAAAGCAACTTGGAATGCAATATCCGAAACATCGACATCCGACAAAATCCGGCTGCGCCGCCAATCCCGAAGGGATTGAACATGAATAGCCCCGCATGAAATCCAGGGAGCCAAGAACCGCCGCGAACCAGAACCCCGCAGGGGTTCAATGCGAAAAGCAAGACCAAGGCAATCTATCACGTTGGATAGCAAGCGGACATGAAAAAGCAGTTTGGGCGTGGAAGACCACGCCCAAACTGCCCAATCGGTGTATGACCGTTCCCAGGCTGGCCGCTCAATAAGGCTCGTCGCCGCTGAAGTCGAAGTCCTCGACCGGGGCCACTTCCGGCGCGGGCGCCAGGTTCTCGATGACGGTTTGGATGCTCTGCTCCGTCACCTGCGAGCCGGGAGTAACCTTCAGGAAACGCCGGGCCGAGAGGAAGCGGCTGGCGTAGTAGTTGCCCCACGCGCTGTTGCCGACCTGGTCGATGATGACCCCGCGGCGGGTGGCGTGGATGAAGCGGATGACCCCATCCTGGTTGGAGAGCACCAAGGCGAGGTGCGTGGCCCAGAAGCCTCCGCGCCCTGTCCGGCGCCCGAAGGCCAGCAGGTCGCCGGTGCGGACCTGCTCCAAGGGCACGGACTCGCCGATGCTGGCCTGGCTCTGTCCGTCGCGCGAGATGGCGATGCCCAGGTCGGCGTAAACCCGATAGACGAATCCGGAGCAGTCCAGGCCATTGGCCGAGATTCCGCCCCAGCGGTAGCGGGTGCCGAGGTAGCGCTGGGCGGTCCTGGCCACGTTTTGCCGCATCATGCTGAGCGAGTCGGGAGAAAGCATGAGCATGCTCGCGACATTGACAGCGGTAGCGACAGGCGCGGGGGCGGGCGCTACCGCGGCGGCTACCCGTCTGGGCCTTGCGGCGGCGGCTGCGGCGTTGGCGGCGGCCCTGGCCTGGGCGGCGAAGCGGCGGTTCAAGTCGCGCTCGGCCCGTTCCAGTTCGCGGTAGTGGTAGCGGGCTGCCGCATTGGGCAAAGGATAAAGGAAGAGCGCGCGATCCTCGAGGGCGAAAAGCTCTTCTTTGATTTGCTCGAATGTCTTCAGGTATTCGCGCGTGGCCTCAATTCTTTGGCCGGCTATGGCCTCGGCCACCGATTGCTTCACTCCTTTTTCTTCGAGCTCTTGGCCGGCGAATGTCGGAGGGGCCTGCAAGGCAAGCGAGAGGAATCCCGCCAATGCGATTGATTTCAAATGGTTCATATGCACAGTTTTGATTCTTGTTGCCAAGGACAAGAGGCCCGCGTTGGGCTGGCCAGATGGCCTTGGGCTTAGCAAGCTTGGCTAAGGCGTTCTGCTTGGGCGGATTGCGCTTAGCCGGATTCAATTCCTCACCAAAATTAGGATTTTTTGACAATGATGAAACTCCTTCGCCCCTTTCGTTAAGCCGCTCGGACCTGCGACAAAAAGTATATCGGCATTCAAAATTATTTTTCTCGAAAGTAAAAAAATCAATTCTTCATCACAAATTGTTGACAATCATCTTTTTACATGAAAAAACCTCTGCCCTCGGTGAAAATGCCTACCTCCGAATCGCGAGATTATTTTTCGTTGAAAATTTTATCAACACATTGATTTTTAACATTTCGATAAGGAAAAAAATCTTTATTTGCCCTCAGGGTTTCGCCCAGGAGGCCAATTCTTCCGACTCATAGACGGGCTTGGGATGGCCCATCCGGGCGATGGCGAGCATGGCCTTGGCCACGTCGCGGGCCGCGATGCCTTTGTAGCGGGCCAGCTTCCCGCGCAGGACCGGCCCCAGGACCTTCATGGCCAGCTTGCCGAAGTCCTCGCCCAGCCGGCTTTCGTCGCGGTCGCCCAGCAGCAGCGAAGGGCGGACGGCCGTGAAGCGCTCGAAGCCGAGCTGCGCCAGACCGAACTCGACCAGGCCTTTGGTCTGGAGGTAAAAGTTGCGCGTGTCGATGGTGGCGCCAACCGAGGAGACCAGGACGGCCCCGCGGCAGCCGTTTTGCTTCGCGATGGAAGCAACTTCCAATGGAATTTCGAGGTCCACGCGTCGGAAGGCTGCCTTGCTGCCCGCCTTGCGGATGGTGGTGCCGATGCAGATGAACAGGTCGTCGCCCTGGATCTGGCGCGCATGGCGCTCCAGATGGTCGAAATCGCAGACCTGGACACTGGCCTTGCCCTCGGGAAGCACAATCGGGCGGCGCGACAGGACCTGGACCTGTCCATAGTCCTCCGCCTCCTGGAGAAGTTCGAGAAGATGGCCGCCGACCAGGCCGGTCGCGCCGAGTAGAATCGCCTTTTTCATGGTAGTCTCATTTTTTTTGATGGGTGCCCGTTCCGACTGATTCCTGAACAAATTGGCATAATCCCACTTTCAAGAAAGTCGTCCGCAAGTCGAAACACTTTTTTTTCCATAAAACGCCAATGGGCAGGATTGTCATACTTTTCTGGCAATTAATTTGTTTTGATGAGAAAAAAATTAAAAAGTTATTTGGTATTTTTGCAAGCAAAATGCCAGCAACAAAATAAGGAATGGAAAAAAAAGTCGTCATCGTGTTCTTGTTCGCGATAGTGGGGATCGCAGCCACGCTCTTTTGGAGCCTGAGCAGAAATCCGGAGTACGAATCGACCTTGATCCTCGATTTGAGCTGGAACAAGGGCCTGGCCATGCACGAGAAGTTCGAGTTGGCGGAAGAGGACTTCGCGGAAGGCAAGATGCAGGTCGTCAGGCAAATCCTCGGGCTGGACGAGCAGAGCCTCTCGAAACTCAAGGCCCTGAGCTTCGAGGTCAGCCTGGGCCAGGACGAATCGGTGCTGCTGGTCAGGGCCGTGGCCACCGACGAGCACCTGTTCGAGCTGCTGGCCGCCGGCATCAACCAGGCCCTGCTCGAAACCCCGCTGCTGAAAGAGAGCCAGCAGGAGAAACGAAGAAATCTTCTGGAGAGCATCAACCAAACCGAAAGGACGCTGGCCGGGCTCAGCCCCAACGACGAGGTTTCGAGGCAGCGGTTCGACGAGCTGGTCGCGCACCTCGAGTCGCTCAGCAATGAGCTGGCCGCGCTCTCCAAGGTCCCGGTCATCAAGGCCTTCGAAGAGCCCCAGCAGGCGGGTTTCTCGGTCGGGACTTTGCTCATGGGCGTGGTTTTCTCCATCGTGGTGGGCCTCATCGTGGCGGGTTTTCGCGAGCGGAGGATGCAGGACTAGGCCCGCGCCTCCGGCCTTGGGCGCGTTCAGCGGTTCTTCCGCGCCCCGCAGAAATCCAGCTCATGGGCGTGCTGCTCGAGCCGCTCGAACGGTCGATGCGCTACCAGGAAAACCAGCATGTCGGCCCGGCGCGTGGCTTCATCGAGAGGCGTGAGCGCCCCATGCTTCCATTGCTCGACATTGGGCTCCACCACCAGGTAGTCGGCTTCCGGCCCGCCCATCAGGCCCAGGGCCACCTGCACGGCGGGCGACTCGCGCAGGTCGTCGATGTTCGGCTTGAAGGCCAGGCCCAGCAAGGCCACCAACGGCTTGCGCCCATGTTCCAGCGCGAAGGCCAGCGCGGCGTTCTTGACCTTTTCGACTACCCAGAGCGGCTTGAAGTCGTTGATCAACCGGGCACGCCTAATCAACTGGGCCTCAGCGGGAAAGTCCGAGACGATAAACCAAGGATCGACGGCGATGCAGTGGCCTCCGACTCCCGTGCCGGGCTGGAGGATCTTGACCCGCGGATGCTTGTTGGCCAGCTCGATCAGCTCCCAGACGTTGATGCCCGCCTTGTCGCAGATGAGGGAGAGTTCGTTGGCGAAGGCGATGTTGGTGTCGCGGAAAGAGTTTTCGGTGAGCTTGCACATTTCGGCCGTCTTGTCGTGCGTCGGGTGCAGGCCGCCGCGCACGAAAATGGAGTAAAAATCGGTCGCGGCCTGGGTGGAAGCGGCGTCAATTCCGCCAATGACGCGGTCGTTGTGCTCGAGCTCGTAAATGACCTTGCCCGGCAAGACCCGCTCGGGGCAGTAGGCCACGCGCAGGCTTTCGCGCAATTCGGGACGGGCCTCGAAAATGATTTTCGCCATTTTGCGGGTGGTGCCCACGGGGCTTGTCGATTCGATGATGAAGAGGTTGCCCGGACGCAGCAGCGGCAGAACGCTGCGGGTCGCGGCCTCGACATAGGAAATGTCCGGCCGCTTTTCCTCCCCGAAGGGCGTGGGCACCGCGACGATGAAGACATCGGCTGGCTCGGGCTTCAAAGCCGCTCTTAACCAGCCGTTTGAGACCACTGACTTGACCAAACCATCCAAGTCGGGCTCGATGATGTGGACTCCCCCGGCGTTGATCGTATCCACGACGCGGGCTTGCACGTCCACGCCGAGCACCTGGAGCTTCTTGCTGGCGATGATGGCGGCCGTGGGCAGGCCGATGTAGCCCAGGCCTAGCATGACCACTTTGGGGTTGTTCATGGCGAATATGTTTGGGTTTTCAGGATGGGTCAGCGCTTGTAAAAGTCTCTGTACCAGTCGATGTAGTGGCGGATGCCTTCCTCGATGGAGGTGCTGGGCCGGTAGCCGGTGTCGCTGGCCAGGTCCGAGACGTCGGCCCAGGTGCGCACCACGTCGCCCGGCTGCATGTCGAGCATGATCTTTTGCGCGGTCTTGCCAATCTGCCGCTCGATGGCCTGGATGAAGTCCATCAGGTTGACGCTCTGGCTGTTGCCGATGTTGTAGATCCGGTAGGGCGCCGATGAGCTGTTGGGCTTGGGCGCCTGCGGGCTCCAGTCGGGGTCGGGCTGGGCGTCCTTGTCGATGACGCGCTCGAGGCCGGCGACGATGTCGTCGATGTAGGTGAAGTCGCGGTGCATGGCCCCGTGGTTGAAGACGCGGATGGGCTTGTCGTTGAAAATGGCCTCGGCGAAGAGGGCCAGGGCCATGTCGGGCCTGCCCCAGGGGCCATAGACGGTGAAAAAGCGCAGGCCCGTCGTCGGCAGTCCGAAGAGGTGGCTGTACGAGTGGGCCAGCAGCTCGTTGGCCTTCTTGCTGGCGGCGTAGAGGCTCACGGGATGGTCCACGTTGTGGCCCGTGGAGAAGGGCACATGCTCGTTCAGGCCATAAACGCTTGAGCTGCTGGCATAAACGAAATGCTTGACTTCGAATTTGCGGGCGCAGTCGAGCACGTTAAAAAAGCCTACCAGGTTGCTATCGACGTAGGCCCTGGGGTTCTCGATGCTGTACCGGACTCCCGCCTGGGCCGCGAGGTGGCACACCTTGTCGAAGCGCTCGCGGGCGAAGAGCGCCTCTACCGCCTGGGCGTCCTCCAGCCGGGCCCGCAGGAAGCGGAAGCCGGGCTGGGTGGAGCTTTCCAGAAGCTGGCCGAATGCCGGCTCGACCTCGATGCCAAGCTGGCGCAGCCGGCCAAACTTCAGGCGCACGTCGTAGTAGTCGTTGATGGAATCGAGCCCAACCACTTCGAAACCCCGCTCTAGCAATCGCCGGCAGAGGTGGAAGCCGATGAATCCGGCCGCGCCGGTTACAAGTATCTTCATGTCAGCATTTTACCGATGATCACAGCGACCAGTACAACACGCCCTCGGGCATTTCGTGGTTCCTGAAATTGGCCTTGAAATCGACAAAAATGGCCGGGCGGCGCAAGCTCGCGACCAGCTCGTCGAGCGCCAAGCCCAGGAAGCGCTTGTGCGACACGGCCAAAATGATGCCATCGTAAGCGCCGCTCGGCGAATCCACCAGCCTCAGCCCATATTCATGGAAAACCTCATCGACATCGGCGTGCGGATCCATGACCTCCACGGTCACGCGGAAGGACTCGAGCTCGCGGACCATGTCGGCCACCTTCGAGTTGCGGATGTCGCTGACGTTCTCCTTGAAGGTGATGCCCATGACCAGCATGCGGGAGTTCTGCAGCACCTTGTCCTGGGCGAGCATCATCTTGACGGCCTTCTTGGCCACGTAGTGCCCCATCTCGTCGTTGATGGCCCTGCCCGCCTCGATGATCTTGGCATGGTAGCCGAACTCCTTGGCCTTGTGCGCCAAGTAGTAGGGATCCACCCCGATGCAGTGCCCCCCGACCAGGCCGGGATGGAAGCGCAGGAAGTTCCACTTGGTGGAAGCCGCCTCCAGCACCTCGAAGGTGTTGATGCCCATCAGGTCGAAGAGCTGCGAAAGCTCGTTCATAAAGGCAATGTTGATGTCGCGCTGGGTGTTCTCGATGATCTTGGCCGCCTCGGCCACCTTGATGGAGCTCGCCCGGAAGACTCCCGCCTCGATGATGCTCTCGTAAACCCGGGCAACCTGCTCCGACGACTCGGCATCGCAGCCCGAAGTGACCTTGCGGATGGTGGTCAGCGTATGGACCTTGTCGCCCGGGTTGATGCGCTCGGGCGAGTAGCCCACTTTGAAGTCCGTGCCCATGCGCAGGCCCGACTCGGCCTCGAGCAGCGGCACGCAGTCCTTCTCGGTGCAGCCCGGATAGACCGTTGACTCGAAAACCACGTAATCGCCTGGCTTGATGACCCTGCCCACGGCACGCGAGGCCGAGAGCAGTGCCCCCAAGTCGGGCTGCTTGTTCTCGTTGATGGGCGTGGGAACCGCCACCACGAAGAAGCTGGCCTGGCGAAGGTCCTCGAGCTCGTGCGTGAAAAAGATGTCCTTGCCCCGGAAAGCCTCGGGCTCCATCTCCCGGCTCGGGTCGATGCCTTGGCGCAGCAGGGCCACCCGGTCTTGCCGAATGTCATAGCCAATGACGGACATCTTGCGCGCGAACTCGAGCGCGATGGGGAGCCCGACATAGCCCAGGCCAACCACGGCCAGTTTCGTCTTCTTGGAAATCAGATGGTCAATCATGGGAAAAAATAAAGGGTTAGGAAACCCAAAAGTAAAAATTCAAATCCTTGATGATCAGAAAGATAAATCTCAATTCCTTTCCTGCGCTCGATCAGTGCGTCACGGATTCCAAACGGCCCTCGATCAGCCGGTAAACATTTCGCGTGTCGGGACAAGTTGCCAAGCCCCGGGAATCGAAAGCCAGCCGCTTGCCCGTCAGGCCGACCCAGCCGACCACGCGGGCCGGATTGCCCATGACCAGGGCATGGTCGGGAACATCCTTCGTAACGACGGCACCCGCCGCCACGAAGGCATAGGCGCCGACCGTGTGGCCGCAGACCACCGTGCAGTTGGCCCCCAGGGTGGCGCCCCGCCTGACCAGCGTCCGCTCGTAGCGCCCCCCCACCGGGTAGGCACCCCGCGGGCGCGCGACGTTGGTGAACACCATCGAAGGCCCCAGGAAGACCTCATCCTCGCAGACGACGCCCTCGTAGATCGAGACGTTGTTCTGCACCTTGACGCCCTTGCCCAAGACGACGCCCCGCGCCACGAAGACGTTCTGCCCCAGGCTGCAGCCCGGGCCCAGCTCGGCGCCGTCCATGACGTGGCAGAAGTGCCAGATCTTGCAACCCGCGCCCACGCGGGCCTGCTCGCCCACGATGGCCGTCGGGTGCTGGTAATGCTCGGTCGCGGAGGGTTCCGGCGCAGCCAACCATTGCCGGGCCAGCTCCTCGAACATCGCCTCCGGCTCATGCCCCTGCTGCCGCGCCCGATCGCGAAAGGCACGCCAGAGGGCTCTGTCTTTGAATTTGATCTTCGGCATGGCGCTTCAATCTTTGAAAAATGAAAGGACCTGCTGGCAGATGTAGTCGAGCTGCTCCTGGTCCAGCTCGGTGTGCATGGGCAGGGACAGCACTCCCCGGCAAAGCTCGTCGGTGACGGGGAACTCGCCGCTGGCATTGATGGAAACGCGGTAAGGCTCCTGCTCGTGCAAAGGCTTGGGATAATAGACCATGCTGGGAACTCCCGCCCGCTGGAGATGCTCCTTCAGGGCGTCGCGGTCGGCGCCGCTCACCACCAGGGTGTATTGGTGGAAAATGTGCGTGCTGGCCGGATGCCGCGCCGGGACGCGCAGTTGGGGATGGTTGGCGAAAGCTCTGTCGTAGTGGTCGGCGGCCTGCTGGCGGCTCTGGTTGTACTGGTCCAGCTCCTTGAGCTTCTCGCTGAGCACGACGGCCTGCAAGGCGTCGAGCCGCGAGTTGACGCCGACGGAGTCGTAGAAGTAGCGCTCGCGGGCCATGCCGTGGTTGGAAATCGAGCGGATCTTCCAGGCCAGCCCGTCGTCGTTGGTGAAGATGGCCCCGCCGTCGCCGTAGGCACCGAGGTTCTTGGACGGATAGAACGAGGTGCAGCCGATGTGCCCCAAGGTCCCGGCCTTGCGGCGGCTGCCGTCGGGCAGGAGCACGTCGGCGCCGAGCGACTGGGCGCAGTCCTCAATGACCTTGAGGTCAAGCTCCTGGGCCATTTCGAGCAGTTCGTGCATGGGCGCTGCCTGGCCGAAGAGGTGGACGGGCATGATGGCCCGCGTGTTGGGCCCGACGAGGGCGCGGGCCTTGGCCAGGTCGATGTTGAAGGTCTCCGAATCCACGTCCACCAAGATGGGCACCAGGCCCAGCAGGGCGATGGCCTCGGCGGAAGCCACGAAGGTGAAGTCGGGCGTGAGCACCTCCGAGCCGCGGGGCAGGCCCAAGGCCATGAGGGCCACCATGAGGGCCTCCGTGCCGTTGGCGCAGCCGATGACGTGCTTCACGCCGAGGTAGTGGGCCAGCTCGGCCTCGAACTTCTCGACGAAAGGCCCTTTGATGAAGGCGCAGGCATCGATGACCTGCTGCATGGCCGCGTCGATTCTCGGCTTCAGTTTCTGGTATTGGCTGCTCAAGTCAACCATTTGGATGGCTTTCATGCGAGAGGTAGCGAATTGAGATGGGATTCGGGAATCGGTTCAAAAAAAAATTGCCCAAACTTATGGAAAATTTGGGCAAACAAGAAAAGAGGGAAGCCGCGGCCAAGGTTCAGCGGGCGAAATTCACCGCTCGGGTCTCGCGGATGACCGTAACCTTGACCTGTCCCGGATAGGTCATCTCGGTCTGGATCTTCTGGGCGATGTCGTAGGAGAGCGACTCGGCCTGGGTGTCGGTGATCTTGTCGCTGCTGACGATGACGCGCAGCTCGCGGCCGGCCTGGATGGCGTAGGAGTTCGTCACGCCGGGGTATCCCAAGGCCAGGGACTCGAGGTCCTTGAGGCGCTTGATGTACGACTCGGCGATCTCGCGGCGGGCACCGGGCCGTGCGCCGGAAATGGCGTCGCAGACCTGGATGATGGGCGAGTAGAGCGTGGTCATCTCGACCTCGTCGTGGTGGGCGCCGATGGCGTTGCAGACCTCGGGCTTCTCCTTGTACTTTTCGGCGAGCTGCATGCCCAGGATGGCGTGTGGGACCTCGGGCTGGTCGTCGGGCACCTTGCCGATGTCGTGCAGGAGGCCGGCGCGCTTGGCCAGCTTGGGGTTGAGGCCCAGCTCGGCGGCCATGGTGGCCGAAAGGTTGGCCACCTCGCGCGAGTGCTGGAGCAGGTTCTGCCCGTAGGACGAGCGGTACTTCATCTTGCCCACCAGGCGGACCAGGTCGGAGTGCAGGCCGTGGACGCCCAAGTCGATGCAGGTGCGCTTGCCCACTTCCATGATCTCCTCCTCGATCTGCTTGCGCATCTTGATGACGACCTCCTCGATGCGGGCCGGGTGGATGCGCCCGTCGGTGACGAGCTGGTGCAGGGCCAGCCGGGCGACCTCGCGGCGCACGGGGTCGAAGCCCGAGAGGATGATGGCCTCCGGGGTGTCGTCCACGATGATCTCGATGCCGGTGGCGGCCTCCAGGGCGCGGATGTTGCGCCCTTCTCGGCCGATGATCCGCCCCTTGATCTCGTCGCTTTCGATGTGGAAGACCGTAACGGAGTTCTCGATGGCCGTCTCGGTGGCCACGCGCTGGATGGTCTGGACAACGACTTTCTTGGCCTCTTTGGTGGCGGTGAGCTTGGCCTCCTCGATGGTCTCGGTGATGAACTCCATGGCCTTGGACTTGGCGTCCTCGCGCAGCGATTCGACCAGCTCGTCCCTGGCCTGCTCGGCCGAGATTCCGGCGATCTGCTCGAGCTTCTCGATGTGCTGCTTGTGCATCTTCTCGAGCTCCTCCTGCTTTTTGTCCATGAGCTCCGACTGTTCCTCGAGCTTGGCGTTGAGCTTTTCCTGCTTCTGCTTGGCGATTTCGAGCTCCTTCTGCTTTTTCTGGAGCTCCTCCTTGCGTTGGTTCAGGGCCAGGTCGCGTTGTTTGAGCTTGGCGTCGTTGGCCTCGGCCTTCGCGTTGCGCTCGAGCATGGCCTGTTCGTGTTCGGTCTTGAGGGTATGGAACTTTTCCTTGGCCTCAAGGATTTTCTTTTGCTTGCTGGCTTCCGCCTGCACTTCTGCCTTTTGGGCTTGGGCGATGAGCTGCTCCGCTCTGGACTTTTCTTCTTGGGCTTGGCGCATCAGGCCGCTGGCCTGCTCGCGTATGCTGTCGGCCTCGGCCTTCAACCCGTCGATTTCATGCTCTTTCTTCTTGAGGGCGATCTCGCTTTGCTTGACCAGGATCTTCATCCGGTTCTGAAAGCCCAAGACCATGCCGAGCACGAAGGTTCCAATCGCTACCAAACCGAAAATGACGTAATGATACCATTCCATTTTTCGATTGAGGTTTTAATGTTCGCAAAAAAAAAGCCCGCACAATATTCTTCAAAGATTTAAGGAAAAACCCCTAAAAGACACGAATAGAGCTGCCACCAAATGTCGAACGTCCAATGTCTTCCCGAAGGAAGAACCCCTAGGGGTCAAGGCCTGTTCTACGTCAGGTTTGAGCTTTGCTCTAATGGCTAAACTGTTGAGTCTCCCAAACGTGTAAAGAAACTGTGCGGGCAAGTTTCGATTCTTTTGGCAAAGAACCTTATGTGAAAGATCGCTTTTTTTATATGCCTTCGATGATTCGCCCCAAGTGGTCGTCGAGCGATTCCAGCTCGGCTATCAGGGGGCTCACATCTGCTTTTTCCTCTGACTCGATTACCTTGGTCACCAACTGGAGGGCCGCCATGGCCAGGAAGTCCTGGTTGTCCTTGTCGGAATAGCGGCTCTTGTACTGGTTGATCTTGTCGTTGATGGTCTTGGCCGCCCTGCGGATCTTCTCCTCGTCCTTGGCCTCCACCCGCAAGGGGTAGAAGCGGTCGGCCAGGTTGACCTTTATCGACAATTTCTCGTTGGTGTCCATGGTTTCCAGGTGGGGTCCTCTTCCGTTTGCCGCTACTTGTTGAGCAAGGCGATGCAGCGGTCGATTTCCCGAACGATTTTGTTGATTTTCATCTTGGCGCCATGCCCGTCTTCCTCGACGCCGGCTATCGCCTTGGCAAGCCTCAACATCTCAAGCTCTTGCCTCAACGACAGGATTTGCTCTTCTTTGTCGCGCAGCGCAGCCCGCAAGTCAGCGTTCTCAAGCCTCGAACGCTGGAGCTCCGCCTTGTTGCCTTGGTGGATCGCTACCAACTGGTTCACTTTAGCCTTGAGCCCGGTGAGCAGGTTGTGCTGTTCAATCGTCATTCAAAATGAAATTTGCTGCTTCGTTTGCCAAAGCTCCACTTTACGCAAGACATTCGCTGTGTGGCTAAAAGCACTTGAATGTTAGCGGATTTGCTTCGATTTGGTAAAGCTAAATTAGAAAAAATAATTCAATTCTCCTAGCTTTTTTGCCAAAAACATTTGCTTTTTTTTCTTTTGTCCCTTCAAGCTCCACTTCAAGTCCTGTCGCCCCGCCTGCGAGTGGCCGCCGACGTTTGGCCAAATCCTTGCAAAACAAGCGACTGCGGCGCCCGACCCAACCCAACCCACCAAAAACCCACCCGATGAACCCCCGGACGAAGATCCTCCCCCTGCTCCTGCCTCTGCTCTTGCTTTGGCTTCCGGCCGCCGCGCAAAGGCAGCATCCCACCGACTACTTCGGCTGGCCCACCGGGCGGCCCTGGGGCGTCTCGGGCAGTTTCGGCGAGCTCCGGCCCAACCACTTCCACGCCGGCCTCGACCTGCCCGCCGGAGTCGGGACGCCGCTCTACGCCATGGCCGACGGATACGTCTCGCGGCTGAACGTCTCGCCCACCGGCTATGGCAACGCCCTTTACATCACCCACCCCAACGGCTACGTAACCCAGTACGGCCACCTCGACCGCTTCGCCGAAGAGCTCGCCCGCTTCGTCAGGCAAGAGCAGTACGCCCAGCGGAAGTTCAAGGTAACGCTTGAGCCAGAGCCCGAGCGGTTCCCCGTCAAGAAGGGCCAACTGGTCGGCTACGTCGGCAACACGGGCAGCTCCGGAGGGCCGCACCTGCACTTCGAGATCCGCGACGCCCTGACCGAGAACCCCTACAACCCGATGCTCTTCGGCCTCGCGATCCCGGACCAGGTGCCGCCCACGCTCTCGGGCCTGAAGATCTTCCCGCACGGGCCCGGCAGTGGCGTGCGCGGCACCGACAAGGGCGAGTTCTTCGAGCTTTCGGGCGGCGATGGGCGCTACGCGCTGGCTTCGGGGCAGGTCGTGGAGGTCTTCGGAGCCATCGGCTTCTCGATCCAGGCCAACGACTACGACAACCAGCGCCGCGGGCAGTGGGGCATCTTTTCCATCGAGGTGAAAGTGGATGGCAAGCTGCTGTTCCACAGCGAGTTGGGCGAGATTTCCTACTTCGAGCACGGCTTCAACAGCTACCTGGACTACCGCGAGCGCTTCGAGACCGGGCGCTGGATGCACCGCTGCATCAAGGATCCCGGCAACCCCATGACGACGGTTTACCGCCATGTCGAGGGACGGGGCCTGGCCCAGATCCGCGACGGGGCCGAGCACCGGGTCGAGATCGTGGTGGGCGACGCCGCGGGCAACCGCTCGACCCTGGCCTTCCGCCTGCGGGGCGCCCCTTCCGCGGCCGCCGCTCCCGCCCCTGCCCCGCCCTACCGCGTCAAGACCATGCCCTGCGGGCAGTCGAACAGCTTCTTCCAGCCGGGGCTGATGCTCATGTTTCCCCGCGCGGCCCTGATGGACACCCTCGAGTTCCAGTTCCGCGACCTGGGCAGGCGGCGGGGCTTCTTCTCTCCGCTCTACCAGGTCCACGACCCGCTGGTGCCCCTGGCCGAGCCTTTCGTGCTGTCGATAGCGCTGGAAGGAATGCCTGAACGCTTGTGGGACAAGGCCCTGATTGCCAGCAGCTCGGGGACCTACCTCGGCGGCGTGGTGCAAGACGGCTTCATCACGGCCCGCTCGCGCTACTTCGGCGAGTTCGGCATCCGCGCCGACACCGTGCCGCCGACCATCCGCCCGCTCAACATCCGCCCGGGGGCGCGGCTTTCGGGCCAGGACGACATCCGCTTGACCATCGAGGACGACCTTTCGGGCGTGGAGCGCTACGACGCCTTCCTCGATGGACAATGGATCCTGCTGGAGCAGGACGCCAAGCGCAAGCTCTTCTTCCACCGCTTCGACACCGAGCGCTTCGACTACTCGGGCCCGCACAAGCTGCGGCTCGAAATCGTGGACCAGAAGGGAAACCTGGCCACCTACGAGGCCGAGTTCTACCGCTGAGGCCAAGTGGCGTTCCAATGTGATGAAATGCCTTGAAGACTCGCCCAACCCCGAAGGGGTGCCATGATAAGCGGAGCCGAGGCGAAGAAGAGAGCCCCGAAGGGGCGAAATTGTCCTCATGGGTTATGGAGGGCCTGATTCATGCGCCACAACCTTTGCCCTTCGCCTGGTTATTGCGCCCCTTCAGGGCTTGGAAAGGGTTGGTGTTCCCGTTGCGATGGGCTTCACCCATCGCTAGGATATGGCGCCCCTTCAGGGCTTTCGCGGCGATGCCCTGCCATCCCAACACAGGTTGCTCTCGGATATTTCACCGGTGAAAACAACTTGGCATGAAACGCTGGCTGGCCCGTGCCCCAAAAGGCAGAAAGCCCAGGCGCCTCCGCGGGGGGAGGGCCTGGGCTTTCGCTTGGAAAAAGAGAGGCAGGCGGACCGTAAGCCGGGTTCTGTTTCCGCCCTTCGAAGGCGGGTCCATCATTTATCTGGTCCGCCGGTCGCCCGACGGCTCTTACGTCCTACCCCCCGGCAACGGGCGAGCAGCCCTTGACTGCCGGTATGCTTGGACTTTCAACGCGCGCACGGACTGCCGCCTGGGTCGCCCCGAGGCGCGGTGGGCTCTTACCCCACCTTCTCACCCTTGCCTGGCCGAAGCCGGGCGGTTGTTTTCTTCTCCGCTTATGTGGACTCGCGCCCACCTTCCCGTTAGGAAGCGCGCCGCTCTGCGTTGCCCGGACTTTCCTCCCAAGGGTCGATGCCCAAGAGCGATGGATCGTCCCCCTGCCTCATGTTCCTGCTGATGTCATGTCTGCCCCGCCTGGCCCGCTGGCCGGGGGCTTGTTTTTTTCATGGCTTGATGTAAACCATCGTGGCGCCATAGCCATATTCCTTGAACGACGCGTCCTGGTAGCGGTACTGCTTGTAGGTGCGGCCCAGCTCGGCGCGGATTTCGGTGCGGAGCCTGCCGGTGCCTACGCCGTGGATGAAGACGGCGCGGTCGTAGCCCTCGGTGATGGCCTGGCTCATGCCTTTGTGGAAGTGGTCCATCTGGGTCTTGAGCTTCTCGTGGTCGGCCAGGTCGTGCTCGGCCTCGACCAGCTCCTCCAGGTGCAGGTCCACGCGCAGCTCCTCGCCCCGGCGGTGCGGCTTCGAGGGCTTGGTGGTGCTTTTTTCGGCGGCCAGCTTCAGGGCCAGCAGCTCCTGCTCGCTGGGCTGGCTCTTAGCGAGCTGCTTGCGCCAGTCTTCGGCCGCCACCTGCTTGAGCAGGGCCTTCTGGTGGAAGAAGTCGTTCGCGACGTAGTTCTTCTTGTCGAAAAAGCGCACCGGGTTGACGCGCAGGGTGCTGACCACGGGATCCTGGAAGACGAAATCGTGGTCGGAATAGAAAAGGAACTGGAAGAGCATCTCGCCCAGGTCGTTGATTTTGGAACGCTTGATCGTGGAGAGCAGCAGCTTGGAGTTGGCCTCCAGCTTGCCCGCGTAGAGGGGCGTCTGCTTGCTCTCCTGGCTTTGGCTGACCACGAAGAAGCACTGCCAGTCCGAATCGTTGACCAGGTGGAAATCCAGGTCCGAGTCGGTCGGGCGCTGGGCGTCGGTGGGCACGAAGGCGCAATGGATGTTGACCTGCGGCTCCTGCTTGGGGGCGGGACCTTTTTTGTCGAAGTTTTGCAACGGCTTGTCCATTTCCACGGCCAAATCCGTGGTAACGACGCTGGCGGGCGCGTTGGGCTTGCTGACGGGCGGCGGGCTTTCCATCAACAGCAACTCGCTGAATATCACGGGCATTTCCCAGCCGTCGTCGGTCAAGACCACGGCCATTTCGTTGCCTTGGAAGCCAACGACTTGTCCTCCGCCGACATCGTTGAGGAATTTCACCCTGTCACCTTTTTTGAACGCCATGGCCTTGAGTTTGGGAGTTGGTTTTGAAAAGCGCTGCAAAGTTAATTATTTTGGGCAGCATCCAAGACCCACCGCGGCGCCGCGCGCCTCCCGACCAAACCCAAGAAACATGGACCATTCGCCCAAGGCGATCGACATCGCCGAATACGACTACGCCCTGCCCGCGGAACGGGTGGCCAAATTCCCGCTCGAACGCCGGGACCAGTCGCGGCTGCTGGTCTTCGACGGCCAGTTCCGCGACGAGGCCTTCGAGCGGCTCGACCAGTTCTTGCCCGCGGGCAGCCTGCTGGTGTTCAACGACGCCAAGGTGGTCCGGGCGCGGCTGGAGTTCCACAAGCCCACGGGCGGACGCGTGGAGGTTTTCCTGCTCGAGCCGCACGAGCCGCCCACGCACGAACAGGCCTTCGCGGCGCAGGAACAGGTCGTCTTCCGCTGCCTGGTGGGCAACCTCAAGAAGTGGAAGGGCGAGCGCCTGGCCCGGCGGCTGGAGCTGGCCGACGGCGGCGAGGTGGCCCTGGAGGCCGAGCACCTGGGCGCCTGGGGCACGGCCCAACTGGTCCGCCTGCGCTGGGACGGCCCCGCCAGCTTCGCCCAAGTGGTCGAGCAGGCCGGGCAGGTTCCCATCCCGCCCTACCTCGACCGCGAGAGCCAGGCCGTGGACGACGAGCGCTACCAGACGCTTTACGCCCGGCGCGAGGGCTCGGTGGCCGCCCCCACCGCCGGGCTGCACTTCACCCCGGCCGTCTTCGAGCGGCTCCACCTCCGGGGCGTGCGCCGCGAGACGCTCAGCCTGCACGTGGGCGCCGGCACCTTCCGGCCCGTCAAGAGCGAGCGCCTCGACGGCCACGAGATGCACGCCGAACGCTTCGCCGCGCCCCGCCGCCTGCTCGAGGCCCTGCTGGCCGGCCAGGGACCCGTCGTGGCCGTGGGGACCACCTCGCTCCGTGCGCTCGAGTCGCTCTACTGGATGGGCTGCAAGCTGCTGCTCGACCAGCCCGAGCCGTTCTTCCTGGGCCAGTGGGAGCCCTACCAGCTCCAGCCCCTGCCCGCCCGCCAGGCCCTCGAAGCCCTGCTCGGCCACATGGGCCGCCACGGCCTCGACGAACTGCCCGCCACCACGCAGGTCATCATCGGGCCCGGTTACGCCTTGCGCGTGGCCCAGGGCCTGGTCACCAACTTCCACCAGCCCCGCAGCACCCTGCTGGTGCTCGTGGCCGCCCTGCTGGGCCAGCGCTGGAAAGAGCTCTACCAGTTCGCCCTCGACAACGGATACCGCTTCCTCAGCTACGGCGACAGCTCCCTGCTCTGGGACCCCGCCCAAAGTCGAGGCATGGAGTTTGAAAACACCAAAAAATGAAGCCGCTCCTCCCTGCGAGCCGCAAAATTCTTAATTTTGGAAACCATCGGTATTCGTCCTGCTGAACAACCATTGACGAAACAAACTTTTTTCAACATGAAAACCTTGAACCAACTGCTCCTGCCCTTTTGCCTTGCCGGTTCCCTGCTCGCGGCCTCCGGATGTTCCAGCAACGGCGGGAACGACAACCTTTACGAACCCCTGGATTCCGCGCGTGCCAATGCCGCCGAGGTCCTCGAAATCAAGCAGGAAGGCGGCCTGACCATCTATTACGGACTGCCCTCGCCCATGGAAATGGCCATGCTGCTCAACATGGGGACCAGCTTCTACCCCGAGCTGCTCTCGCCCAGCGCGATCATCGACAATCCCGGCTCGGCCACCAGCACCGCCCTGCACGTGGGCGTCCTGGGCGTGGACTTCAGCTACTCCAAGCTCTACCAGCAGGAAGAGCAGGCCCGGCAGTACCTCGAAGCCATCCAGGCCCTCTCGGCCAAGCTCGACATCCCACAATCCGAAAGCGACTACGAGCGCGTCCGCGACAACATCGAGAACACCGACTCCATCCTCAACATCATCAACGAGACCTACTCCAAGACAGACAAGTACCTCCGCGACAACGACCGCACCAACACCGCCACCCTGGTGGCACTGGGCGGATGGATCGAGGCCATGTTCATGGCCACCAACATCTACTACCAGAACCCCGAGGCCAACAAGCTGCTCCTGAACCGCATCATCGTCCAGAAGTTCTCCCTCAACTACCTCATCCAGCAGGTCAGCGTCAACCAGAGCGACCCCAACCTGGCCGCCTTCCTCAAAGACCTTTCCCTGCTCAAGTCCATCTACGACAAGGTGGAAATCAAGTTCGGCAAGGACGAGGTGCAGACCGATTCCATCCGCCGCGTCATGGTCGTCAACACCCAGACGCCCCTGAGCATCACCCAAGAACAGCTCGAAGACATTGCCGGACTGGTCGGGCAACTCCGCAAGCACATCGTCAACCATCCCTAACCTCGATCGGCGGGCTGAAGCCCGCCGCTATTGATTTTCCTCGATC
>JAIFMG010000071.1 GCA_020048645.1 Bacteroidota bacterium | reverse complement strand
TGCCTTTCGTGGACAAAAACTTTCGTGCCCTCCGTGCCTTTCGTGGACAAAAACTTTCGTGCCCTCCGTGCCTTTCGTGGACAAAAAATTTCGTGCCCTCCGTGCCTTTCGTGGACAAAAAATTTCGTGCCTTTCGTGGACAAAAGACCTACCGGAAGAGTTTCTGCCGGTTAGCCCAGGCCCATCACTCGGGGATGCCGAACTTGAAGACCGCGTCCACCATCGGGATCGGCGCGCCCAGCTCGTCCACGTAAACCATCGCGATATCGAAGCTGATCTTGGGCCACAGCAGCCTCGGCCCGATGCTCAGGAAGGTCATGCCCGGCCCAAGCGCCACCCAGTTTTCCGAGACGATGGACACCCGCCGCGAGACGCGGAACATCCCCCCAATCATCACCAGGCCCAGGCTTTCCGTCTCCGTCAGGTTGGCGCCGTAGCCCATCCCGAAGGTGATGTTGTTCTCCTGGGAGCCGAAGGTCGATACGCCGTAGGCGATGCCCAGCGTGGTGCCCTCGACGCCGCCCATCAGCACGCCCCCACCCAGCCGGAAGTTCTCCCGCACCGGGAAGCTGAACTTCGGCGTGATCATGAAGGCCTGCTCCGACATGTCCAGCCCCGGAATCAGGCTCACGCCCGCCCCGAACGAGAAGTTGTCGGTGAAGCCGTAGTTGAACGACACCACGAAGAGGTAGGTGCTCTGGAAATAGCCCTCGCCCTCGCGCAGGTTGTAGGCCGTCGGGGCGAAGAAGTGCCGCGAGTCGTGCGGGTTCGGGAAGAACTCCGGCGGCGTGTCCTGGCTGACCACTTCGCTAGGCGCGGCGGCGCTGGCCCGCTGTATCGAGCTGACCTTGGCCATCTCGATGCGCATGGGGCCCACCACATCGTTGTGCCCATAGACGACCGCCCGGTGTACCGAGTCGATGCGGGCCTTCAGCCGGGTGCCGTCGAGCAGATAGACGTAGAAATCCTCCTGCGAGCCCGCCTGGTAGTCCACCCGCAGCCGCTCGACCATGCGCTGCGCCTGCACGAAGTCGGAGGTCGAGAACGGCAGAAGCTCCTGCGAGCTGTCGGCCAGGCTCACGGCCAGGAACATCTCCCCACCGGGGTACTTGTAGATCTGGGCGATGCGGAAGACCTCCGGCGAAAACTCGGGGAAAAGATAATGCCGTTCCTTTTCGAGCGAGTCGATCGTCGGCCCGACCTTGTAGCTTAGCTCGACGACCACGGGGACGCCTTCCTGTGCCCAGGCGGCATGGCCCAAGGCCAAGCCCAACAAAAGCAAGATGAGCTTTTTCATGATGATGTTTATTTGAAATGGATTGGAAATGAGGAGAAAAGAAAACCCTATCCGCTGGCGCGGGCAGGGCGATTTCGGGCGGATGGAAGCGCGGCGGAAAACCCGAAATGCCCACACAAACCAGTTGGCGCCCGGCTTGGGAGCGGAGCCGGCGGCTGGCGACGGCAGGAGGCGGAGGGAAAGCGGGATGTTCGCACACGAGCGAAGGTTCAGGGAAAAACTGGGCCGAAGGCGAGCCGCCGCGGCTCAACGCGAATCGGCGGGCGGGCCGTTTTCTTGCCACCAGAGGGTCATGCGCTCGAAGTCGGCCACCCCGAGCTGCTCGGGGCGCTGCGTGGCCCATTCCTGCGGAAGCTCCAAGTCTCCGAAGAGCGACTTGAGGCTGCCGCGCATCATTTTTCGGCGCTGGTTGAAGGCCGTCTTGACGACGCGCTTGAAAATGACCGGGTCGCAGGCCAGCGTGCGCGCGGGGTCGCGGGTGATGCGCACCACGGCCGAGCGGACCTTGGGCGGCGGATGGAACACCCAAGGCTCGACCGTGAACAGGTACTCGACCTGGAAGTAGCTCTGCAAGAGCACGCTCAGGATGCCGTACTCGCGGCTGCCGGGGGGGCTGGCCAGCCGTTCGGCCACCTCCTTCTGCACCATGCCGACCAGTTGCGGCACGCTGTCGCGGTATTCGAGCAGCTTGAAGAAGATCTGCGAGGAGATGTTGTAGGGGAAATTCCCCACGATGGCGAAGGCCTCTCCGCCGAAATGCCGCTCCCAGTCGTGGGCCAGGAAGTCGCCTTCCACCAGCCGCTCTCCCAGGTCGGGGAAATGCTGGCGGAGGTAGGCCACCGAGTCGCGGTCCAGCTCGACCATGTGGAGGTCCATGCCCTGCTGGCGCATGAGCTCGCGGGTGAGGATCGCCGTGCCCGGGCCCACCTCCAGCACCCGCGAAGGGCCTTCGGGCGCGCGCCAGAGCAGGCTTGCGGCGATGTCGCGGGCCACCTGCTGGTCTTTGAGGAAGTGCTGCCCGAGCTGCTTTTTGGGTCTGACGTACATGGTTTCCAGGGCTTTGTTGTTGGGACGAGGAACGGCAAAGTTAGGCTATTCCGCCCTAGGCTGGCCCAGGGCGGCCGCGCTGGGCGCTATTCAGAACGTTTCTGATCAGAGCGGCACCACGCGGGCCTCGGGTGCGCGCAGCAGGTGCCCGGCGATGATGCGGCGCACGTCCTGGTTGTCGGGATAAGGCTTCACGCAGTCGGCCAGCAGCTCCGGGTCGCTGTGGGCCTCGAAAAGCTGGATGAACCCGAAGCCGACGTAGCGCCCGCCCCGCACCAGCACCACGGCCAGCTCGCGCAGGTCGCGGCCCTTTTCGACCACCAGGAAATCCTGGCGCGCGAAGGCCAGCCGGGCCAGCAGCTTGTCCACGCGGGCGTTGTACTCCTCGGGCGCCTCCTGGCCCACGCAGGCGCCCTTGCACTGGCGCACCTGGAGGTCGAAGCAGGCCCCTCCGCTCTCGAACAGGCCGCAGAGCTTCTGGCAGAGCTGGAGCTCGCGGGCCCAGCGCTCCAGCTTCTCGCGGCCCTCGCGCAGCTCGCCGAAGGCCGTCAGGGGCATCTGCTGGCCCTGTATCTTCCGCACCGAGAGGCAGTGGTAGCCGCGCTGGTCGTAGTGGTCGAACAGGCCGAAGTTGTAGAGGCTCCGGCGCTGGGCCCGGTTGTAGAGCGGCTTGTGGCGCTTGATCTGGTCCGACTCGAGCAGCAGGGCCACCAGCTCGCTGCCCGTCTCCTCGCAGGTGATGGCCGCCACGCGGGCCTTCATCTCCAGGGCCTTCTGGCCGGCCTTGCTGGCCAGGTGGCTGAGCACGCGCTTCTTGATGTCCTTGCTCTTGCCCACGTAGATGAGCTCGCCGTCCTGGTCGTAGAAGTAATAGACGCCCGTGGTGCTGGGCAGGGCGGCGACGTCCTTGGGGTCGAGGTCCGGATGCCAGTCCTTCTGGGGCTGGAGGCCGATGGCGGGCGCCGTGCCCTTGGCCACGCCCAGCTCGCCCTCGCGGGCCAGCAGGCGCTCGAACAGGGCCACCGTGGCCAGGGCGTCGCCAGCGGCGCGGTGCCGGTCCGACAGGGGGATGCGCAGGTCGGCGCAGAGCTTGCCCAGGCTGTAGCTGGCGTGGCAGGGGAAGAGCTTGCGCGAGAGCCGCACCGTGCAGAGCTGGTCGCGCCGGAAGTCGTAGCCCAGCGAGCGGAACTCCTCGGCCACGAAGCCGTAGTCGAAGCTCACGTTGTGCGCCACGAAGACGCAGCCCTGCGTGAGCTCGACGACGCGCCGCGCGATCTGCTGGAACTTCGGCGCGTCCTCGACCATCTCGTTCGAGATGCCCGTCAGGCCCGTGATGAAGGCCGGGATCATCCGCTCGGGGTTGACCAGGCTGACGAACTGGTCCACCACGCGCTGGCCGTCGTGGATGAAGATGGCGATCTCGGTGATGCGGTCGCCCCGCTTGGGGTTGCCCCCGGTGGTCTCGATGTCGATGATGGCGTACAAGTTTCCGGCTTTTGTCGCCAAAGGTAGGCCATTTTGGCGATCGGTGGGCGCGGGGGGCGAGGTCCTGCCCGCGACTCCCTTTCTGGCTTCCAATCCATGCGGCTTCGCGGTTCCCTGGATTCCGGGCGAACCCCGAAGGGGTTCTCTTCTTTGGCCTGGATCCGATTTCCACAATCATTGCACCCCTTCGGGGTTGGGCGAGGCATCCAGGCAATCCATCACGTTTGAAAGCGACTTGGCATCGGACGCTGTTGCTTGGGATATTCCCCCTCCCTCGGAACGCAAATGGCATGACAATTCACACGTCTTCGCATTTCGCGAAAAGAAAGGCGGCCCATGCGCATGGGCCGCCTTCTTTTTGTGTGGGCGAGGTCCGCGTGTGGATCAGAAGCGTTCGTACTCGTCGTCGTGTGCCTCCGAGAGGTCGATGTCGATGCCGGCGGACTTGGCCTTGGACTTGTTCCCGGCGAAGACGATGTGCTGGACGGGCTGGTGGGCGATGGCCCTGGCCTTGGGCTTGCGGCTGGCGGCGCGGCTTCGGACGGCCTCGTTGCCGAGGTTGAAGAACGACATGACGTCGGAGAGCTGCTCGGCCTGGCTGGAAAGCTCCTCGCTGCTGGTGGCCATTTCCTCGGCGGCGGCGGCGTTCTGCTGCGTCACCTGGTTGAGCTGCTGGATGGCGTTGTTGATCTGCCCTGCGCCGGAGTTCTGCTCGAGGCTGGCGGCGGCGATCTCCTGGACGAGGCTGGCGGTCTTGAGGATGTCAGGCACGACGTTCTCGAGCAGCTTGCCGGAGGTCTCGGCGATGTCCACGCTGTTGCGCGAGAGCTCGTCGATCTCGGCGGCGGCGTTCTGGCTGCGCTCGGCGAGCTTGCGCACCTCGGCGGCCACCACGGCGAATCCCTTGCCGTGCTCGCCGGCGCGGGCGGCCTCGACGGCGGCGTTCAGGGCCAGGATGTTGGTCTGGAAGGCGATCTCGTTGATGATGGAGATCTTCTCGGCGATGGTGCGCATGGAAGAGACGGTGCGGTTGACGTTGTCGCTGCTGGTCTTGATGTCCTGCGCGGCCTTCTGGGCGATGCGCTGGGTCTGCTGGGCGTTGTCGGTGTTCTGCTGGATGTTGGACGACATCTGCTCCATCGAGGAGGAGACCTCCTCGGTGGAAGAGGCCTGCTCGTTGGCCCCTTGCGAGACCTGCTGCGACTTGGCGCTCATCTGCGAGCCGGCCGAAGAGATGTTCTCGGCGCTCTGCTTGACGTTGGTGATGATGTCGCGGAGCTTGTCCACCATGCGGGTCATGGCCTTGGCCAGGTCGCCGATCTCGTCCTTGCGGGCGGTGTCGAGCTTGGCCGTGAGGTCGCCCTCGGCCAGGCGGGTGGCGAAGACGACTCCCTCCTGGAGGGGCTGGTTGATGGAGCGGGTGATGACGTAGGCCAGGAAGAAGCCGAAGATGGCCGCGAGGGTCAGGCCCACGAGCATGATGGCGTTGGAGGAATCGATCAGGGAGATGTTGGACTTCGATATGGCCTGCGTCTCGGAGATGGCGGCCTGGTTCAGGGCCGCGACGGTGTTCTTGATCTGGTCGATGGCGGTGTTGAACTCCTTGTTGGAAGCCTGGAGGGCCTCGTAGTTGGCGGCGAAGGCGACCATCGCGGTGCTGTACCCGACAGCCGCGGCCTGGGTTTTTTCAAGCTCGGCAATGTTCTGCGCGGAGATGACAAGCGGCTTGAGCTGCGCGAAGTACTGGTTCATCTGCTCGAACTTGCCCAAGGCCGCCTTCAGGGCCGCCACGTCGCGGGTGGCCTGGGCCTTGAAGTTGGCGACCCGGACCTCGTTGCCGATGTCGATGATGTTGTTGATGAGGATGATCTTCTCGAGCCGGGAGGCGTCGGTGCCTCCCCTTGCCAGCTCCTCGGCCATGTTCTGGTTCTGCACGTTCAGCAAGGAGTGGGCGTTGTCCATGTAGAAGGTGGCGCTCTGGTCCATGCCCTGTCGGTTCTGGTTGATGTTGGCGAGCTGGCTGGCCGCGTCGGCCATCAGGCTCTCGATGGTGGCGGCCTGCGCGAGGATGTCGTTGAGGGAAGCCTGCAGTTGGGGCAGGTTCTCGGCGCGCTGGGCGAGCGCCTGCGCCTGGCTGGCGAAGTTCTTGAAGTCCGAAAAGCCCTTTTCGCCCAGTCGCCTGTACTGGGGGTCCTCGCTGATGTTGTAGGCGGTCATCTGCTGGGCGACCTCCTGGATGGAAAGCAGCATGTCTGAAGCGATGTCCAGCTCGGACAGGAACTCCTCATCGATGATGGTGGATTCCTGGCGCATTTTGGACATGTTGAAGACGGCCAGCAGCCCCAGGGTGATGGCGATGGCGATCAGGGCGCCGAATCCCACGGACAGCTTGGTCCCTATTTTGAGGTCTTGGAAGTTCATGGCTAAGGGGGGTATTTGGGTTTCAGGACTCAGGTTCCAGGTCTTGGTGGGCCTGCAGCATCACAAGCTCCTCCGATGAGAAGACGCGGTCCATGTCGAGCAGCATGATGAACAGCTCCTTGACCTTCATCATGCCGATGATGAACTCGGACTTGTACTTGCTGCCGATGCTGGGCGAGGGCTGGATGTTGGCATCCTCCACCTCAAGCACTTCCTGCACCGAGTCCACCAGGGCGCCCAGGTCCACGCTCTCGCCGTCGATGCGGATGCTCAGCACCAGGATGCAGGTGTTCTTGGTGAACTGCGTGGGGCTCATGCCGAACTTGACCCGGGTGTCGATGACCGGCAGGACGTTGCCCCGGAGGTTGATGACCCCCTTCATGTAGTCGGGCGCCTTGGGCACTTGCGTTATCTTGACCAGCTCCAAGATGTTGAGCACCTTGTTGACGTGCGCGGCGAAAAGCTCGTCGCCGAGCTTGAAGGAAAGGTAGGAGTTGACCTGCGAGGACTTTTTTTCAGTTTCCATCGGGTTTGTCGTTTATCGGTTCGAAAATTCCTTGATGATGCGGTTGGTGTCCATGACCAGGGCCACGGTCCCGTCGCCCAGGATGGTTGCCCCGGAGAGGATGTCCAGTCCCTTGAAGTACTTGCCCAGCGGCTTGAGCACGGCCTGGTACTCGCCCACGACCAGGTCCACCACGAGCCCCATCTCGCGCTCCTCGTGCTGCACCACGACAACCTGCTCGCGCTCGGGCGAGGTGGCCAGGTCCATGTCGAACTCCTCCTTGAGGTACAGGAAAGGCATCTGCCGGCCGTCGAGCACGGTGATGTTGTTGAAGGCCTTTCGGACGGCCGCGTGCGGCACCTCGTAGATCTTGTTGACCACCGACAGCGGCAGGACGAAGTTGGTCGGCCCGACGCGCACGAGCAGCCCGTCGATGATGGACAGGGTCAGGGGCAGGCGGATGAGCATGGTGGTGCCCACGCCCATGTCGGAGCGGATGCTGACCTCGCCGCGTATCTCGGTGATCTTGCGCATGACCACGTCCATGCCCACGCCTCGGCCCGAGACGTCCGTTACCTTCTGGGCCGTCGAGAGGCCCGGGGCGAAGACCAGCAAGAGGATCCGCTCCTTGCTGAGCTGGGCGTCGGGCGCGACAAGCCCCTTCTCGACGGCCTTCAGGCGGATCAGCTCGGGGTCGATGCCCCGGCCGTCGTCGCTGATCTCGATGTTGACGGTCGTGCCCGAGTAGAAGGCGCGCAGGGTGATGTGGCCCTTCTCGGGCTTGCCGGCCGCGAGGCGCTGCTCCACGGGCTCGATGCCGTGGTCGATGCTGTTGCGGATGATGTGCAGGATGGGGTCCACCAGGTTCTCGATGATGCTCTTGTCGAGCTCGGTCTCGGTGCCGATGGTCACGAACTCTATCTCCTTGCCCATCTCGGTCGAGAGGTCCCTTATCAGGCGCTTGAAGCGGGTGAGCATGCTTTCGATGGGGATCAGGCAGATGTCGAAGGCGTTGTCGCGGAGCTGGCGCGAGAGCTTGGCCATTTCTTCGGAGATGGCCATCAGCTCGTTGTCCTGGCTCTGCTCGGAGTGCAGGCTCAGGCGGGCCTGGGTGGTCACCAGCTCGCTGACCAGGTTCATGAGCTGGTCGAGCTTGTCGGACGAGACGCGTATGGTCGAGATGGCCTTCTGGTTGCCGGCGTCGCTGGCCTGTTCGTTCCGGACCTGCTCAAGCCGGAGGGCCAGGTCGCTGGCGGGGTTCTCGAGCTGCGCTCCCGGGTGCCAAGCGGCCTGGGCCGGGCGGCGGGCGGCGGGCGGCTCTGCGGGCTTGGCGGGCGGCGTCCCGGCGATGGCCTTCTCGAAGGCCTCCCAGTCCACGGGCTCCTGCCGGAGGCCATGCTCGAGGAAGACGCGCTTGAGGTCCTCGCGGTGGAAGAGCGGCCCGTGGCCCAGGGGCAGGATCTCGAGCTCGCTGTCGTCCTCCACGAAGATGAACACGTCGGCCAGGGCGTTGCGGCTCTCGGTGGTCTCGACCAGCAGCTCCCAGTGGCTGAGGCACTTGTCGGTATCGAGGGCCTCGAGGGCGGGCACGCGGCTGTGGTAGAAGTTGGCCCAGACCGAGCCCAGCTCGGAGAGCTCGTCGATCAGGAAGATGGGGTTGGTGCCGTTGTTGAAGACCTCGGCCTTGGGCTTGAAGAAGATGCGGAAGACCTCGGCCCCCTGCTTGGGCGCGGGCCTGGGCTTGGCCTCCTTGGCCGCCTGGTCCTTCTCGGGCGCGAGCTCGCGGGTGGCCGAAAGGGCGAAGTCGTGTATCTTACTGCTGAAGGCCAGGTGCTCCTGGGCGCGGTCCAGGGGCAGGTCGTCGCCCAGCTCGAGCAGCAGCTTGATGTGGTCCACGGACTGGAGCGTGATGTTGAAGAGCTCCTCGGACATGGGCAGCTCGTGGTTGCGCACCAGGTCGTAGATGGACTCGAGGTGGTGGGTGAACTCGCTGATCCGCTCGAAGCCGAACATGGCACCGCTTCCCTTGAGGGAGTGCATGACGCGGAAGACCCTCTCGAGCAGCGGATGGTCGTCGGGCTTCTTCTCGAGCAGCAGCAGGGCGTCCTCCAGCTCCAGCAGCAGGTCGTTGGCTTCTTCGATGAACTTGAGTCGGAAATTTTCCATGTGGGCTTTGGGCTTTGGGGCGTTGGGGATTCTGGCCGGGGGCGGGGCGGCCGGGCCGGAGCTCGCTGGCCGGCTAGCGGACGAGCTTGGCCAGGGCGGCGAGGATTTTTTCTGGCACGAAGGGCTTGATGACCCATCCCGTCGCGCCGGCGGCCTTGGCCTCCAGCTTCATCTCTTGCTGCGACTCCGTGGTCAGGAACAGGATGGGGATCTTGGCGTAGGCCTCCATCGTGCGAACCTTTCGGATCAACTGGATCCCATTCATCAAGGGCATGTGCAGGTCCGTGATCATCGCGTTGATTTCGCGTCCATCGAGGTAGGTCAGCGCGTCGACCCCGTTGATGGCCTTGAATACGTTGTGTCCTGCCTCTTCCAAAGCGAAGGAGACCGCCTCGCGAATGCTCTCGGAATCGTCCACTATAAGCACTGTCTTTGACATGTTGGTAGGTTTCAGGTTATTTCTGGTATTTTCGTAGCATCCTCTCGATTTTGAGCATGGTGTAGGGCTTCGTGATCATGTCGTTGAAGCCCGCCCCCTCGAACTCGCCGGCGAAGGTGTTGGGGTCGTGCGCCGTGATGGCCACCACCGGAATCGAACGCAGGGGCTCGGAGAACTTCTCGCGGATGTGCGTCGTGGCCTCGAAGCCGTTCATCACCGGCATCTCGATGTCCATCAGCACCAAAAAAATGCTGGAATCGGCCTTCAGGCGGTCAATGGCCTCCTCGCCGTTCGAGGCCTCCTCATAGGGCATGTTCAGGTCCATGAGGATCTCGGTCAGCAAGATGCGGTTGATGAAGATATCATCCACAACTAAGATCTTCTTCTGTCCCATAGTCGATTTGAATGTTGTTGTCATTTCCTGGTGTTGCATTTTGGCCTGGCTGGGCTAACTAATTTACTAATAAAACCTAGTCCGACCAATTCTTATTTCTCGTTTGGGCACTTTTTGGAAATAGGGCAATCCTAAAACGAAATTCCGGGAATATGCGCGTAGCCAAAACTTTATTATCTTTAATCAAAACATGGACCTCATGGACCCCAACGACGCATCCCTAGAACGCCAGCCCCTGCTCGATGCCTTCACCATCGAGGAAGTCATCGCCAAGCTGAGCTCGATCGACGAAAAGATCAACGAGCTGCAAGCCTGCTCGTCCGAGGACTTCATGAACTTCACCGCCCAGATGAAGCGCTACCACAAGGAGAACCGGCAGATCTCCTCCGACGCCGACAGCATCGTGAAGATCATCTCCGGCAAGGAGTACAGCGACCTGAACGAGACCCTCAAGCTCTTCTACGCCCAGGCCCGCAAGCTCGTCGAGGTCTTCGAGCAGCAGGTCTCGCGCAGCACGCACGCCCTCGAGAGCATCCTCACGCGCCTGAGCCTCATGTTCGTGCCCCTGAAGAACTTCCGGCAGAACCTCATGACCCTCAAGTTCTTGCAGAGCAACCTCCACCTCAAGGCCAGCCTCTCGCTCGAAGAAGAGCCCATGCGCGAGGCCGACGAGCAGCTCGCCGCCCTCTTCATCGAGCTCGACAGGGTCTTCCCAAAGCTCCACGACACCCTCAACGGGCTGCGCCTGGCCTTCAGCCAGTCCCTCGGCAGGCTGCGCGAGCTCCGCGAGGTCAACGTCGTCTCCCTCGAGACCATCCTCTTCCAGGTCCATTCCGCCATCAACCTGATCAACATCAAGTACGAGGAGGCTCTCAAACATATCCCCCTGCTCGCGCAAAAGGCCGAAAATTATTCCCAGAACATCAACAAGATCATCATCAAGATCCAATACCACGACATCATCCGCCAGAAGATGGAGCACATCCAGAAAATACACCACGACCTGGTCAGCGAGCTCCGACAGATAGCCGTGCAACCCGACGACACCACCGAGCGGCAGATGCAGCTCTACCTCCGGATCCGCGACGTGGCCGCCCTCCAGGTCGCCCAGCTCATCCACACCAACAAGGACTACGAGAACGCCATCGACATCATCGCCAAGAAGATGATCGCCATCGGCGACGACATGAACGAGATCGGAAACCTCTGCTACCAGCTCACCAGCCACACCTACGAGACCGAGCAGACCCACTTCAAGGAGGTCCAGGACAAGCTCGACGACGCCATGGAAATCGTCCTCGAGTTCATCCAGGCCAACGGAAAGCTCAAGGCCGAGGTCGAGGCCATCGACATGGCCATCGAGCACCTCGACAAGCAACTGCCTGCCGTCGAGCAGGTCGCCAAAGGCTTCGGCAAATACCTCGCCCTGGTCGAGAAGCTCCTCGAGGCGCAGCGCGTCGAGCCGGGCACCTCCCGCATCTTCCAGCAGATCAAGGGCCTTTGCAAGGACGTCGAGACCACCAACCTCAAAATAAAGCTCCTCGGAAGCCAAATCTACGCCATCGACCAGGGGCAGAAGAAGGACATGGCCGACTACCAGGCCCGTGTCGATCTCAGCAAGGAGGACAACATGCTCAAGAAGAGCATCGACTCCGTGCTCAACAACCTCATGACCAGCAACGCGACCGCGTTCGAAATGCTCGAGCGCACCAGCAAGGCCGCCTCCGCCATCTTCGACGAGACCCGCAACTGCGTCCAGCAGGTCCGGTACTACGACCTCTTCGAAAAGGTCATCGAGAAGATCATCCTCGAGCTCAACGACATCAACATGCGGCTGGAGGCCAAGCAGCGGGGCACCCGCGCCGAGCGGGTCGAGAACCTCGCCGCCCTGGAGCGGATCTACACCGTCCACAGCGAGAGGCTCATCCACGAACGAATGACCCAGGAGGACCCGCCAACAGCCGACGACCTCGAGCTCAACCCGGAGGACGATGGCGAACTGGAGCTCTTCTGAGCGGAATGCACCGCCGCCGCCAGCGGCCGTCAAAATATGACGAATCGACGGAAATTGCCTTCATCCCCATCACAAAAAAACGTCCTCGCTGGCAAAGCGAGGACGTTTTTCTTGTGGGGACGATGAGGGCAGGCGGGCGGGCCGCTCACTTGCGCAGGGCCTCGGCCATGGTCTTGCCCAGGTGCGCGGGCGATTCCACCACGTGGATGCCGCAATCGCGCATGATGGCCATTTTGGCGGCGGCGGTGTCGTCGGCGCCACCGATGATGGCTCCCGCGTGGCCCATCCGGCGCCCGGGAGGGGCGGTCTGCCCGGCGATGAAGCCGACAACGGGCTTGGTCCCGTTTTCCTTGATCCAGTAGGCGGCATCGGCCTCCATCTGGCCGCCGATTTCGCCGATCATGATGATGCCCTCGGTGCCGGGGTCTTCCATGAGCAGCTTGACGGCCTCCTTGGTGGTGGTGCCGATGATGGGGTCGCCCCCGATGCCGATGCAGGTGCTCTGGCCCAGTCCGGCCTTGGTGATCTGGTCAACGGCCTCGTAGGTCAGGGTGCCCGAGCGCGAGACGATGCCGATGGTGCCGGGGCGGTGGATGAAGCCGGGCATGATGCCGACTTTGGCCTGGCCGGGGGTGATCACGCCGGGGCAGTTCGGGCCGATCAGGCGGCTGGGCTTGTCCGTCAGGTAGGCCTTGACCTTGACCATGTCGGCCGTAGGGATGCCCTCGGTGATGGCCACGATCAGACCGATGCCCGCGTCGGCGGCCTCCATGATGGAGTCGGCGGCGAAGGCTGGCGGCACGAAGATGATGGAAACGTCGGCGCCCGTGGCCTGGACGGCCTCGGAGACCGTGTTGAAGACCGGGCGGCTCATGTGCTGGGTTCCGCCTTTGCCGGGCGTCACGCCTCCCACGACCTGGGTTCCGTATTCGATCATCTGGCCGGCGTGGAAGCTGCCTTCTTTTCCGGTGAAGCCTTGGACGATGATCCTTGAGTTTTTGTTGACCAGAACGCTCATGTTTTTTGCAGGTTATAGTTTCTAAACGGTAAGCCAAAAGTATCTTTTTTGGCCCATTTCGCAAAATTTATTTGTCCGAAATCCCACCCCGCCGCGGCCGGGCGCGAACGTGCGCGCCCAGACGCCCGCGGGGCCTGCCGAAACAGTCGGGAATCTTGTTTAAATTCGCGCAGCCTTCGTCCCAACAAAACGGCCAACCATGCGAAACCACGACGACACCATCTGCGCCATCGCCACGGCGCCCGGCACCGGGGCCATTGCCGTGCTGCGCCTCTCGGGCCCCCAGGCCTGGCCCATCGCCGAGTCGGTCTTCCAGCCCGCCTCGGGCAAGCCACTGCCCGCCCGCAGGGCCAACCGGCTGCACTTCGGCCGCCTGGTCCGCGGGCAGGAGACCCTCGACGAAGTGGTCGTGGGCTGGTTCCGCGGCCCCCGCTCCTACACGGGCCAGGACGTGGTCGAGATCTCGTGCCACGGCTCGCCCTACCTCCAGCAGAAGGCCCTGGAGCTGCTGCTCGACAGGGGCGCCCGCCTGGCCCGGCCCGGCGAGTTCACCCAGCGCGCCTTCCTCAACGGCAAGATGGACCTCTCGCAGGCCGAGGCCGTGGCCGACCTGATCGCCAGCACCGGCGAGGCCGCCCGCCGCCTGGCCATGGACCAGATGCGCGGCGGCTTCTCGCGCAAGATCAACGAGCTGCGCCAGCGCATGCTCGCCTTCACCTCGCTCGTGGAGCTCGAGCTCGACTTCAGCGAGGAGGATGTCGAGTTCGCCGACCGCGCCCAGCTCGACCTGCTCCTGGGCGGCATCGCCAGCCTCCTGCGCGGGCTGGTCGAGTCCTTCTCGCATGGCAACGCCGTCAAGAACGGCATCCCCGTGGCCATTGTCGGCCAGCCCAACGTCGGGAAGTCAACCCTGCTCAACCGCCTGCTCGACGACGACAAGGCCATCGTCTCCGAAATCGCCGGAACCACCCGCGACCTCATCGAGGACACGGCCATCCTCGCCGGAAGGAGCTTCCGCTTCATCGACACCGCCGGAATCCGCGAAACCACCGACCTGGTGGAGGCCATTGGAATACAGCGCACCCACAAGACCATCGAAAAGGCCAAGATCGTGCTCCTGGTGGTCGATGCCCGCGACAGCCTACGCCATATCGGCAAGACCGTCCAGCGCTTCAAGAAGGCCAACGACATGGCCCACAAGCACCTTGTCGTGGTGGCCAACAAGGCCGACATGCTCTCCAGCCTCGAGCGCGACCTGGTCTTCCGGCACAACATCCCCAGCTTCGACCCCAAGGACCACCTCCTGGCCCTCTCCGCCCGCGAGGACGCCGACCTGCTGGCCCTCCGCGCCCTCCTGGTCGAGCTGTCGAACCTGCATGGGCAGGGACAAAACGAGGTCGTCGTCACCAACGCCCGCCACTACGAGGCCCTGACCCGCGCCGAGAAGGCCATCGCCCGGGCGCAGGAGGCCATCGCCGCCCGCACGCCCACCGACCTGCTCGCCCAAGACATCCGCGAGGCCCTGCACTTCCTGGGCGAAATCACCGGCGAGATCACCAACGACCAGATCCTGGCCAACATCTTCGCCAACTTCTGCATCGGCAAGTGAGGCGGGCGGCCCCGTGGCCCGGCAAGAAAAGATCCCGGAACAAAAGGCCAAAGGACCCGTCAGGCCTCGCGCCTGCCCATGTTGGCCAGGGCAAGCCGATTGAGACCGCCTTGGGCGCAGGCCAACGCTCCACCGGGCGCCAATGGCTCCATCGGAGGGCCTTTGGCCGAACATGGCTTCACTGGCCATGCCCCTGTACCTTGTCGCGTTCGGTAGTGAAATATCCCAGGCACCGGCTTCCACCTAAATCGGGCTGTTCTGTCAATCCCGTTAGGATTGAATTTGAACAGCCCCCGAGGAAATTCGGAAAACACCGAACCAGCGCCGACCAAAACCCCGTTGGGGTTCAACGCCGACAAGACCGCTTGTCGCAGCAATCCATTGAGTTTGATAGCAAACGGATATTGCACAATATACTTTTGAAAATTCAATTTAACAATATGGTAATGAGCAAGTAAGTAATACCAAGTAGCGTTCGATGGTAGAATATAAAAATCGCCAGCTTCGAGCACAATTTGGGTCGAAATGCACGATGATAACAAAGATTTGGCGGATAAATCGGTTTTGCTAAACAAGCTAATCTTCGTCAAAATTTACTTTTCATCCGTTTTGCTTTACAAATTCATAGGTCAAAATAAGGTAATAAGATAATTTTGAGCGCGGTCTAAAAAGGTCATTTCTATAATTCCCATTCAAAAATTATCCTTGATTATCAATGGGTTACAAATAGAAAGATGCAAATAGTGGTTTTTATGCTGGACTCAGTCTTGCTTATCGCATATGGTTTTTCCTTGCCAATCGCCGTCCCACTCATCCCCTCTAATTTCGATTTCAAAAAAATTTCGTGCCCCTCGTTCCTTTCGTGGACAAATCCCCTCCAAGGACAAAAATGGCGCGGTCAAAAAAGGTCATTTCTAAAATTCGCTTTCAAAAGTTATGCTTGATTATCAATGGGTTACAAATAGAAAATGCAAATAATGGTTTTTATGCTGGACTAAAATGTTCAATCCTTTCAAGGCAAACAGCAAGGATACTGCCTGGCCAAGCAAAGAAATCAAGTAAAATTCCGTACTTTTGTGGTCTCGAAACCCAAAAAGCAACTATGAAAAAGAGATTGGTCTTGCTTGTTGCCGCATCCTTGGCCTTGTCTTGCGGCGGAAAAGAAATGGAAACGCCAACCACCGACAGTGTCGCGCAGGAACAAAACGCAGAGTCTGCCCAAGTGGTTCCGAATAGCGCAGAAATAGCCGCAAGGTTCGCCAGTTTCTGGGAAAAATTCCAAGCCAAAGTAGCGGCCGGCGACTCCGTCGGCATCGCGGACGACTGCGCGTTCCCGCTCTTCGACCTCTATTCGAGCACCGCCCGCGAAGAGGTCGAAGGTCTGCCCGCCCAGAGCCGCGAGGGCTTGCTGGCAAACTTCGGAGCCGTCTTCAGTCCCTGCGTGGCCAAGGGCATCGCCGCGGCCAAGCCGAAGCAGTTTGTCACCAACGCCAACGAGTTCAGCCTCGAAATTGGCATCGCCAACGGAGCGAACCAAGGCACCATCACGCTGAAAATCAGCCACGACCAGCAGCTCAACTTTTTGGTTACGGGCATATTTTGCCTTGGCGGATGCGGCTGCGACCCGCAAAGCCAAGTCAGCATCGTTTCGCCTGCGCAAGGTTAAGCCAAATCTGCCGTTGGCCTTTCGGCTTTTTTTCGCCAACTTCGCACGAGTGCCAAGCCGAGCAAATGCTTGGCCCTGTCAGAAGCGAACAACGCATGCCAACCGAAACCCAACATGGACGCCCAAACCGCCAAAGCCCAGATCGAGGCCCTGAGAACCGAGCTTGAAAAGCACAACCACGCCTACTACGTGCTCGTCGAGCCGACCATCTCGAACAACGAATTTGACCTGAAAATGAGGCACTTGGAAGAGCTGGAAAAGGCTTTTCCGCAATTTGAAGACCCCAACTCGCCCACCCGCCGCGTGGGCAGCGACCTCAACAAGGCCTTCGAGCAGGTGGCGCACCGCTACCCGATGCTCTCGCTGGCCAACACCTACAACGAGGGCGAGCTGCGCGAGTTCGCCTCCCGCGCCTCCCGCCTGCTGCCCGGCGCCGAGTTCGAGTACGTCTGCGAGCTGAAGTTCGACGGAACGGCCATTGCCCTGCGCTACCAGAACGGCCGCCTGGCCCAGGCCCTGACCCGCGGCGACGGCACGCAGGGCGACGACGTGACGGACAACGTTCGCACCATCAAGTCCATCCCGCTGGTCCTCCAGGGCGAAGGCTGGCCGGACGACTTTGAGATCCGGGGCGAAATCTTCATGCCCCATGCCAGCTTCGAGCGCCTGAACCGCGAGCGCGAAGCCCGGGGCGAAAGCCTGCTGGCCAACCCGCGCAACGCCGCCGCCGGTGCGCTCAAGCAGCAGAACTCCCGCGAGGTGGGCCGCCGTGGCCTCGATTGCTACCTCTATTACCTGCTGGGCGAAAACCTTCCCGCCGATGGGCATTGCGAAAACTTAGAAAATGCACGCCGGTGGGGTTTCAAAATTCCAGAGCAAACCCGGAAGTTCAAGCGTTTCGACCAGGTCCTGGAGTTCATCGCGCACTGGGACAAAGAGCGCGACCACCTGCCCTTCGACATTGACGGCATTGTCATCAAAATCAATGACTTGGGCCAACAGCGGCAGTTGGGCTTCACGGCCAAGACTCCCCGCTGGGCAACTTCCTTCAAGTTCAAGGCCGAGCGGGTGGCCACGCGGCTGCTCTCGATCGACTACCAAGTCGGGCGCACCGGGGCCATCACTCCCGTGGGCAACTTGCAGCCTGTTTTTCTGGCCGGCACAACCGTGAAACGTGCTTCGTTGCACAATGCCGACCAGATCGCGGCCCTCGACCTGCGCGTGGGCGACCTGGTCTATGTCGAAAAAGGCGGCGAAATCATCCCGAAAGTGGTGGATGTGGATTGGGACGCTCGTCCAGAAGGCTCTAAACCAGTGGAATACATCAGCGAGTGCCCTGCCTGCGGAACGCCTCTTTCGCGTGAGGCCGGCGAGGCCAAGCACTTTTGCCCCAACACCTGGGCCTGTCCGCCGCAGATCATGGGCAAGATGGAGCACTTCATCGGCCGCCGGGCCATGAACATCAACGCGGGCGAATCCACCGTCCAACAGCTCTTCGAGGCTGGGCTGGCGCGCGATGTGGCTGACCTTTACCAACTGGCAACCAGCCAGTTGGAGCGGATGGAACGCTTCGGCGAAAAGTCGGCCCAGAACCTGGTCGAAAGCATCGCGCAGTCGAAAACGGTTCCCTTCGAGCGGGTGCTTTTCGCGCTGGGCGTCCGCCACGTGGGCGAGACCGTGGCCAAGCGCCTGGCCAAATCGCTGCACGACATGGACACGCTGCAAGCGGCCAGCCTCGAGCAGCTCACCCAAATCGAGGAAGTGGGCGAAACCATCGCCAAAAGCATTCTGGAATATTTCAACGAGCCTAGAAATCAGGAGCTTGTGCGCAGATTGCAAGCCCACGGCCTGCAAATGCGCCTTTCGCAAGAGCAGTTGGAAGCCAAGAGCGAGACGCTCAAAGGCAAAAGCCTGGTCATTTCGGGCAGCTTCGAGAAATTTTCGCGCGACCAGATCAAGGAGTTGATCGAGCAGCATGGCGGGAAGAACGTTTCGAGCATATCAAAAAATACCAGTTACCTCGTGGCGGGCGATTCCATCGGGCCCAGCAAACTAGAAAAAGCCAACAAGCTGGGCATCCCCATCCTGTCAGAAGCGCAATTCCTGGACCTGATCGGCCAGTGAAAGGCGAACGGCCAAGGTGGGCATCTCGCTGAAAACCGCTAACTTTGTCAAAATTTGAAAAGCAGAAAATGATCATCTCCATGACCGGCTTCGGGCGATCCGAGAAAAGCCACCAAGACAAAACCCTGGTTTGGGAAATCAGAACCTTGAACAGCAAGCAGTTGGACCTGAACTGCAAACTTCCGTCAGCCTACAAGGAAAAGGAAATGGACGTGCGCCGGATTTGTGGCGCGTCGCTGGTCCGGGGCAAATCGGAAGTTACGCTTCGCGTTGATGGACAAGTGGATAGCGGCGTACCAAGGCTGAACCCGCAAGCCCTCCTGGCACTTCACGCCCAGCTCAAGCCGGTGCTCGACAGCCTTGGCATCGACCCGCGGCACCCGGAGCTCCTGGCCACGCTGCTGCGCCAGCCCGAGGTGTTCACCAACGAACTGAGCTCTCTTTCGCCAGAAGATTGGGCCATTGCCGAGGCAGGGCTTCGCGAAGCGCTGGACCAGAACGATGCCTTCCGACTGCAAGAGGGCAATGCCCTGGAGGCGGACTTGCGGGCCCGCGTGGCAGTTGTCGAATCGTGCCTGGAGCAGCTCGCGCCTTTCGAGCAGGAGCGCATCGCCTCCGTGCGGCAGCGACTGGAACAAAGCCTCATCGAACTGGCGAAAACTGACATTGACCAAAACCGCTTCCAGCAAGAGTTGATTTTCTACATCGAAAAGCTCGACATCAACGAAGAAAAAGTACGACTGGCCAACCATTGTTCGTTCTTCTTGAAAACGATGGAAGAGCAAGAGGCCGTAGGCAAAAAGTTAGGGTTCATCGCCCAAGAGATGGGGCGAGAAATCAACACCATCGGCTCGAAGTCGAACCATACGGCCATGCAAAAATTGGTCGTGGTGATGAAGGACGAACTGGAAAAAATCAAGGAACAGCTTTCCAACGTACTCTGAAACAGAGCCCTCGAAAACACACTCCCCCCAAGGCATGAACGCGCTTCCGAAAATGATCATCGTCTCAGCCCCCTCGGGCGCTGGCAAGACCACCATCGTCAACCAACTGTTGAAGAGCGGCTTGCGGCTCGAATTTTCGATTTCAGCCACCAGTCGTCCCATCCGCGGAAACGAAAAAGATGGCGTCAACTATCACTATCTGACAGCCGACGAGTTTCGCAAAAAAATCGGTGCCGATGAATTTTTGGAATGGGAAGAAGTCTATCCTGACAAGTTCTACGGAACATTGCGCAGCGAGGTGGACCGCATCGCGCAAAAAGGCAACCATGTCATTTTCGACGTGGACGTTGTGGGCGGAGTCAACCTGAAGGAAAAGTTTGGAGACAGGGCCTTTTCGCTCTTCATCATGCCCCCTTCCATCAAAATCTTGGAAGAAAGGCTCAACGCACGCCAAACCGATAGCCGCGAAAACATCATCATCCGCCTGGCCAAGGCCCGAACAGAGATGAAGTACGCCGAAAAATTTGATGCCACGGTCGTGAACGACGAACTGGAAAAGTCAGTGTCGGAAACCATCTCGCTGATTTCCCAATTCTTGGAATCATGATTGCCAAGGCCAAGAAAGTCGGACTGTATTTCGGCTCTTTCAATCCGATCCATGTGGGGCACATGGTCGTGGCCAACTTCATGCGCGAATTTGCCGAGCTGGACCAGGTTTGGTTTGTCATCAGTCCGCAAAACCCACTCAAGCAAAAGAAGAGCCTGCTGGCCGACCACCATCGTTACGAAATGGTTTACAGAGCTTTAGGCGACCAAGACCATTACAAGCCCTCGCGGGTGGAGTTCGGAATGCCCCTACCCTCTTACACCATCGACACGCTAGAAAAACTTCGTGAAAAGCATCCACATCATCAGTTTTTCCTCATCATGGGAGGAGACAACCTTCTGACATTCCACAAATGGAAAGACTTCGAGAAGATTTACGAAAACAACGAGCTGCTGATCTACCCGAGGCCGGGCTACGACCTGTCGGAAGTTCTGCCCCGGTACCCCAAAGCTCGAATCGTAGAGGCTCCCCTGATGGAAATCTCGTCCACCTTTATCCGCGAAAACCTCAGCAAGGGCAGAAACCTTCGCTACTTCATGTCCGAAGCCGCCTACGAGTACCTTGAAAGCATGAACTTCTACCGATGAATTGAATCGGCATTTTTTTTGGATCTTGATGCAGCAAAAAATGTCATGATGGTTGCATTTTGACTATCTTTGATCAGCCAATAAAATTTTTCACCCAAAAAAATCAGATATGTTAGACCAACTTATGTCCATGGCCAAAGAAAAACTCGGCGGCCAATTGCAATCGCAAGCCAACCTGAGCTCCAACCAAGTCGAGCAGACGATGGACGTCGCCAAAGACTCGATGATGGACAGCCTGAAAGACCAAGTCCTCGGCGGCAACCTCAGCGGCGTGATGAACCTGTTCAACGGACAAGACAAGCCCAACGCGTCGAATCCGATTTACCAGGCTTTCGCAGGCAACTTCGTTTCCAACTTGATTTCAAAATTGGGATTTGGCCAGGATAAGGCCAAGATGATCAGCGACATGGCCACGCCGTTCCTGATGCAAAAATTCGGATCGAGCGAAACCGGCCAAGCCGAGAACGAAAGCGGCTTGATGTCCATGTTGGGTATGGGGGGCGACAACGCCATCACAGGGATGCTCAAGGGATTCATGGGCGGCGGTTCCGGCAACCCTGGCGGAGGACTGCTCGGCGGCTTGGGCAAAATGTTTGGTTGAACCAACGGCATTTTTCAAGGACAAAAGCGAAATCAGCACTGCTGGTTTCGCTTTGTTTTTATGGGAAAAGGAAAAGCATCAGAACATCCTCATGACACTGGCCAAGTCCACCTCTATCTTGGCTTTCATTCCCTTTCCCTTGCCAGTGTTGATAACATATTTGCCACGAATTGATTCCACACGATTGAAAATGTTGGACAAGCCCATTCCGTTGCGCTTCTCCTCAAGGATGCTGCCCATGTCGAATCCGACACCGTCATCCAAGTAGATAAGTGTAATGGTGTTTGCCTCCAGGTTCAAGTTGATCTGTATGCTGCTCGCCTTAGCGTGTTTTATTGTGTTGTGAACCATCTCTTCAGCTACCCGAAACAGAATGACTTCGACATTGTGGTCGATTCGCTTTTCAAGCATGTTGGAATTGAAGATGATTTCAACTGCCTTCGTACCGTTGATGCGGTTGCAAAAGGATTTGATGGCCGCGGCCAAACCGAAATTGGAAAGCACGTGCGGGCTCATGTTGTTGGAAATCTCTTTGATACTGGCTATGGCTTCATCAATGATTTCCAAGGTCTTGCGAGCGGCTTCCTCTTTTTTGCTCTCCTCTTTGGTCTTGGCCAAGACAGAAAGATAGAGCTTTATGCTGGAAAGCAATGGACCCAATCCGTCGTGCAAATCCTTGGCGAAGCGCTTCTTCTCCTTCTCCTCGGCTTCAATGACAGCCCGGACAATTTTTCCCTCGGTATGGCTCGTATCGGATATATCCTTGACAATGAACAAGATAGCTTCAGAGTCATTGTAGCGAATCACCTTGGTGAAAATTTCCGCTGGAATGATTTTGCCATCCTTGGCCACCGCATAGTCGAAAATAGTGCGCTCTGCCTCGCTCAGAGTGATGGCCTTGTCATCCATTCGATCCAGGAATTTGTTGAGAATGATGTTCTTGGCCTTGGTTTTAAGCAGCTCGGTTCGGTTGTAGCCAAAGTTGCTGATCGCGGTTTGGTTCGCTTCAACAAAGTGCAAACCGAAGTCAATGATAAAAATTGCGTCACTGCTGTTGTTGAACAAATTGCGAAACTTGTGCTCACTTTCTCGCAACTCCTGCTCAAGGGTAATTCTGTCAAAAGCGTTCGACAACAAGACAGAAACAGTCTTGAGCATCTCAATTTCTGACTTGTCCCATACTCGATTTTCATTGCAATCGTCGAGCGCCAACCAACCAGCAAATGCCTCGCGGGTGCTGATGGGTAGGAACAATGCAGATTTCACATTGTTGATTTCAAGCCAACGGGCCATGTCGCGCGATACGTCACTGGTCTGGGCCGCAAAATATATCCCATTCTGAATCAGACCTTTGTGCAAACTAGGAATCTGCTCGCGGGGCGAAATCGATGCCATGTCGAGCTGGCTTTCTGTTATGCCAGGAGCTGTCCATTCAAAAACGCCTTTGATTTGTTTGGCCAGCGGGTCCGTCTGGGCTAGGTAAACCCTGCTTGCCTTAATGTGTTTGCCCAGCAATGAAAGCAGAGTGTTAATCTTGATTCTGAAATCCTCGAGGTCCAAAAGCAGAAAAGCAGCATTGGTGAGCAGCTCCTGCGTCAAGTAATTGCGCTCAATTTTCTTCGCGACACGGCTTTGCTCGGCGATGTCATAAGTATATACCGAAACTCTTTTGACCTCATTCTGAGCATTGAAGATGGGCGAGATAATGGTATCTCGAAAAGTTCCTTTATTTTGCTCTTCAAAACGAACGGCCTTGCCAGTCTCGAAAACTTCACGGATTTTCGCCATTCTGAAAGTAGCGGATTCCTCTGGGAAAAAGTCAAAAATGCTCCTGCCCGTCATCTCGTCTGGCCTCAAGTCGAACTCATCGGCAAGTGTTTCGTTGACATCGAGCAAAAAACCATGCTGATCGGTCATAAACAAGGTATCGCCAGGGGCATCCATCAAGGTTCTTGCCGTTCGTTGGGTCTCAAGCAGCCGAGCGGATTGCTCTTGCAGTTTGCGTTCCAATTCGCCGTTCTGCTTTTGCAGTTCACCGATACGAGTACGAAATGTTTCAAGGCTGCGAAGAGTTACAAAACATTTGTCTTCACGCCTGGCCATTCCCTTGTTCACAAAGCAATCAAATGCGACCTCGACTCGCTTTCCGTTGCCAACGAGCAACTCAATTTCTTGAGAACCTTCACCTTGGCTATTAAACATTTGCGCGTAGAAATCCTTGAATGCCTTCAAGATTTCCAGGGGCACAAAATCAAAAAAACATATTCCAGCGAGCTCGTAGCGCTCGTGCGCGAGAAGCCTTGCCGCGGCGTAGTTCGCATCCACGATTGCGCCCGCCTCGTCAAGGGTCATGTAACTCACGGGAGCCAAATCAAACAAATCACCGTATTCGTTTCGGTCTCGTTCAAGCTCGCGAACCTTCTGCTGCAAGTCCTGCACCATGTCGAACAAAGTCTCCGAATCCAAAGACAGATTCTTGAAGGCTTTTCGCTTTTGTTCGAGTTTATCCTGCTCGGTCATGGGGCTAGTTGCGTTGGCGGTTCTGCGGCTTCGCTTGAAGACTTTCTTCTCCCAAAGAAAAACACTTTTGGCCATTTTGCGAACGTTACCCCATTCGCTCTGCGTTATTCTGCGGAAAATAATAAAATGAAAATTCTAAAGTAATGAATTTCAGCACTTTGTGCCATTTGAAAAACCACAATGAAACATCCCTCGCGGAGAAATGAGGGCAGGCATTTCGGGGTCAAGGCTTTGAAACTTCGGCAAAGGCATAGATTTCTTCCATGCTGAATCGGTCGGCCAGTCCCTCGGCATAGTGAATCTTGCGAATGATTAGGTCCTCATCGAGCAAAAACTCGGCTGGAATGGTGTTGATGGATTCCTTGCCGGACATCATGTGAAAAGGAAGTTTGTGCTTTTTTGCCTCAATGGCTGTTTTGATGAATTTCGTCAGGTGGCTCTTGAGGGATTTCGCCGCAGAGTTCTCAATTCCATATGTCTGATACCAAAGCTTATCAGGATCAGCAATCAAGGGAATAGGAGAAACATTTTTATGGAAAGTGCTGCGGAGAAGAATGTCAGAAGCAGACTCGAAAAAGAAAATCATCGCCATGTTTTTGGCTTGCAATTTTTGATGCTCCTTCAGCAAATAATGCACCCTCAAATTGCAAAAAGGGCATCCGGCATGGCGAAAGAAGCCAAGGAGCACTCGTTTTCCTCGATAGTCCTCCAAGCGAATCCGTCGGTTGAAAATGTCATTTAGGTCAAAGCTGGGGGCCGTAACGTTCAAATCGAGCACGGAGCGGGTTCCAGAATGTGGCATACCAAGATTGTTTTTGTTTTTGCCAATATAATAAAATTTGACATGATAATATCAAGCTATTCGAAAATCGACAATTTACGGAATGCGAAAAGGAAGAAGGCAGACAAGGAAACGCGACATGAGATTTTGAGGCAAGCCAGGCTTTTCTATCTTCGCGTCTAGCTCAACACAAGCAGCAAGACATGGAACACTTCATTGTATCGGCCAGAAAATACCGACCAGCGACATTTCGGACTGTCGTCGGGCAAGAGTCAATCACCAATACACTCAAAAACGCAATATCCAACCAACATCTTGCGCACGCATATCTTTTTTGCGGCCCTCGTGGAGTTGGCAAGACCACTTGCGCACGCATTTTCGCCAAAACGGTCAACTGCATGTCCCCAACTCCAGAAATGGAACCCTGCGACAACTGCGATTCTTGCAAAGGCTTCAACCAATCCCGATCCTACAACATCCACGAACTTGACGCGGCCTCGAACAACTCTGTCGAAGACATTCGATCTTTGATAGAGCAAGTGCGAATTCCTCCACAAATGGGACAATATAGCGTTTACATCATCGACGAGGTACACATGCTTTCTTCGGCGGCATTCAACGCCTTTCTCAAAACCTTGGAAGAACCACCCAGGCATGCCCTCTTCGTGCTGGCCACGACCGAAAAGCACAAGATTCTACCGACCATCCTCTCGCGTTGCCAAATTTTTGACTTTAACCGGATTCAGGTACAAGACATCGTTGGACATCTCAAATATGTAGCCCTAAGTGAGAATGTTTTCGCCGAAGAAGACGCACTAAACATCATCGCGCAAAAGGCTGATGGCGGGATGCGGGATGCATTGTCTATTTTTGACCAGGTTGTCAGTTTTTCAGGCGGCAGAATCACCTATCAACAGACCATCAACAACCTCAACGTGCTCGATTATGAGTACTACTTTCGGCTAGTTGATGGCTTCCTGCGAGGAGACATTGCGAGCAGCCTTCTGGTTTTCAATGACATCATCCACCACGGCTTTGATGGCCACAACTTTGTCGCAGGGCTGAGCTCCCACTTCCGAGACTTGCTGGTATGCCAAGACCCACAAACCCTAAGCCTGCTGGAAGTTGGCGCGAGTATTCGGGATCGCTACCAAAAACAAACCACCGATTGCTCACTTGAATTTCTCTACAAGGCAATCGAAATCGCCAGCAAGTGCGACACAGGATACAAACAGAGCAAAAACCAGCGACTTCATGTTGAAATCGCACTGATGAACATGGCCAATATCTTGCGGGAAATGCAAGAAAAACAGGCATTGCTCAATGCGAAAGAACATCTCCAGCAGGCGCGGGTAAGCAATGCCCTGCAGGCTTCCGCTATCCCCAATGCGCAGCCTACCGCCAAAACCCAAGAGCAAGCAAGCCCTAGCTCGACACCCAGCCCCGAAAAAAGCTCCATTCGTGAAAGAATCATCGGCAATATGCCCAAAATCAGCGATGCCTTGAGCGGCAAGCCACTGGTTAACAAGCAAGAAGCACAAAAGACTGAGAATCCGACATCCAATCGCTCAAAACCATTCGATGAAAAGCAGCTCGATAGCGCATGGAAAACGTATAGGGAAAACCAGAAAACGAACACCCGGCTTTATACAATGCTTGGAAGTTGGGTCGTGAAGAAAATTGAAAACGAACTGGTTGAATTTCAACTCACGAACCGTGTCCAATTTGATCAATTTGACAGCTATCGGGAACCAATAGTGCTGTTCCTAAGAGATGTTCTCGAGAACGACACCCTCAATGCGAGGCCAGTAGTTGCTGAAGCGCCAAAGAAAAAAACACTCTATACACAAAGTGAGAAATATGGCTTCTTGGCAGAAAAATTTCCACTCGCCGAAACCATCCGCGAACGTTTCAAACTTGATCTTTGAGATATGCAAAAACAGATAAAAATATTGGTAACTGGTCGTTACGAGACGGACTACAACCGAACTACTGTGCTTTTGCAAGGCCTCCGAGAGCTACAAGAGGTCAGGCTAATAGAATTGCCACTTCCCATTGAGAGCCGCATAGACAGAAAGAAAGTAGCCATGGCATCGGAAGGAATGGACTTTGTTTTCTTGCCGAGCTTTCGACATGCCGACGTCAATGATATAAGAAAAAGCACTCGTGTTCCACTCGCTTTTGATCCACTTGTGTCTAGATACATGACCAAAATCTTTGATTTACAAAATATTCGCCCCTATTCTTTGAGAGCAATAAAGAATTGGTTCAAAGATTACGGGGCATTCAAAAACGTTGATTTGCTCTTTGCTGACACCGAAGAGCATCGAGACTATTATCATGACAAGTTCAATGTCCCACGCGAAAAGATTCATGTCCTACCTGTTGGTGTCAATGTAGAACACTATAAACCTATCCAACAACTAGCACATGCGAGTTTTCGTATCGGTTTTTATGGCAGTTTTCTACCACTGCAAGGCGTAGATAAAATCGTCCAAGTGGCCAACCTGCTTCGACAAGAAAAGCGAGTAACGTTTGAAATTGCTGGGGACGGATTCCAATTTGATGCGATCAAGCAATTGGCAAAGAACGAATTAAGGCTAGAAAACGTCAACTTCATGGGTAGAATCCCTCAGGAAGATCTTGCGAATGTAATCGCGGGTTTCGATCTTTGCCTTGGAATTTTTGGCGAAGGCATCAAGGCCGATTCAGTCGTTCCGAACAAGTTGTTCCATTATGCCTCAATGGGAAAGTGTATTATTTCGAAAAACACGAAACCTGTTTCACGCATCTTTGAGAACGAGACCAACATCCTTCTCAGCTCAAACAATCCGCAAGATATCGCTAACAAAATTCGTTGGGCGATGGAAAATCCACTCAAAATGAATGAAATTGGACGAAATTCAAGGCAACTCGTCCTAAATCATTACAGCCAAAAGCACATTGCCACAATTTTTGTTGCCGCTTTGCGCTCGTACCAAGCATAATCAATTTTTTCTGGTCTTTTCAATGTCCTTCAACAAGTTGGAACTTACCCCAAAAGTCTCGTCGGGTTGCTGATTTCCCAAGGGTTCGATATGAACAAGCACATCATAGACATCGGGCAGAATCGACTTGATTGTTGATTCCACCTCGGTGGCGATTTCGTGAGCCTCCAAAACAGTCTTGGAAGGGTCAACCTCAATGTCTATGGCGATAATACGCATGTCACCAATCCGTCGGACACGCAAACGATGCGGATTATGAGCTCTTCCAACTTGTGAAACTGCTTGGAAGACAATTTCATAGACCCCTACATCCATTACCCCGTCCATAAGCTCTCGATTGGTCTCCATGAAAATGGAAAAAGCGGTGCGCATGATCCAAAGACTGACCAAAAAAGCAGTAATCGCATCGGGCAAACTGGAGTTGAAGAAAGTCCCAAGGAGCAGTCCGAGCAAAACAAAAACGGAAACCATTACATCGCTTCGCATATTCAGGCCGTTGGCCTTGAGCATCGAACTGCTATAAGTTTTACCCAATTTCAGCAAATAGGTAGCCAATAATAATTTCCCAATAATTGAAAAAAAGGTAACGCCGAAGGTAAACTTGTCCGGGAGCGATTCCAGACTTTCGCCTGAAAGCCGAGTAAAAGAGGAAATGGCCAACTGGGCGCCTGCGAAGAAGATCACAAACGAAAGCGCCTTGGCGGCAACGGCGTCAGCACGTCGAAAACCATAGGGATAGCTGGGGTTGGGCGGCTTGGCCACAATCTTTGCAGTTACCAGAGTTATGATGGAAACAATAATGTCACTGGCCGAGTCAATTCCGTCGGCCAAAACCGAAAAGCTACTGTAAATCAAGCCTATGGACAATTTCAAAATGGCCAAGGTAGCATTTCCCCATATCGCTATCCAGGAAGCTCTAATGATAATTTGGTTGCGCACGTGCTGTTTGATCGAGGCTGATTGAGTTGGCTCATTCATTTCATTCGCGGTTAGAGGGAATCCGAAGAATGATTGGCTAGCCACAAAAAAGTGAGGCTAAGCGTATAACCAACAAGAAGAATAGCCAGATAAATCCTTGAAAAGTTTGGCTTATGCCATAGGGAAGCACCCAAACGTTGTCGGGCAAAAAGCTGCATCTGATCAGCAAATAATTTTGCGTTATCATCAGACTGCCAGACCCAATAGTTCAACAAAAACAGAATAATGACTGGAAGAATCCAAAATAGCACGACATTGACGCCGCCTTGACGGATATTAAGATATTCCCAAACGGTCTGGGTTGATCCCGAAAGCATTCCAGCCCCCATCACCAGCCAAGGCCCCAGCAGGACCGTTGCAAAAATCCAAATGGATGTTTCGAAACCATAAAAACGATCAGGCTCCTTTGAGTAAATCTTGATTGCCTTGTTCCTGAGAAACAGAATATTCAGTGAGGCTACCAACGCAAATAGTATCCAAATGTGTTTGTCCATCGTCTAGGTTTTTGCGTTCAATAAATCCATCCAAAACCGCTTGTCCTGAACCAGAAACCGATAAGAATCATGTGTCTTCATCAGGACAGCAAAACCGTTTTTGATCAAATTCAAGAAACCGATGTGTCGTGCTTTAACAATGTCATTCCTACTTATAACAACAGTGTTTGAAACTGATCTGAAAACCAAGTAGGTCTCTGTCAATATCAACTGGCCTTGTTGAAGATGGAAGCCCTTCCAACGCGCCGCATCCATCTGATGCAGAATCTCTTCCTGTATTTTCTTCGTTTCAACGCTCAGGGCCATGTTCAGAGATATTGGCTATCAAAATTCAATGGTAGCAAGTCCTTGGCGGAATCAGCAACAACGACCTTGTCCCGACCAACCAAGTAAATTTTTATCGGTGTCTGGAAGCGTGATTCGGATTCTAGAAGAACCTGCCTGCAAGATCCACATGGTGGTACTGGTTTTAAAGAAAACTCACCTAGCTTTGACGCTGTTACAGCCAAGGCTCTAACAGCCAGGTTCGGAAAATTTGAATTCGCATAAAACATCGCTACCCGTTCAGCGCAGAGGCCCGAAGGATAGGCTGCATTTTCTTGGTTGCTTCCTTTCAAAATACTCCCATCACTCAGCAACAAAGCCGCGCCAACATTGAACTTGGAATAAGGAGCGTAAGATTGCCTAGTCGCTTCGCGAGCAGCTTCGAAAAGGGCCAATTCCTCGGCACTGAACAGCTCAAAACCTTCGTGAATCTGATAACAAAGCCTGATTTCAACTTTTTGGATTGATTCTTTCATGTCCATTCTTGAGGGTTTGGTTGGTTGTTAAGCGAAGATAAGCAAATTTCCGACTTCCTTTGTCACTAAAGCCTTTAACACACAACAGTAATCTAGTTCTTTACTTTGGAAACCCTAAATTCTACCCGCAGAACAGGTAATCTAAGGCAATTGACAAAATTAAGCCCCTTAGAATTCAACTTTTCGATTCTTAATGCAAAATATTTACATTTGCTGCACAAACAAAACTTTCTTCAATTATGAAAAACAAAAAAATTCATTTCATCTCACTCTTCCTGGTAGGGCTTATGGGCTGCTCGTCCCCGGGGCAAAATACTTCTGACAATGATTCCACTCAAAACCGTGCGGCTAGCAATGAAGCGGCGGAGTCCGCTTCTGGTTCTGACGAGAATGGCGTCGGTTACGTCGAGGGGTATTCGGAAATGATGCCCGATTGGGGGCCCTATCACCAGAGCAATTTGACGGTAGCCTTTCTCAAGGGAACGATGGGAGACGACATAAAATTTTCGATGCACCTGCAGGCCGACTATGATGCCAAGTCCATCAAAGGATATTATTTTTACGATAACGTGAAAGCGTTCTTGATCCTGGAGGGCACGCTGCAAGGTCAAAAATGGGTGGTCGAAGAAAAGAATGCAGCCGGTAAAACCACGGGACGTTTCGAATTTGCTGATGACGTGATTTTTCAGCAAATCAAAGGTGTTTGGAAATCGCCTGACGGAAGCAAGACCTATGATTTTGTAGCTGTTTTCGATGGCCGAGAGTCGGCAAGAATTGAGCCTTTTGCAGTCAAGTTTGACGGCACAACACAATACGAATCGATTTACGAGTACGACATACAACTGCAGGTTCCTCCGCAAGAGTTCGGTAAAAACCCAGAGATGCTTCAATTCATGCTGGACAAAGCCTTTAGCCAGACCGAGTGCGATGGGCTAACGGATTGTTTCAGCAAATACGAGGAAGAAACCACTGCGCAAGCAGCATCTTACGACTGGAACGACAGCTACACGCATACGTTTGAATTTTACTTCAACTTTTTTGGCATCGCTAGTTTCTCCGAGACCGTTTCCGGTTACAGCGGCGGAGCGCATGGCTATGACTATCAAAATTTCTTCTTGTGGGATTTGCAAAATGATAAGCCTTACACCGAAGATGACCTCTTCAAGCCTGGCTTTCAAAGCACCCTGACTACCATTCTGACTCGGGAGACCGAAGAAGACTTGGAAACCAGCCTCGCAGACTATGGCTATGATTCCCAAGAAATTACACCAAATGGCAACATTCAACTGCTCGGCAGCACCCTCGTTTACCACTTCAACCGCGAAGAGCATGGTGCCTACGCACTGCCTGGCATCAACCCAGTAAGCATCAAACTTTCCGAAATCAAAAACATCATTCGTGAGGATGGCCCATTGGGTTCATTCGTCCGTTGATGGTTTCTTTCACGAACACCAACAAAAAATGGATGTCTATCAAAAGTCTTTGGCCTTGCATTCTGCGCTCAGAGGCAAAATCAAAATCGATCCCAAAATCGAAATTCACACCAGTGAAGATCTTGCTTTGGTCTATTCACCTGGCGTAGCCGAACCATGTCGTGAAATCTACAAGTCCCCTGAAGCTGCCTACGAATACACCATGAAAGGAAACATGGTGGCCGTCATCAGTGATGGAACGGCTGTTCTGGGTTTGGGCAACATCGGCCCGCTCGCCGCACTGCCTGTCATGGAAGGCAAGTGTATGCTTTTCAAGCGCTTCGCTGGGGTCGATGCCTTCCCCATCGTACTCGACACGCAGGATACGGACCAGATTGTCCAGACCATCCGAAACATCGCTCCGACTTTCGGGGGCATCAATTTGGAAGACATTTCCGCTCCCCGGAGTTTCGAGGTTGAGGCTCGACTGCAAGATCTGGGCATTCCCGTTTTCCACGACGACCAGCACGGAACAGCGATTGTCGTCTTGGCGGCGCTTATCAATTCTTGCAAGATTCTCGGGAAGAAGCTCGAAGACTTGAAGATCGTCATCAACGGTGCCGGTGCCGCCGGTATCGCCATTGCCCGTCTGCTGCGCTGCGTGAGCATCGACCCCACGATTTGCATCCCGGTCCGGGAGGTGATCATGGCCGATAGCCGGGGCATCATCCACCGCAAACGGGACGACATCAACGACGCCAAACGCGAAATCCTTCGTTACTCCAATCCGAACGATTTGCAAGGAACGGTGCGCGACGCGCTCGAGGGCGCCGATGTCTTCATCGGTGTCAGTGTAGGCAACTTGCTGAAAACTGGGGACATACGGCGCATGAACCCAGACTCGATTGTGCTCGCCTTGGCCAACCCTACGCCCGAGATCATGCCCGCCGAGGCGCTTGCAGGTGGCGCAGCCATTGTCGGGACGGGACGCAGCGACCTGCCCAACCAGGTCAACAACGTGCTGGCCTTCCCGGGCATCTTCCGTGGCGCGCTCGACGCACGGGCTAAGACCATCACGGCGGGCATGAAGATCGCCGCAGCCTATGCGATAGCTGAAAGTGTTGATAACATTTCGCGGGACCAAGTCATTCCTTCATCTTTGAACAACAAGGTGGCTTACAACGTCGCCCAGGCCGTTAAAAAGGCTTACCTGGAAGACCCCTTCCATTGAGAGGCCTGCGACAAGTAGGAAACACCCAGCAATAAAAACACGGTTTTCGCTCAATCCAAAAGATTGACGAAAACCGTGTTTTGAGTTTATAACTATGCCTTGATTACAGCTCGATGATAAAGACCAAAGTCTCGCCTTCGCGCACTACGTCAACGCTGACACGCGAACCAGCTTCGAGGGTTTGCAGTCGGGCCATGTATTCGTAAATGTCATTGATGGGCTTCCCATCAATGGCGACGATTCTGTCCCCTTTTCGAATTCCGGCCAGGGCTGCTGGCTTTCCGGGAGTAACGCCGTCGAGGGTCAGGCCAGGCTCTTGGCTGGCGTAGGCGGGCATCACCCCGAAGGTAACTTTCATGCGGCTGCGGGAGTTCATGCTGGTCTTGGGGCCCGCTTCCTGGAAGGTCAAGCCATTCGGAAGCTGGGCATAGTGGCTCACAAGGGCCGCGCCCAAATCCGTTATCGTCTTAATTCCTTGGTAGTTGATCCTATCGGCATCGTCTTGCGGCGTGTGGTAGTCTTCGTGGGCGCCGGTCGAAAAGAAGAGCACGGGAATGTCCTCGACGTAGAAGGAAGCGTGGTCGGATGGGCCATAGCCTTCCTGCGAATAGACAAAGTCAAGCCCCTGCTGACCTTTGAAACTGTCCAGGATGGACTCGTGCTCGGCAGCAGTGCCCGTTCCGCTGACGGCGATGGTCTTGTCCTCTTTCAATCGTCCGACCATGTCGAAATTGAATACGGCCATCACCTGGTCGAGCGAGACCGTGGGGTTGGAGGTGAAGAACTTTGAACCGAGAAGGCCCATTTCCTCGGCACCAAAAGCCATGAAAATGATGTTTCGCTGCAAAGAGTCGCGTTGGGCGGCCAAGGCCTGGGCCATTTCGATCATCGCGGCTACGCCGGAAGCGTTGTCATCGGCGCCGTTGTGGATGGCGATGGTGTCCACCGCCCGCGAACCAGAGCCGGGTCCGCCCATGCCCAAGTGGTCGTAGTGGGCGCATACCACGAGGTAGGGCTTTTCGGCCGCAGGATTCGGGGCTTCCAAAACACCGATCAGGTTGTGCGTTGTAACTTTGTGAAAAACGATGGATGCCCGGGCCTCGATGTTCTGGTCGATGGCGAAGGAAGCTGGTTTCTTGTTTTCATTGAGCCCGGCTTCTAATTCTTCGACATTTTTTCCTGTCATGCGCTCGAAAGCCGTGCGGGAGATCCTCAAAACTGGAATGGCGGCCTGGGCGGTGGAGCCGCGGTCGAGCTTGGGTTCAGGCAGTTGGTCGTCGGCTTCGTTGGCGGGCCCGGCCACGAAAATGACACCGATGGCGCCCCGATCTTGCGCGTTGAGCACCTTGGCGCGAGGTTCGGAATAGGGGATGAACTGGCTTTCACGGGCCGCGGGCTCAGGGTCGCCCAACAAGATGACTGCCCATTTGCCCGTGAGGTCCTGGCCAGCGAAATCATCCCACTTCAGGGAATCGGAAGCGAGGGCGTAGCCGTAGCCCACGAAGGCGGCCGTTCCCTTGGCTTCGGCATTGGCGGAAAAGACCAAGGGCACGAAATCCGTCCCGGCGGCCAGGGTCGAGTCGCCCCAGCGCAGGTGGTTGGCTTGTCCCAATTCGACGCCAGTGAAAACTTCGAAATCTTGCGAGTAGCTGTCGCCCAGTGGTTTAAGGCCTACTTGATGGAAATGCTGGCTGATGAAGGCTGCCGAAAGGCTGTCACCAGCGGTGCCCGGAAAGCGTCCGGATAGTGAGTCGGAGGCCAGGTAGCCGACACTCGCGCGCAATTCGTCGAGCGTAACTTCTGGGTTGAAGCCCGGTTTGGGGGCGCCACAACTTGCCACGAATAGGGCCGTAACCGCCCCAATTGTCCATTTTTTCATTTCGGTTGATTTAGGCCGCGAAAATAAGCCATGCGGCGCAAGCCACGAAATGTTTTTGGGCAGTTCAAAATCTTGGCGTAACCTTCGCTTCATTTTGGGTATGGAAATGCAATGTTTTTCGCGAAAGTTCGCGAAAGTTTAGCAAGAAGATAAAGTTGACTTTCCAAAAGTGTCGGTCGAATCGCTTACTTTCGCGGCATCAAATTTAAATTGACTCACAATGAAAAAGCCCATTGGGACTTTATCGTTTTTGCTGCTGTTGCTTTCATTTCCACTTCTAGGGAAATCACAACACGATTCCTTGGTGATTTCGGGATCGTACTATTTCCCAAAGGAAAAGTTGGCCCCGATTGCCGCGTACCTGGCCCAGCGCCTGGACCGCCCTGTGGCCATCCATTCGGCCGGAAAACTCGAGGAGTTGAACGCCGGAATCACCGATGGCAGCATCGACGTTGCCTTCCTGAATCCGTTCAGTTACGTGCTCAGCCATGCCGAGACCGGCGGCGGAATTGAACCGCTGGTCATGATGAGCGATGCCGATGGGAATCCATCGTTCTACCGTAGCATGTTGGTAAGTGCGGCCCTTGGTCCTAAGAGCTTCGAGGAATTGACCAAAGTATCTGACCAACAGACCATTACTTTTGTCCACGCGACCAGCACCTCGGGCCACTTGATTCCGCGTCTGCACTTTGCGCAGGCGGGGCTTGACCCCTTGGAGATGCACTTCGCCGAAGTGCGCTTCGCGGGCGGACATCAGGAAGCCATTGCGGAGCTGGCCCGTGGGGAGGCTTCCCTGATAGCTTGCTCGGAACCAGATTTGCGCCTGGCTATTGAAAAAGGCGTCTTGGCGGAAGGTAGTTTCAACTTGTTGTGGCAATCCGATCCCATTCCGGAGCCACTGGTGGCTGTCCGCTCGGGCTTGGACGCGGACGTTAAGGACGCCCTCGAACTGGCATTCGTGGAAATGCGCAACACGCCGCAAGCACCTTGGAACCATGTGGTTGAGAATTTCGGAAGCACCCATGCGCAAGGGTTTGTGCCTGCGCTGGATTCGTATTACGACCCCATCCGCGAAATGGCGGATAGCATGGAACAGTTGATCTTGTTTTTGACTTTTTACATGGAGTAAGAGGGTTTTTGTTGTGAATGCGTTGATTTGAAATTCGCTGTTCTCAAATCAACCTTCGGCGCCGGCACCCATCTTTGGGGCCGGCGTCGTTATTTTCGATGTTTTGACGGCCTGAATTAATCAAATTGAATTTCATATTTCAAAATGTTTGAACAATCGTGGCGACTTGCCACAGGATCATTCATTCCTTGGAAGAAAAATGCGATTTGGCAAGAATGTTTACCTTTGGGGCATCAACAAAACAGGTGAATCATGTCGAGTCCGGAAGAGATTGAGCGGTGGCTGCGCGGCCTCCCCTTCGAGCGCGAGTGGACGCTCAAGGCCGTCTTGGCGAGCGGGCCGGGCGGCCAGAACGTCAACAAGGTAAACACGGCAGTCGAGCTGTACTTCGACCTGCGGGGCACGGGCCTGCTCGAGGATTGGCAGAAGGCGCGGGCGCTGGAAAGCCTGGCCAACCGCGTGAACCAAGAAGGCATTTTGCGGGTGGCCAGCTCGGAGCACCGCAGCCAGGGCAAGAACCGCGAAGAATGTATCGAGAAATTCTTCCTGCTGCTGGCCAAAGGCATTTACCGGCCTGCCAAACGCAAGCGCGTCCGGGTGCCGCAGGCCGTGAAAATGAAGCGGTTGCAGCACAAGCGGCACCGCTCCGAAATCAAAGGGAGTCGCCGGAAACCGGGCGCCAGCGACTCGTGAAAATCGCCCAGCGCGCCGAAAATGCCGTCATGGCGCACGAATTTGAAGCGCTTGGCCTAAGTTCGCGGGCATTCATCCCACACGAAAAATCGAAAAAATGATGAGAAGAACGAAAACCATCGCCCTGGCGGCGAGCTTGGCCCTCCTCGGGGGGCAGTGGCAGGGCTGCACCCAAAACGGGACGGCCCAGAACGGCGAACAGCCCCTGGACAGCATAGCCGAGCAGCTCGCGACCGATACGGCGCAAGTGCAGCAAGCGGCAGCGCCCACCGCCGAAGTCGCCCCAAAACGGGAGATTTCCGTCATTGGGGTTGGCGACATCATGCTGGGAACCAGCCACCCTTCCACGCAATTCCTGCCCCCGAACGACGACCCGACGCCGCTCCTGGCCGACGTGAAGACGGTGCTCCAGAGCGCGGATTGCACCTTCGGGAATTTCGAGGGAGTGCTGATCGAGGGCGGTGTCGCGAAGTCGTGCAGCGATCCTTCGGTTTGCTATGTTTTCAGAATGTCGCCACACTATGCTGGCATTTTGAAGGATGCGGGCTTTGACCTGTTGAGCATCGCCAACAACCACGCGGGCGACTTCGGCAGCCAGGGCCGCGAATCGACCATGCAGCACCTTGGCGCCGCGGGGCTGGTCCACGCCGGAACGGTGTCCAATCCTTCGGCCATATGGGAAAATGAGGGCATCAAATACGGATTTTGCGCCTTTTCGCCCGAAAATGGCAGCGCGCCGATACTCGACTACACCGGAGCGCAGGAAATCGTTCGCAAGCTCGAAGCGGAATGTGACATCGTGATCGTCTCGTTCCATGCGGGGGCTGAAGGAAGCGCCTACCAACACACGCCATGCAGAGACGAAATCGCCTACGGATACAACCGGGGAAATGTTTGCAAGTTCAGCGAGATGGTCATCGACGCTGGAGCTGACATTGTTTTCGGGCATGGGCCGCACGTTACGCGGGCCGTGAACCTCTACAAAGGTCGTTTCATCGCGTACAGCATGGGCAATTTCTGCACCTACAGCCGCATGAACATATCGGGCATGGGGGGCATCGCGCCAATTTTCAAAGTGTTTGTGGACGAGGAAGGCGAGTTCTTGCGCGCGGAAACCATTCCGACGCATCAGATCGAAGGCCGGGGCACCTTCGTCGATCCGCAGAAGCGCGTCATCAAGGTCATCCAAGACCTGACAGCGGCCGACTTTCCTAACAGTGGCCTGACCATCAGCGGCGAGGGCCTGATCACGCGCTCCGAATAAGCGTCTGGGCTTGCAGCAACTTTGAAGGGCCGGCATTTCGCCGGCCTTTTTTTGTTATTGTCCGGCAGCGCCATTGTGCGGCTTTGTTCTTGATTATCAGGCCATGTAGCGTTCTAGGGATAGATACAAATCGTCAGCATTTTGCGTGAAATTGGGAAGATTACGGGCGAATGCCGAAGGTGGGGCACTGTCTGGCCTAGCCCTCGATGGGGATCATGTCACCCCTTCGGGGTTCTCCTCTCTGGCTTGGATCCGTTTTCTACAATCATGTCACCCCTTCGGGGTTTCTGCAATCATGTCACCCCTTCGGGGTTTCTACAATCATTTCACCCCTTCGGGGTTGGACGAGGCTTCAAGGCAATTCATCATGTTGGATAGCAATTTGTTATCAAACCTTTCCGAATGCGAAAAGCAAGAGCGCGGACGGGTTGTCGGTCCCGGTGGATTCGTAGAGGCTTTGGCGCATCTGGGCCAGGGTCTTGCGGTTGTACTCCATGACCTCGGACATTTTGGTGAAACTGACTCCCATGCGCAGAAAGAGCAGCATCTCAAGTTGGGCTTTGGTGAGGAAAAACAGGGTGGAATCGGGCAAGACCAGCGCGGCTTTTTCGCTTTCGGTGTGCCGGAAGTGCGGGAAGAGCAGGTTTTGTTTGCGGCTGATGGCGACCTTGCCCACCGACAGCCAAAGTTTGCCCTCCGCATCGGTCGCAAGCGGAAGCATCTCGATTTTCAAACCCAGAAGGCCCGCCACATCTGACGACAAACGAACGAAGAAATTCGATTTCCACTTCCTTGCCTCTTTCTCTTCTTCGCTTTGCCAGAACTTTTGTCCGACTTCGAACATGCGGGGCAGAAGTTCGGAATCTTTGGGATGCAGGCCGTTTTGCAGTGCGGCAATGTCGGGAAAGGCTCGCCCACTGAGCGGAAGTAGGTCCCATGCGCCGGGAACCTTGGGAAAGACGCGAAAGCAAGCGGAATTGTAGTCGTAAAGAAAAGGATACTCGCGCCATTTGTCGCAATCGTCCGGTGAGCGAGTAAAACTGTGTACCCAACGTTCGAGCTTCGCTACCACGTCGGCCTCATTCGCGAAGCGGAAGCCGCTTGCGAAATAATCATCGCGGGGGGGGGGGGACTTTTTTTTCATCGTTACGGAATTGAACCTTCCGGCAAATATAGAATATTATGCGAAACTCGGCATCTCAAGTGCGAATCTGTTTCTCAATGACGCAAGCGGGAAAGCTGGCCTGCGCAGGCGGCGGGCCTCATCGGCTGGCCCATTTCGGTCCAATTTTCGGCCTCTTTTGGCAAAAATGGTCCAAAAACGGACCGTTTCGGTCCAAATTTCGATTGGCGGGCCGGGACCTATTGCAGGGCATCGGGCCTTGGTTTAGCTTTGTGGTATCAATTGAATTGCAATTCAGCTTTTGACTTTTTTTTTCAAACCTTTAACATAAATTTGAACAACATGAAACGTTACACATTTGGCTTGTTTCTACTCCTGGTTGCCTTGTCCACTAGCTGCGAAAAGGAGGGTATTGCCCTTCGGGTTGATTCCGCGATTTACATGCGCATAAGCGACAGCCTGGGGCGAGATCGGCTGAATCCGGAGCATCCGAACAGCTTGGACTCGTCAGACTTCCTGTTCTACTTCGTGAATCTGGAAGGCGAAACCGAGTTGCAGGGAAACTTCTACCCCTGGGGTTTCGAGCCTAACTGGTGGATTTTTGGTGACCCAGAAACAGGGCAGTACACCCTTAGTTTTTGGCTCAACCAGCCTGCGGAAGAAGATGTGCGCAATCTGAGGAACTTGGATAGCCCTGAGGCACAGGAGATTTTCGGAAGGAACTACCGAACCCTCATCAGCTTCAGCGACGGAGACACCGACACCATCGACACGGAATACAAACCGCGGGTCGTAGAAGGGTGGGTTTTCACGGAACCGTACCGCGTTTGGTACAACGGTGTTGAATACCCAAAACCCTTTCTTCTCCAGATTGAGAAGTGATAGCTTTAGGCCAGGCACGGCGAGCTTCTGTCCGATCGAGAAGAGCACCGAGCGTTGACCTCACAACAAGACGCCCCATGCGGAAGCACCGCGTGGGGCGTCTTGTTTTTGGGCCAAGGTGGTCAGGTCCAATAGCCCTTCAGGCAGGTTCTCCAGACGTGGTTCTGTCCCCAGGCGTAGGGAATGTAGTCGATGGAACTCATGGGCTGGGTGATGAAGAGGTTGGCGAGCTTTCCCCGGTCGATAGAGCCGAGCTCGCCTTGGAGCTTGAGCGCGCAGGCGGCGTTGAAAGTCAGCGCGTTGAGGGCTTCATTGGGGCTCATGCGCATGGGCACGCAGGCCAGGGTGAAGATGTTTTGGAGGTTGAAGTTGTGGGCCGAGCCGGGGTTGAAGTCGGAAGCGAGCACCAGGGCCAGGCCAGCATCAATCATTTGGCGGGCGGGCGGATAGTCCATGCGCAAGAAGAAGGCGGCCCCGGGAAGCAGCGTGGGCAGGGTGTTTGGGTGTTGGGCGAGCAGGTCGATTTCCTCCTGCCCCACCGACTCGAGGTGGTCGGCGGAAAGCGCTCCCATCTGGGTGGCCACCTGGACACCGCCGGAGCGGTTGAGCTGGTTGGCGTGAATCTTGGCGGGCAGACCGTGTTTTAGTCCCGCTTCGATGATGCGGCCGGTATCGTCGGTGCTGAAGAAAGCTGTCTCGCAAAAAACATCGACAAAATCGGCCAGGCCCTCGCTGGCGGCGGCAGGGATGATTTCGCGCACCACGTGGTCCACGTACTTGTCCTTCTGGTTTTTGAACTCGGGAGGCAGGGCGTGGGCGGCGAGCAAAGTGGTGCGGACGGTGGCGTGGCTGAGCTGTCCCAGGCTACGGGCCACGCGCAGCATTTTCAGTTCGTCTTGCAGGTTGAGGCCGTAGCCGCTTTTGATTTCGAAGGTCGCCGTACCGTGTTCCATAGCGGCCCAAATCCTTGGGATGCTCATGTCGAACAGTTCGCGCTCGGTGGTCGCCCGTGTTTTTTTCACGGTGTTGAGGATGCCGCCGCCGCCCGCCGCGATCTGGGCGTAGGTGGCCCCTTGGATCTTCTGGACGAACTCGGCGGAACGCTCTCCGGCGAAGACCAGGTGGGTGTGCGAATCGACGAAGGCGGGCATCACAAGGCGGCCGCTGCAATTGATGGCGCGCTTGCCGCGGGCGTGGAAGCCTTCCATCTTTTGGGCATCGAGTTCGGCCATGGGCCCAAAATCGGCGATCCGGCCATCTTGGATGAAGAGGTAGGCGTCGGCCAGGTAGGGCAGCTCGGCCATTTGCCTGCCCCGCAAGGCCGGGCCGCTCCCCCGGTCGATCTGGAGCAGTTGGCCGATGTTCACCAGTAGTATGTCTTCCATGTTGGATTGTTCTTGGGCTTAAATTTAGGGGAGATTTTCCAAAAATCCAAGGCCTCGAGGGCCACGGATCGGGCTTTTCGTGGGGGTGGACATGGTTTTTGTCGGCGGAGGGTTAAATTTGCCAAAAAAAATGGAAATGGAAGACAGAAAAGGCAATTTGACATTCCTGGCCTTGGCGATGCTGCTGGCCGTGGGCGTGGGTTTTTTGTTCCTGCACAGCGCCGGACGGCACCAGGACAAGCTGGAGGGAATTTTCAGCACGGAGGCCACGTTGGCGGCGGAAATCGTGCAGATCGACACGCTGTACCCGGGAAGCGACGCCCAGGAGCGCCCGTTCATCTTTTACAAGCACCATTTGCGGACGACGGGGGCGGACGGCCAGGAGCGGGTCTTCCACATCGAGGGACGCGCGGCCCGTGCGCTGGGCACGCGGGCGGAGCTGGTTTACCTGGCCGATGAGGACCGGGCGATCTTCGCGGACGAGCGCGACTCGCTGGCGACCGTCCACACGCTGTACCGCTTCTCGTTCTTGCTTTTCGGCTGGGCCTTCATCATCGCGGCGGTCTCGATCATGGGGCACACGCTCTGGAAGGAGCGGCGGCGCGAGCGGGCCGAAGCCTGATTCAACATCATAAAAAAACAACGCAACACAATTGAAGCATGGATTTTCTCCAATCGAACTACGCATGGATTTCGTTCTTGCCCATCGTGGTGTTGCTGGCGCTGAGCCTTTGGCAAGGCGTCAAGACGGGCATCTTCGCGGGGCTGGCTTTCGCGGCGGCGATCTTCCTGGCCAGCGGTGGCGCCTTGATGGTGTTTTGGGCATCGCTGGCCAGCGCCTTTGTGGGGACGGTCAACATCCTGATGATCATTTTCGGGGCAATCCTGCTGTATCATGTCATGGAAGTGAAGGGCTATGTCGAAGGCTTGAAATCGTCCTTGGATGGCATCCACGGCAGCCGCGATTTCAAGTTCTACTTCCTGACCTTGTTCCTGACGGCCTTTTTTGAGAGCGTGGCGGGCTTCGGCACGCCGGCGACGATTGTGCCGCTGCTGCTGATCGCGCTTGGCTACGGGCCGGTGCTGTCAATTGGCGCGGTGCTGCTGGTTGACGGGCTTTTCGCGCTGACGGGCGCGGTGGGCACGCCGATGATCGCGGGTCTTGAGGCGCCGCTGGGTCTCAACACGGAGCAGGTCGGTTTGATTTACCGCTTCGCGACTTTCGGTATCATGCTGGTGGGGCTTGTGGTGTTGCTTTCTTTGCACCGCTCGTTGTCGGCGGAAGGACAAGGCGGCGGCCTCCGTCATGGTGTTGTGCTTTTCGCCGCCGTGATACTCCCCTATGTGCTGTTGGCGCCTTACTTGCGCGAGTTGGCGGGCGTCGTGGCTTCGTTGCTGATGGCGGTCTTCTCGTTTTTTTTCTTGTTCGAGCAGAAGCGCTTCGACTGGCGAGCGTGGTCGCCCTATTTGCTGTTGGTGGGCCTGTTGCTGATTCCCAAGCTGTTTCCGGCGCTCGAGGCCTTCCTGGCGCGCAAGCTGGAGTTCCGATCGCTGTTCGGGACGTCGGTCTCTGCCTCGGTTCAGCCGATGCGTTCGCCGCTGGTGCCGTTCATGCTGGCCACGGGCTTCGCGCTTTTGCGGGTCAAGGATCGCAAGGTGGACTATCGCCCGGTGGCATCCAAGACTTTCTCCGTGTTTGTTGTGCTATTTCCATCGCTTTCAATAACACAGTTGATGCTGAATGGCGATGGCGAGCTTCCGTCGATGATTGGGAGCATCTCGGGGGTGCTAGTCCAGGCGGGCAAGGGCTATCCGCTGGTGGCGCCGCTGATAGGGGTGGTCGGGGCGTTCATCACGGGCAGCACGACGGTCTCGAACATCATTTTCGGGGCCTTGCAGCAAAGTTCGGCGCAAGATTTGGGACTGCCACAGGAAGTGGTCCTAGGCCAGCAGTTGTCGGGTGCCTCGTTGGGCAACGCTATCTCACAGTTCAACATCATCGCCGCGGGCACGGCGGCTGGGGTCAACGATTTCAAGGGCATCCTGAAGATGAACCTTCTGCCGGTGCTCGCCGGGGCGGCAGCCTTGGCGGGCCTTGGCTACTTGGCGCTGTCGGTGGGCTGGCCCGGCGCATAGGAAGATGGGCACGCGGACCGACGATTTTCTTAATTTTGACCCAAAACCCAAGGTTTGAAGACATTTCCCCGACATTGGGCCCTGGCGCTGCTGGGCATTGCCTTGCTGGCAGCGGCGAGCGGCTGCAACCCGGCCAAGCTGGTCCCGGAGGGCCAGTACCTGCTCACCGAGAACGAGGTGCTGGTGCGAGGAGGCAAGGTCTCGGAAGGCGATTTGGCCAAGTTCATCCGCCAGCAGCCCAACCGCAAGGTTTTCAAGCTGTTCGGCTTCAGCCTCTGGCTTTACAACCGCTTCGATCCGGAGAAGACGCAGGCCAAGCGGGCGGTGCGGCAGACCAAGCTCGACCAGATCAACATCGAGCGCAAGCTGCTGGGCAAGACGCCCCGCGAGCAGATTTTCAGCTTCCGCGAATGGGTCCTGCTCAAGGCGTCCGAGCCAGTGGTCTGGGACCGCTACCAAAGCCAGAAGGGCGCCCAGCAGATGGAGATCTTCCTCGCGAACCGGGGCTACTACGACGCCCGGGTCGCCGACTCGGTGGTGCTCAACGACAACAAGCGCACCGCCAAGGCCGTTTACGTGGTGCGGCCCAAGCGACCGTACCGCGTAGGCACCTTCAGTTACGCGGGCGTTCAAGACCCTGAAATCCTGCGTATTATCGACACCACGGCCTCGAAGGTGCGCGTGGGCGAGCTGTTCGACATCGACGTGCTCGACGCCGAGCGGCAGCGCATCACCGATTCGCTCAAGGACAACGGCTACTTCTACTTTTCCAAGGATTATCTCCAGTATCGGGTCGATACCATCGGCCGCGACCACGAGGCCGACGTGGTGCTGCTGCTCAAGAAGTTCTACCACAAGCCCAACGACTCCACGGTCGTCACGGGCAACCATCGGCAGTACCTGATCAACAACGTCTTCATCTACACCGACTACGACCCCAAGCGGGCCTTGCGCGAAAGCGAGGCCTACTACGGCATGTTGCAGGCCGAGCCCTACGTGGCGAACCCGGACATCACCTTCTTCCTCGAGAACGATTCCATCGTGCGCAAAAGCCTGCTCATCAACAGCTTGCAGTTCGACAAGGGCGACCTCTACCGGGCCTCGGACCTGAACTACACCTACCGCTACCTTTCGAGCCTGGGCGTTTACAAGTTCTCGAACATCCGCTTCGAGGACGCGCTCTACGACGAGCTCCCGGGCGACAGCGTTGGCAAGATCGACTGTTTCATCCAGCTCACTCCCAACGTGCCGCAATCGTACTCGGTGGAGGTGGAAGGCACCAACGCGGCCGGCAACTTCGGCATGGCCCTGAGCCTCAACTACGCGCACAACAACTTCCTGCGGGGCGCGGAAATCTTCACCACCAAGCTCAAGTTCGGCCGCGGCTACATCCCCCCGCTGGGCACGGTCAACGCGCAGGACGCCCAGGGCCTCAACTCCAACGAGCTCAGCCTGGAAACCCAACTGCTCATGCCCAAGCTGGTCTTCGTGCCGTTTTCGTTGGAACAACTGCGCCGCAACGCCCCGAAGACGACCTTCGCGCTCAGCTACCGCTTCGACGACCGGCCCGACTACACGGGCACCTTCCTGGTCGGCAAATACGGCTACAACTGGCGGGCCAGCGAGTTCCTCACCCACGAGCTGGACCCTTTCATGCTGACTTCCACGTCCTTGCCCAAGCGCACCGAGGGCTTCATCCGCTTCCTCGAAGAGACCAACCTGGCCGAGAGCTACAACGACAACCTGCTCCTGGGCAGTGGCTACGAGCTGACCTTCAACAACCAGAAAATCAACAAGAACGAGAATTTCAGCTTCTTCCGCTACAAGGCCGACTGGGGCGGCTCGGTGCTCTACCTGCTGGGCCAGGCCATCGACCTGCCGCGCGACCCGGAGCTGGGCCACCAGACGATCTTCGGCATCCCCTACTCGCAGTTCTTCCGGCAGGAGGCCGAGTTCCACCGCACGCGCTTCAACCCGCGGGGCGCCAGCCTGGTGGGGCGCGCCTTCGTGGGCGTGGGCGTGCCCTTCGGCAACTCCAAGCTGCTGCCCTTCAGCCACCGCTACTTCTCGGGCGGGGCCAACTCGCTGCGCGGCTGGAACATGCGCAACATCGGCCCCGGCTCGTACCGCATCCCCGAGACCTTCGAGGACGGCTTCAACCCCGACAGCATCTTCAACCACACCTCCGACATCAAGCTGGAGTTCAACATCGAGTACCGCTTCCCGCTGTTCTGGGTGGTCGATGGGGCGCTCTTCCTCGACGCGGGCAACATCTGGGCCATCAACGAGTACGACCTCCGCGAGGGCGCCCAGTTCCGCTTCAACTCGTTCTACCGCCAACTGGCCGTCAACACGGGCGTCGGCACCCGCTTCGACTTCTCGTTCTTCGTGGTGCGCCTCGACCTGGGCATACAGCTCTACGACCCGCGCTTCGGCGGCTCGCCCTGGAAACAGCCCCGCTCGGCCACCGGAAACCGCGCCCAACTGCACTTCGGCATCGGCTACCCGTTCTGATGCCAAGTTGGTTTCAAGGGTGAAATATCCGGAAACGGCTTGGCATCGTGCCGAATCGAGTTCAAACGTGATCGTGAAGACTCGTGTTTATACCAAGTTGTTTTCGGTGATGCAATATTCCAACTACCCATTTTTAACAAATTCCGGCCGCTCTGACAATGTCCATCACAGGATTATACCAAATGAAGATATATTGCAATCCAATGTGGACAATTGGATTTTTTATTAATTTAGGGGCTTCAACATTAATGCACAACTATGGCACGTCCAAAAATCATTGTCATTAAAGAATCAGAAAGCGAGATCAAGCGTCTCATGAAAAAAACAATCCCCTTTATCACGCAAAGATTGAGGGTATTGCTAATACTCAAGCAGCATGAAGC
>JAIFMG010000201.1 GCA_020048645.1 Bacteroidota bacterium | reverse complement strand
CGATGTCGTGGACAACAATTGTCGAAAAATTGAACACCTACAAATCTGTGGTCACCGACATGATGACAAAAGATGGAAAAAAGATAATACTGAAATATTGCTGTCGTCCGTCGCCTTTCGTGACCGAAATTTTTGAAAAGCTCGGGTATAAGATTCGCCCATTCAAAAAACAAAAGTACGTAGTTACCTAATTGCAATTTTATAAAAGCCAATGCCTGATATTCAATGATTTGTAAGTTACGATTTCCAAGTTGGGCTATGCGTTTGAACGCAACTACATATTGCGCCAGGAAAGACAATTCCAATCGCCTCAACTTCAACCCAGCATCACCTTCCTGGCGTCAGGAAGTCGATGGCACCTGGCCAGCGCCCTCTTCCCTGCGCACGACAAGCGGCAGCACCAGCAGCAGGCCCAGGAGCGAAAACACCGAACCGCCAATCACCCCGGCGGCCAGAGCGTGCCAGAACTCCAGATCGCGATCGCCCAGCAAGAAGGGCGAAAGCCCGGCCACGGTCGAGGCGATGGTCAGCAAGGACGGGACGATTTTCTGCCGAACGGCCCGAACGTAGAGCCTCGAAAGATTCCCACTTTTGCGATTTTTCTTCAGGATGTTGAAATCGTTCACGATGTAGAGCGCCGGATTGATGGCACTGCCTGCCAGCACAATAAGCGCCGCGAAGCCACCCGAGTCAAAACGAATGTCGAAGTGGTAGAATGTCAAAAACAAGCCCGCGTAGGCGATGGGAATCTGGACAAGGACCCAGAACGGCTGCCGCAGCGAGTTGAACAGCACCGCCAGCAAGACCAGCAGGGCCAGCAGGATGCCCCAAAGGCCCCTGTAATCGTACTCGCGGTGAACGACATAGAGCACCGAGTCGAGCTGCTCGGCCCGGTAGCCCGGCGGGAAAACGCTCCGCGACATTTCCAGGAAATGGTTCAGATGCTGGTCCCCAAACTTGGTGGCGCCGGTGTAGTTGTAATCGAGCACGCGCAGGTACTCCTGGTCTTTCTTGTGGATCAGCTCCGGTTCGCGCGCAAGGCTGAACGAGGCCAGCGCCGCCGTCTTGAGCGTGTCGCTCGGCGAGGCCAGGGCCGCGTTCAGCAGCCTCCAGCGGTCGAAGCTGGCCGACTGGCTGTCCGTAACCTTCACCGGAACGCTCCGCCCATCGACTTCCAGCAGCATGTCCGGATAGAGGCCAGGCGCCCGCGCCACGAGCGAGCGCAGCAGCCTGTCCGGACGCCCGCCCGCCAGCGCCAGCGCCTGCGCGTCGAGCGCAAGCAGCAGATGGTCAGGCGATTGGGGCGGAAAGTAGGGCACGGCTTGCACCTTCATGTCCTGCACCCGCGGATGTGTGAGCAGCATTTCCTGCAAGATTCGTGTTTGTTCCAACAATTCTTCGAAATTGTAGCCCCAAACCGCCACTTTGTAATTGGCATTCTGAGCCGAGAGCGTGTTGTCGTAGCCTTCGCCGAAGCCCGAAATCCGCCAATCCAGTCCGCCATAGTCGAAAGCGTGCCGTGTCAGGTTCATTTTCAGAATCTGGGGAATTGTGCTGGCACGCGCCTCCGGGCTGAAATGCACCTCCAGGCTGCCCGTTTGCCCATGCGGAATCGAGCTGACGAAGTAGTCCACGCCCGGGCTTTTGAGCACCAGCCCCTCCAGGCGCCGAAACACGGTATCTGTATGCTCGATGGTTGAGCCAGGGCCCAGCCGCGCCCGCACCTGCAAGACGCTTTCGTCTTCGTGCTGCCAAATTTCTCCCTCGAAGACGTAGCGCGAAAAAAGCCGAAGCGTGCCACCGAAGATCTTCTCAAGCCAGGGCCGCCACTCTTTTTGCACTGTTTCATTTCCCCAGGAAAAGTTGTAGGCCGACTCGGCCCAATGCCCGGCCTCCAGTTTGGAAGGCAGATTGTGGATCGGCAGGCCGAAGAGCAGCACGACGCCCAGCAGCACCCAGCCCTTGCGGCGGCGCAGCAGCTTGGCCAGGCGTCCGTAGCCGCGCCAGGCGCGGGCCAGTCGGCGCGCCAGGCGCGGGTCGCCGCGCCGCGCAGGGCGCTGCGGCCAGCGCTCCAGCAAGGCAGGCACCAGAAACAAGGAAACCACCAAGGAAGTAGCCAGGTTCAGCACCACGACGGCCGCGAAATCCGTCAGCAGAAGCCGTTCTTCCTCCGGAAGCAAAAACACGCTTCCCAAGGCCACGATGGTGGTGAGCGTGGCCGCCAGCAAGCCCATGAAAACCTGACGGTCGCCCACGCGCCGCACGTGGTCGGTCATGATGATGGCATTGTCGATCAGCAGGCCCAGCGAAACGGCCACGCCCGCCAGCGAAAACAAATGCAGCTCGATGCCCCAAAAAACAGACAACAGGACCGAAAGCGACAAGCTCACCAGCAAGTTCGCGGCAATGACCGTCAGGTAGCGCCAGCTTCGCGCAGAAAGGTAGGTCAGCAGCAGCAAGACCAGCAAGGTCAAGGCCGAGCGTTCGTAGAGCGTCCGCAGCTCCGCCTTCAGCCGGATGGACGCATCTTGCAAGACCATCAGGCGGCTGTCGGTCGGCAAAATTTCTGGGCTGAAATAGGAAACTTCATCTTTTATACTTTGAATGATTTCCAACATGTTGCTTTCTGGGGATGCGAAAAAGATGATTTGAACCGTGTTCATGCCATTGATGCGAAATATCGAACGCGGTGTCTGCGGGCTTTCCTGGATCTGCGCCAGTTCGCCCAAAAACAGGACACGGCCGCCGACTTCGGCCACCGGAATCCGTGCCCAGTCGTCGCCCGAGCGGGCTCGGCCCACCACAAGGGGCAGAAGCCAGTCGGCGCCCTCTGTGCGCGAAACTCCCACGCCGACATGCTGCCGATCGAAATGCCGCGCGAGGGCCTCCAGCAGCGTGTTTTTGTCGATTCCGAGTGCCGCCAGGCGCTGCCCATCGACGCGCAGCTCGGTTTGCGGCCGTTCGGCGCCCAGCAGCTCGACCCGCTCAACTCCTTCAATGCCAGAAAGTTTTGGCAGGATGAAACGCCGGGCGAACTCTTCCAGCTCGTGGTTGGGCGCCTGGCCGAGGAAGGAGTAAGCGAGCGCGGGCTGCTGGCGCGCCGGGTCCTCTTCGGGCGCGTCCTGGCCCAGGGCCGGGAAACTGGCCTGTTCGGGGAAGCGGGCGTAGGCCTGGCGCAGCAGTTCGGCGATTTCGGGACGGGCTTCGCGCAGGGTCTCGCGGTCGTCGAACTCGAGGCGGATGCTGCCCCGGCCTTGCTGCGAAACCGATTCGATGTGGCGGACGCCCTGCACGGTGGCCAGCATGGCTTCGAGCGGAGCGGTGATTTCCTGTTCGATGTTTCGGGCGCCCTGGTCGTTCCACTGGTAGCTCACGCTCAGGCTCGGAAGGCCTTCCGAAGGAAATAGCCCCAAGCGCAGGCGCGGAAGGGCCGCCACGCCGAGCAAAACCACAAGCGTGGCCAAGAGCAAAACACTGAAACTGCTCGCCCCAGGGCTTTGGTCAACAGGGCTTTTCATCGGCGGCTCAAAACTTGGGCAATGGCCTGGTACATCATCGGGACAGCGTACAGGCTGACCAAGGTGCCAAAAGAAAGCCCCGCGATCAGCGCCACGGCCAGCGGCATTTGCAGCTCGCTACCCTGCCCAGGGATGAAAAACAAAGGCAAAAGGGCCAGAATCGTGGATAGGCTGGTCATCAGGATCGCGTTCAAACGCCTTTCCCCCGAGTCGATGACAGCCGCCGCGATGGGCATTCCTTTTTTGATGTTGTGCTTGATCAGATCCATCTTCAGGATGGAATCGTTGATGACGATGCCGCTCATCACCACAATGCCGATGCCCGACATGAGATTGAGCGAAATGTCTGACAACCAGAGTACAAACAGCACGAAGCCCATGTCGATGGGCAGCTCGACCAGCACGATGATCGGTTGCCAGAGCGATTCCAACTGGGCCGCCATGATGAAATAGAGCAGCAGGATGGAAATCGCCAAAACATAAGCCAAGCGAAGCATCAGCTCCCGCGATTCGAACCAGGTGCCCGTGAAGCTGGCCTGCCATTGCGGATCGCTTTCCAGAAAGCTGGAAATGCTGGCCATGCTGGCTTCCGGATCGGCTGCCTCTTCGATGCGGACAGGCAGGAACTCGCCGTCCTTTCCCCCTACAAGCATCTGGTAATCCGTGCTTTGGCGCATTCGGACCAGTTCGCGCAAGGGCACGGGCTGGCCTTGCGCGTTGGGCACCTGGCCCTGGTCGAGCAAGGCCTCCACGCGCCCCGCCTCCTGCCCGAGGACGATGGGTACGCGCCGCGAGACCGTCTGCAAATCGCCTTCCCGGTTTTCGGAGAAGTACGTTTTCAGGTATTCCACCAACTGGATTTCCGAAACTTCATACAACATGCACTGCGCTTGCAAGATTTCCAACTCGGCGAAAAGCTCGGTGGTGGGCGGCTCCAAGCGGATTTTGGGCAGTCGTGGGGCCAGGTTTCGCAGCAGCTCCTGCGCTTTGTCGGGCGCGGCCGTCTGCTCGGAAGTCGTCAAGGCGAAGCGGGCCAAGAGCAGCGGGGCGTCGCTGTCGAAGATCTGCTCGGGCGCGCTGGGCACCCTTTCCAGGCGCAGTTCGGTGATGCCCTGGGCGCGCAAAAGCTCGAGCACACGGTTTTCCAGTGCCTCAATGTCGCCATTCAAAGCCTTGATATACAAGGTAGTTTGGTTGATGGACTGCTGCCCCTTCTCTGCAAACATGAACTGGTGCGGCCCGATCAAGGCGCTGTACCCGACACGGCCGCTGTCCCCCACTTGCTCAAAAACACGCTTTAGGCGAAGCGCCGTTTCGGCCGGAGTGAAGTTGCGGGGCAGGACGACGTGCAGCAATCCGTCGTCGCGCGAAAGCTCGGGCATCACCCGCCGTTCGAGCCGGGGCCAAGCCAGCGCTCCGGCCAGCACGCCCGAAAGCAGGAAAGCCGTGAGCAGCAGGGGCCTCGAAAATGCCAGCCGATAGCCTGTTTTGTAGAGCCGGAAGTGCCATGCCTGCCCCTCGATCGCCCGGTCGGCGCGGGCCGGGAACGCCTTGGCCATGCGCTGGTGCAGGAGGGCGTAGAGAACCGGCAAAAGCGTTATCGAAACGGCGTAAGAGGCTGCCAAACCGAGACTTACGGCCCATGCCTGGTCGGCGAACATCGCTCCGGCAAGACCTCCGGCGAAGCTCAAGGGGGCGAAGACGGCCACGGTGGTCAGGGCGGAGCTGATACCAAACCGCTATCGAGTTGCCCGTTCAATCCAATGGAACAGGCTCAATGATTTTACGACGTTTTTATCCAGATTTCTCAATAC
>JAIFMG010000230.1 GCA_020048645.1 Bacteroidota bacterium | reverse complement strand
GCACGCGGCGCACGCGGAACACCCGGCGCACCCGGAACACGCGGCGCACGCGGCGCACCCGGCGCACCCGGAACACGCGGCGCACCCGGAACACCCGGAACACCCGGCGCACCCGGAACACCCGGCGCACGCAGTACACGCAAAAAACACAGAACGCCCCCCCCCCAAAAAAACCGGCGCGCCCTTGGTGTGGGGGGCGCGCCGGGGCTTGTTCAAGGTTCCGTAGGGAAAGAGAGTGCCAGGGTCAGTTGCCGATGAGCTTGACACTGCGCTTGACAAACTCGGTCAGCGCGGGGCCTTTGAGCATGTTGTTCGACAGCAGGGCCAGGTCGATGACCTGCTTGATGACGGGCGTCTGGCGGCCGAACTGGAAGAGGCTCTCGCGGCGCTGGTTGTCGAACTCGCTGGCCTTGCCGTGCAGCTCGTCGAGCTGGTCTTTCTCGGCTTGTGGGATTTCCTCGTCCTTCATGTCCTTGTGGCGGGCCTCCAGCTCCTGGATCTGCTGGCTGACAGGGACTTTCTTGCCGTCGAGGTCCTGGAGCATCCCGCCCATCTCCTTCTGGGTGAGCTCGAGCATCTGGCGGATCAGGGCGTGGTTGGTGTTGACCACGAGGTTGTAGCTGTCGGGCAGGTCGCCGTAGAAGCCCATGGCGCTGCCGCTCATGGCCGAGAGGTCCTTCATGCGGCGCATGAACTCGCTCTGGGTCAGGATGACGGGCAGGCCGTCCTCGCCGAGGTTCTCGAACTGGATGGAGTAGTTGCCGTTTTCGGGGGTCGAGGATTCGAAGACGGGGCGGAGCAGGTCGATCTGGTCCTGGCTGAGGGCCACCTCGCGGGCCTCGTCCTTGGCGATGAGCTTGTCGATGACGTCGGCGTCCACGCGCTTGAAGCTGACCTTGTCGAGCTTGGACTCGAGATGGTTAATCAGGTGGATGTCGAGCTGGCCGTTGAGGTGCAGCACGTCGTAGCCCTTGGCCTTGGCGGCGTCGATGAAGGTGTGCTGGGTCAGGGTGTCGGTGGCGTAAAGGTAGATGACCTGGTCCTGCTTGTTGGTCTGGTTGGCCTTGACGGCCTCGTTGTACTCCTCGAGGGTGAAGAACTTGCCCTCGGTGTTTTTCAGGAGGACGAACTTGCTGGCGCGGTCATGGAACTTGGGGTCGCTCAGGACGCCGTAAGTGATGAAGAGCTTGAGGTCGTCCCACTTGGTCTCGAACTTCTCGCGTTCGTTCTTGAAGATGTCGTGCAGGCGGTCGGCGACCTTCTTGGTGATGTGGCTGGATATCTTCTTGACGTTGGAATCGCTCTGGAGGTAGCTGCGCGAGACGTTGAGCGGGATGTCGGGCGAGTCGAGGACGCCGTGGAGCAGGCCCAGGTAGTCGGGGACGATGCCTTCGACGGAATCGGTGACGAAGACCTGGTTGCTGTAGAGCTGGATCTTGTTCTTCTGGATGTCGAGGTTGGTCTTCAGGCGGGGGAAGTAGAGGATGCCGGTGAGGTTGAACGGATAATCGACGTTCAGGTGGATGTGGAAGAGCGGCTCCTCGAACAGGCCGGGGTAGAGCTTCTTGTAGAAGTCCTTGTAGTCCTCGTCCTTGAGGTCCACGGGCTTCTTGCGCCAGGCCGGGTCGGTGTCGTTGATCTGGTTGTCCTCCTCGGTGTCCTGCTCCTTGCCATCGGCCCATTTTGTTTTCTTGCCGAAGACCACGGGCACGGCCAGGAACTTGCAGTACTTGCTCAGGAGCTCGTCGAGCTTGTTCTTTTCGACGAACTCGAGGTTCTCGTCGTCGATGTGCAGGATGATGTCGGTTCCGCGGTCGTCCTTGTGGGTGTCCTCCATGACGAACTCGGGGTTGCCCTCGCAGCTCCAGCGGACGGCCTGCGCGCCTTCCTTGTGCGAGAGGGTGATGATCTCGACCTTCTTGGAGACCATGAAGGAAGAGTAGAAGCCCAGGCCGAAGTGGCCGATGATGGCGTCCACCTTGTCCTTGTACTGGTCCAGGAAGTCGTTGGCGCTGGAAAAGGCGATCTGGTTGATGTACTTCTCGATCTCCTCGGCGGTCATGCCGATGCCCCTGTCGCGGATGGTGATGGTCTTGGCCTCCTTGTCCAGCTCGACCCAGACCTTGAGGTCGCCGAGCTCGCCCGTGAACTCGCCCGTGCGGGCCAGGGCCTTCATCTTCTGGCTGGCATCGACGGCGTTGGAGACCAACTCGCGCAAGAAAATCTCGTGGTCGGAGTAAAGGAACTTCTTGATGATGGGGAAGATGTTTTCCGTGGTTACACCGATGTTTCCTGTCTGCATGGTTCGAAAGTATTTTAGGGTTTGATGGTTCGTGCTGGGAGGATGCCCAAGGGCGCCAATGGGCCGGGGCCGCACCTCGGCGACAGGTTTCCAAAGCCTGTGCCAGCCGCCCGCCGCGACGTTTTGGCAGCCGGCGGACGCCCAGGCGGGGCAGCATTCGGAAAAGTTGGCAGTCGGGCGAATATCAATCCGCGGGCATCTTGCGAAGTCGCGAGATTCGACTAGATTTGTCATTCATTCCAACCCAACAAAAAAAGCATCAAGATGTTCAAAGAAGACATTCTCAAAGGCAAGACCATCGTCGTGACGGGCGGCGGCACGGGACTGGGCAGGGCCATGGCCACCCGCTTCCTCGAACTGGGCGCCAACGTGGCCATCGCCAGCCGCAAGATGGACGTGCTGCAAGAAGCCGCCAAGGAAATGGCCGAGCAGACCGGCGGGCGCGTCGTGCCCTTCCAGCTCGACGTGCGCGACCCCCTGAAGATAGAGGAGGTCATCAACCAGATCCACGAGGAGTTCGGCCAGATCGATACCCTGCTCAACAACGCCGCCGGCAACTTCATCAGCCCCACGGAGCGCCTGAGCTACAAGGCCTTCGACACGGTGGTGGACATCGTGCTGCGCGGAACCTACTACTTCACGATGGCCCTGGGCAAGCACTGGATCGCCAACAAGCTGCCGGGCAACATCCTGAGCATCGTCACCACCTACGCCTCCACCGGCTCGGGCTACGTCGTGCCCTCGGCCGTGGCCAAGGCCGGCGTGCTCAACCTGACGCGCTCGCTGGCCGCCGAGTGGGGCCACTACGGCATCCGCCTGAACGCCATCGCCCCCGGGCCCTTCCCCACCCCCGGCGCCTGGAAGCGGCTGCTGCCTGACCCCCGCATGGAGGCCAAGCTCATCCAGCGCATCCCCCTCAAGCGCGTGGGCGAGCACTCCGAGCTGGCCAACCTGGCCACCTACCTGGTCTCCGACGCCTCCACCTACATGACCGGAGAGGTCGTGACCATCGACGGCGGCGAGTGGCTCGGCGGCGCCGGCGAGTTCAACTTCCTGGAAATGGTAACGCCCGAGCAGTGGGACATGATCCAGCAGCAGATGAAGCGCTGAGCGAGCTTTGGCCGCCTTCCTCATGACACCGAAAAGCCGGGACCTGGGTCTCGGCTTTTCGGTTTTAATACCAAGTTGCTATCAAGCTCGATACAAACCGCACTTGTTGTTGAAAGATACGAAACATCATTTTTCGACAAAAGAGGGCTGCCTTGCCCATCCCGAAGGGATGGAATACCAATAGCCCCGGATGAAATCCGGGGATCAGCGAACCACCCCCGAACCAGAACCCCGAAGGGGTTCAATGCGAAGACCAAGACTTACCGAGTCAATCCATCGGGTTGGATAGCGGTTCAGCATCACCAGCGCCGGCGTAGCATACCGCCCACGAGTTCAAAGAAAAACGCCAAGGCGCTTGCTTTTCCAAAGTACAGCGCGTATCTTTGGCTATCGTCAATTTCAACCCCCCGATGAACAGGCTACCCTTCAAAACCTCGGATGTCCAGGGCCAATGCCGGCAGCAGAACTTCCCAAACCTGTCGATTCGAATTTTGACGGATGGGCGCGGCTTCTGGAGCTGTGCATAAAATTCGTAATGCGCAATTGTGCTTTTGGGTAGGAATTGAGGATGGTGGAAGTAATGACGATATAGTTCCTTTGAAAAACGACAGAGCAGCAAAAAATAAGGAAAAAATGATAAATCTGCAGAAACAAAAAAAATAACATGTCGATACAAAGTATAAATAATTACTATAATAAAATTAGCCAATACAAAAGATTTGGCGGAACACGAAACGAAACCAGTGTTCGCAGAGCTTTTGCAAATTTGTTGGAAGAATATTGCTTGCCCAAAAATTTAATATTGGTTGATGAATTACAATTAAAAAATTCCGCAAAACGACCGGACGGAACTGTAAAAAATGCACTTCAATTAGATTATGGTTTTTGGGAAAGTAAAGACCAACAAGATAATTTAGATGAAGAAATAAACAAAAAAATAGAATCCGGTTATCCGACTTTTAATATTCTGTTTGAAAACTCAGAACAGATTGTTTTAATTCAACAAGATGAAGAGGTAATGCGAGGAGAAATGAAAAACCCCGAATTCCTTCATCGTATTTTGACCGCTTTTGTTGCTTATGAACGACCTGAAATAACAGATTTTCGGCTTGCTGTTGAAAAGTTTAAAGAAGATATTCCAGACATTGTTGAGGCACTTCGCAAAATGATCGCAGAGCAAGAAAAAAATCCTGATTTTAGAGTACAACGCGAAAAATTTTGGAATGTTTGTCGAGAAAGTATTAATCCCGAAATATCTGCGTTCGATATTCGAGAAATGCTTATTCAGCATATCCTTACAGCCGAAATATTTGATACGGTCTTTGGAGATAGTCATTTTCACCGTGAAAACAATATTGCAAGGGAGTTAGAAACTGTAATCAATACTTTTTTTGTAGGCGCAGTTCGGAGAGATACACTAGCAACAATTGACAATTACTATAAAACAATAAAACGTGAAGCAGGTAATATTGAAAGCTATCACGAAAAACAAAAATTCTTGAAAGTTGTTTACGAAAATTTCTATAAAGCATACAATCCAAAAGGCGCAGATAAACTTGGAGTAATCTATACACCAAACGAGATTGTTAAATTTATGGTAGAAAGCACTGATTTTTTACTTGAAAAGCATTTTGGGAAAAATCTTGCCGATAGAAATGTTCAAATTCTTGACCCTTCAACTGGTACAGGAACGTTTATAACTGATATAATTGAATTTATCCCAGAGCAATATTTAAAAGACAAATATAAAAATGAAATTCATTGCAACGAATTAGCAATTTTGCCCTATTACATTGCAAACCTAAATATTGAATACACCTATCAACAAAAAATGAAAAAATATGGTAATTATTTAGGTATATTTGCGTTAGTATAAAAAAAACAGGTTCCGAATCCACATCCACGGCAGCGCATGGTCATTCCTTCCG
>JAIFMG010000081.1 GCA_020048645.1 Bacteroidota bacterium | reverse complement strand
TTGGTTAAAACCTTAGTAGAAAATCAATTGGCGGAATCCAAATAACCTTATTACCTTATGAGAATCCATGAATTTGCAACATAATACCATTCGTTCGTTGTTGAAAAATCAGAACCATCAGTTCCCGACAGAATCGGACTGTTCCGCCCATCCCGAAGGGATGGAATGCCAATAGCCCCGGATGAAATCTGGGGAGAACCACCGCGAACCAGAACCCCGAGGGGGTTCAATGCGAAAACAAAGACACTGCAAGGCAATCCATTACGTTGGAACGCGGCTTGGCTTGCCCCCCCCCGGCCCTCGCGCCCCCTCGGCGTGTCGGCGCCGCGAGGGGGAGAGCCGTCGGTGGGGCATCACTCGAAAAGCTGCACAAATCCGTTGAGCACCCGGGTTTGCGGGCCGTCGCGGAACTGGAGGGCGTAGAAGTAAACGCCCGGCGTGCAAGGCCTGCCCTGGTGGGTGCCGTCCCAAGGCTGCACGAAGTCGCGGCTCTCGAAGACGGTCAGTCCCCAGCGGTCGCGGACCAGCAGCAGGAACTCCTCGGGCAGACGGTTGGCACTGGCCCGAAAAACATCGTTGATGCCGTCACCGTTGGGCGTGAACACGTTGGGGACCAGCAGCTCCAGCGCGTCGTCGGGGCTGGGCGCGACGACCCAGACGCGCAGCTCTGCCCAGGGGCCCGGGCAGCCCAAGGGCGAATGCTCGCGCAGGCGGAGCCAGGCCTCGCCGGGCATGTCCCAGCAGACCAGGATGCTGTCCGTTCGGGCCAGGGTGGGCGTGAGCGCGGTTCCGCCCTCGATCTGCCAGCGCAGCTCGCTCGCGAGGCCCTGCCCGCTGGCGCGATAGACGATGTTCTGGCCCAGTTGCACCGTGTCGGGTGCCTGGGCCAGCGCCAGGGTCCCGAGCAGGGCCAGCGCGAAGGTGCAAGAGCTTGCCAAGAGGGTTTTCATGGGCTTGGGCTTTGGGCCATGCCGAGGCTGATCAATCGTGAAGGATCTGGAGGATGGGCAAAGGCGGCGCGATGGTGGCCGAACTGGCGCCGGAAAGGGTTTGGCCTGCGCAGTGTTTGTTGTTGACTCCCAGCAGTTGGTACAAGCCCGGCGAAGCCAGCGGATAGGGGTTTTGGGTGATGCCGTCTATCCGTGTGCTGACGCCGTCGAGGCTGAAAACCAGGCTGTAAGGGGCCTCGCCCGTGAAGACGACTCCCAGTTCTTCGCCGTGGCAGAGCAGGGCGTTGTCGAAGGCGGCCGTGGGCGGAGCCACGCGGCGCACCGGCAGGCGCACGGTGTCGCCCGGGCAGCCCGCCGAGTTGGTCTCGACGACCCAGAGGAGGGCCAGGCCCGGCGTGCCGCTCCACTGCACGCGCACGCTGTCGGCCTTGGCGGTGGTCCGGAGCGTCCCTCCGCTGCCGTCGATGCCCCACGAAAAGCTGGAGCCCAGCGTGGGGCTGGCAATCTGGTAGTAGGTTTCGCCTCCGGCGCATACGGTGTCAGGGCTGGCGGTGCTTTGGCCGAAAGACGGCGAAATCCATAGCCCGAAAAACAAGACAAAGAGAGCAAGGGAAATTTTCATGGGAAGAAGGTTTTTTGGAATTATTCATGTTCAATCATCAGGCTGGCAGGCCTGGCCAGCACCACGACCTCGCGGCTGAGGGTCTGGCGCGAACCGTCGGACAGCAGGACCTGAAGGCTGGCGGCGTAGCGGCCCGGCAGGGCGTAGCGGTGCGCGGGCTCCAGCTCGACGCTGGTCTGCCCGTCGCCAAAGCTCCAGAGGACGGAAGCGATGCCGCTGGCACTGCTGAGCGCGAAAAGGGTCAGATCGCCCAGGCAGACCGGCTCGGCGGCGATGGCGAGCGGCTCCAGGGCCGCTATCTCGTCGGCGCCGCAGTACGGATTGCTGGGGCTACGGGTCTCGCCGTCAATGTCTTCGGGCACTTGGGGCAGTGGGTTTTCGAGCCGCAGGAAAAGCTGGCCTTGCAGCAGGTGCAGGTCCGCATCCGAAAGGAATGAGGCGCTCTGGAAAACCGAATGGGCATCTGGGCCCGTCCCCCCGCGCCAGGCGGCGAAGGTGGCGCAAGGCGTCCCGAGGTCGGCGAACACATTGCCGTTGGTGTGGTAGGCGTTGTGGTCGATGCGCAGCAGGCCAAGCTCCGCGAATCCCTCGTAGATCTTGCCCTGCCGGGTGCTCGAAAAAATGTTGTTGGCGATAAGATTGGGCTTGTCTTCCAGATAAAGCACCATGCAACTGTTGGAGGTGATGGTCTGGTTGCCCGTGATATGGACGGTGTTGTGCAGGACACTCGCATTTTCGACCCCCCACAACTGGATGCCATACAAGGCCGTGGAGCCATTGAGGGCGATGAAGTTGTTGGCTACCAGCACGTCGCCCATGTCGCTGACCATCAGCCCGCTGAAATCCCACTCGTGCTTGTCGGCGATGGAAATCGTGTTTTTCGCGACCACGACCTCCTGCCCATCGGTCAGCGAAATGCCCGAGGAGCTGAAGCGGTTGGCCGTGGCGATGCTGTTCGAGACAAGGCGCAAGTGGTTGCCCGACAAGACGATGCCGCCGCGTTGGAAGTTGCGGACGGTGTTGCCGACGAACGCGAGGCTGTCCCCCACCAGCGTGAAGGCGTTGGTGGCCCCTTCGACCAGGTTGCCGACGAACGCCAGCTTGGAATGTCGAGCGCCGGGGCCGTTATCGACCACCGTAATGTCGTGCTGCCCGCCGGGCGCCGCCTGTCCGACAAGCCGGTTGCCACGGAAGACGATGTCGCGGCAGTTCTTCGCGAAGGTGATGGTGTGCGCTCCCGCCTGGTCGGTGGAGCTGTTGCGGAGGGTCAGGTTCTCGAAACGCAGGTGCGCGGTGCTATCCAGCTCAACAACAGAGCCTTGCGGCAATCCGCTCGAAACCAGGACCACATCGGTGTGGCTGCCCGTGGCCGAGCGGAAGGTGATGGTATCGCTGGGCGAGCTTCCCCGGATGCGGGGAATCGAAATCTGCTCGGCATAGCTTCCCGCGGCCACGTCGAAGTTCACGGCGTCGGTGATTCCGCCGCAGATGAGGGCCTCGACGGCCGCGGTGAAGCTGGCGAAGTTGCGCGATTCGCCAGCCCGCGCGGGGTCGATGGTGTAAGTGCCCGCCAGCGGCGGGCAGCCCGGCAGGCTTTCGAGCAGGGTGGGGAAATGGTAGAAGAAGACGTTGAAGCGCAGGTCGAGCTGCCGGACTCCGCAGGCCGCCCCGGCCAGGTTGGGCCGCTCGATGACCCAAAGCCGATTGGCGATCTGGCCCGAGAGATAGATGCGCCCGTCGGAGGCCAGTTGCAGGGTCGTGAAGCTGGGGGCGGCCAACACGGTTTTTTCTTGTGTCCATACATCGTACTGCTGCAATTCGCTCTCAACAGCCGAATAGTAGTAAAACTTTGTTCCGTCGGGCGAGAACGCGAAGCCGTAGTTGATATCATCGGGCAGTTCGAAACGAGGGCTGAAGAGGCCGCTGGCCTTGTCGAAATCGAGCAGGGCCATTTTCCACCACGAGTAGTCGTTGGCCTCCAGCATGGCCGCGTAGGTCTTGCCGTCGGGCGCGAACTTCGCGTAAATCTGGGTGTGCGGCCCGAAAAGGTGGCTGACCACGGGCGGCTCGATGCCGCTGTCGGTCAGGCGGTAGGCATAGTACTGGTCGTTGGTTCCGCCTTGCAAGACCAGCCAGATGTCCTGTCCGTTGGCGTGGTGCGTGGCGGCGATGCCCGGGGCGACGCTCTGGCGCAGCAGCACGTTCTTGGCCACCACGTCGCCCAGCCCACCCCGGGCCGACATGTCGATGGTGGAGCGGTAAACGTCCATCCACTCGGTAACGGGGTTCAGGTCCATCGTAAAGAGGTAATAGAGCGTCGAGCTTCCCGGCTTTGGCACGATGATCGAGCCTTGGCACATCCAGCCAATGTCGCGGATGTCGCTTCCGTTGGGCATGACCTGATTCTGCCGGTCGAGCACTTTTCCGGTGAAGTAGTAGCAGAGCAGCTCGCCGTCGAGGCCGCTGATCTGGGTGGTTCCCTCGGAGGTGCTCATCGCGCTGGTGCTGAGCGTGGGCGGAAATGTCGCGAAATCCAAGCCCTGGCCCTGTCCGAGGCACCAGTGCCCAAGCCGCGGGTTTTGGCCCAAGCCCGGAGCCGCGAAGGCCAGCAGCAGGAAAATGGTCAGAAGCTGTCTCATGGTCGGCAAGGCGAATCGGTTTGGGGCAAGATAGCCAGATGGCCGCTCCCCAACTATGGCCCCTAGGGGCCAACCGCGGCGGGCCATTGCCAGGCGCCGCTTTCTGCTGGCCTGGCTTGGGTTTCCGCGCGGTGCTCGCGGTTTCCTGCCCGCGGGAAATGGCCGCATGGCGAAGGCGATTCCGATTCCATGCTTACCTTAGCCCTCCGATAAACCCATTCGCCTTCCCCTATGAGCGCGCCTTCCTTGTCGAGCCAGTTCCGATTGGTGCAGCCATCCAGCCCGAACTCGGCCGAGCAAGCCCTGGCCCAGGGCCTGGTCCGCTGCCTGGAGCAGCTCGACGGCATGGCCGAGGGTCTGCTCTGGCTGTTCGACTACCGGGACGAGCGCTTCCTGCACATCGGGCGGAAGGGGCCGTTTTTCCGCGACAATCCGGAAGGCCCTGCCAACGGCTACAGCCTGTTCTTGCGCGAGACCCATCCGGACGATGTCTTGTTTCTGCTGGCCGTCCACAAGGCCGCAGCCGATTTTCTCGACCAACTGCCGGATCCGGCGCTGGCTACCGGCTACAAGTTCGTTTACGCCATTCGGCTGCGTCATGTTTCAGGCGGCTATTCATGGCTTCGGCAGCAGGTCAAGATCGTCGCCACCGACACGGCGGGCAAGGTCTGGCTCAGCCTCGGCATGGCCCACGAGCTGCCCGAGGCGGAGCATTTCCAGCCCTACGTCGAAAACGCCGCCAGCGGCGAGCGCTTCGGCCTGGGCGAGCGCTTCGCCAACAAGCGGAATTTCGAGAAGCCCCAACTGAGCCGCCGCGAGCAGGAGCTGCTGGAGCTTCTGGCCACCGATACCCGGCAAGAAGAGGCCGCGCGGCGGATGGGCATCTGCCTCAACACGCTGAAAAACCACCGGAAGAACCTCTACCTGAAGCTCCACGCCACGAACCGCCGCGAGGCCCTGCGCCAAGCCTTCCTCCTGGGCCTGCGCTAGCCAGCGGGCGCGGCGGGGCGGCCGGGCCTGCCTGGGCGTCGGGGCGTTTTGCCGGGTCGGCAAGAAATCCCTATTTTAGGCGAAAACGCGGAAAATGAGAAGGATGCTGCTGACATTGGCGCTGGCCGGGCTGGCCTTGCTGGCCCGCGGGCAGGCGTGGCGGACGGGAAGCGAACAG
>JAIFMG010000202.1 GCA_020048645.1 Bacteroidota bacterium | reverse complement strand
CCTCCGAGGCCACGGGCCTGGGCCTCTACATGGTCCAGGACATGGTCAAGGCCCACAAGGGCACGCTCGAGGTCCGCTCCGAGGAAGGCGCATTCACCGAGATAGCCATCCACCTGCCCCTCGCGGACGAGCCCCCGAAGGCATGAGCCGAGGGGCACACGGGCCAGGACTTTCGCGCAAAAGCCCTACCTTTGGGCAAAACGACTGTCCGAAACCCAAGACCGCCCACCGATGCAAGATGAAATCCCGAAGCCCGCGAACCACCTGCTCGACTACTACAAGACCCACCACAAGGAATTTGTCCGACTAGCCAAGCTGGCCCGCCGAACCTTCGACCCCGAGGCCATCCACGGGCTGCGGGTCATCGTCAAGCGGATGCGGGCCTTGTTCCGATTCGTCGAGAAAGTCGCGCCCGCCAGCGACGCCAACGCCTTGATAGGCGACCTGCGCGCCATCTTCAAGGCCGCGGGCCAGGTACGCGACGCCCAGGTGCAGCGCTCGCTGCTGGCGGGCTACCAGGAGCAGGAGGGACACAAGTTCAAGCCCCTCGCGCGCTGCCTTGAAACGATGGAGAAGAAAGGCCGCGGAAGGCTTGCCAAGGCCTTGCGGAAGCAGGACCCCGCCCGCCGCGCCAAGCTCCACCGCGCCCGCAAAAAAGCCCTTGCGGACTTTTCGGCCGACGAGCTCTCGCGGGAGGTGCGCTTCGTCAAAAGCCGATTTTCGACCATCTGGCTGCTCATGGACAAGATGGACCAGCCTGAGAACGTCCACCGCGTCCGCCGCGCGCTCAAGGAGGCCACCTACATCAGCGACCTGCTGCGCCAGCACCTGCCCGCCGAGAAGGCCGCCCGCCTGGAGCTCGAGTCGGCCAAGCAGCTCGGCGACAAGCTCGGCCAGTGGCACGACCGCTTCGTCATGGCCTGCCTGATCGACGCCCTGCCCGAGACCGCCTCCGAAGGCAAGCAGGGCCGACGCCTGCGCGGCCTGCGCCAGCAACTCGAACAAGAGCAGCTCCAACTGCTCCAAGACCTGCGCGCCCAACTGGCCGCCGAAGAATCCAAGCTCGACATCATCTGAAAAACGCCCACCGCCCATGCCCGAACTGGCTGAAATCGAGAAATATCCGATGGACCCCGGCCCGCTGGTGGTCGAGGAAATCAAGCTCCTGCGCGGGGCCAACTTCTTCAGCGGCGGCCCGGTGGTGCGCTTCCGCCTGCGGCTGAACCAGTACGACGAGGTGTTCAGCGACGCCATTCCGGGGTTCTACGACAAGCTGCTGGTCGTTCTGCCCAGCCTCGAGGAGCACCACTGCTCGGTGGGCCAGCGGGGCGGCTTCCTGCTGCGGCTGCGCGAGGGCACGCTGCTGGGGCACGTCATGGAGCACGTCGGCATCGAGTTGCAGAGCCTCGCGGGCATCGACGCCGGATTTGGCAAGACCCGCCAGACCAAAAGCCCCGGCGTTTACAATGTCATCTTCCGCATGATTGACCCCGTGGCGGGCATCTACGCGGGCAAGGCGGCCCTGAACCTGCTCAACGCCCTGCTCGAGGACAGGGCCTTTGGGCTCGACGAGGTGCTGGGCCGCCTGGTCGAAATCCGCGAGGCGCGGCTGCTGGGCCCCAGCACCCAGGCCATCGTCGATGAGGCCCGCGCCCGCAAGATTCCGGTCCTGCGCCTGGACCGCCACAACCGCGTCCAGCTCGGCACGGGCCGCTACCGCAAGCTCATCCAGGCCACCCTGACCCAGCAGACGCCGCTGCTGGCCGCCGACACCGCCGCCGACAAGTTCCTGACCCACCAGATCCTCCGCGAGGCCGGACTGCCGACCCCCGAGAGCGCCCTGTGCGAAAGCCCCGAGCAGGCCCTGGCCTTCGCCCAGCGGCTGGGCAGGCCCATCGTCCTGAAACCCGCCTTCGGCAACCGCGGCAAGGGCGTCAGCATCGGCCTGGAAACCCAAGAGCAGATCCGCAAGGCCTTCGCCTGGGCCCTCGAGCACGACGGCGAGGTCATCGCCCAGGAGGACCTGCCCGGAGGGGCCTACCGCCTGCTGGTGGTGGACTACAAGCTGGTGGCCGCGGCCCGCGTGATGCCGCCCCGCCTGGTCGGCGACGGCCGCCGCGACCTGCGCCAACTGCTCGAGGCCCTCAACGCCGAGGAGGGCCGGGCCTTCGGCGACAAGGGGCGGCTGAGCCTGGCCAGCCTCGACCGGGAGAGCCTCCGCGTGCTGGAGCTGCTGGGCCTCGCGCCCGAGAGCGTGCCGCCCGCGGGCATGGAGATCTTCCTCAAGAACACCGGAAACCTCAGCCTCGGCGGTTCGGCCACCGACCAGACCGACGCCGTGCATCCGCTCAACCGCTTCATCGTCGAGAAGGCGGCCAAGGTGCTGGGCCTCGACGTCGCGGGCGTGGACGTGGTGGCCCCCGACCTGGCCCGGCCGCTGACCCAGACCGGAGGCATGATCCTGGAGCTCAACGCGGCGCCGGACTTCCGCCCCCACCTGCGCCCCAGCCACGGCGAGCCTCGCCCGGTGCAGAAGGCTTTTGTGGAGATGCTCTTCCCGCCCGGGGCGCCCGTGGCCGCCAGGCTGCTGTCGGTAACGGGCTCCCGCGGCAAGTCGATGCTGGCGGGCATCCTGGTCCGGGCCTTGCGCGCCAAGGGCCTCAAGACCGCCTGGGCGGGCAAGGACGGGCTGCTGGCCCAGGGCCAGCTCCTCAAGCCCGGCCAGGCCGAGCGCTCGCTCAACACGCTGAACGCCCTGAAGGACCCCGACGCGGAGGCCGTCGTGGTCGAAACCACGCTGGAGGCCATCCTGGAGGACGGGCTGGGCTACGAGCTGGCCGACATGGGCATCGTCCTGAACATCGCCCCCGACAAGCCCGAGTACATGGACTACGACCACATCCGCGACGCCGAGGACGTGGCCTACGCCAAGTCGGTGGTGGCCGAGCAGGTGGCCGAACAGGGCTGGAGCCTGCTCAACGCCGACCAGCCGCTGGTGCGCGACATGGCCCAGCGCTGCTATTCCAACCGGGCCTTTTTCAGCCGCGAGGGCCTGGGCAAGGCCCTCCAGAAGCACCTCTGGGAGCGGGGCCGCGCGGCCATGCTCGACCAGGGCCAGATCTGGCTGCTGCGGCACCACCAGCGGCTGCCGCTCTGCCCGATGCCGCCGGGGCTCGAGCCTTGGCAGGAGGAGGTCATGCTGGCGGCCTCCCTGGCGCTCTGGCTGCTCGATTTTGAACCGGAAAGCATTCCCCAACTTCTTCCAGCCGATGCAAACACCGTTTGAGCGCTGCCCTTGGTGCGGCGACGACCCCTTGTACCAGCGCTACCACGACCAGGAGTGGGGCGTGCCCGTCCACGACGACCGCAGGCATTTCGAGTTCCTGACCCTCGAAGGGGCGCAGGCGGGCCTGAGCTGGCTCACCATCCTGCGCAAGCGCGAGGGCTACCGGGCGGCCTTCGCGGGCTTCGACCCCGAGCGGGTGGCGCGTTTCGGCGAGCAGGACCAGGCTCGGCTGCTGGCCGATCCGGGCATCGTGCGCAACCGCCTGAAGGTCGCGGCGGCCATCACCAACGCCCGGGCCTTCCTCAAGGTGGCCGAGGAGTTCGGCAGCTTCGACGCCTACCTCTGGCGCTTCACCCAGGGGCGGAGCCTCCAGAACCACATCCGCTCCATGGCCGAAGTTCCGGCGACGAGCCCGATTTCGGACCAGATGAGCAAGGATTTGAAGGCCAGGGGCTTCAAGTTCGTGGGCTCGACCATCTGCTACGCCAAGATGCAGGCCATCGGGATGGTGAACGACCACTTGGTCTCGTGCTTCCGCCACGCCGAGCTGTCGCGGGCCGTGGCCCCAGGGCCTTGAAAGCCAGCGGTGGGCGGACATGGGCGGCGCGAAAGCCCTCAAAAGATTAGGCTTTCATTTTTTGTTATCTTTGCGCGTTCCAAAAGAGGCGGCGACCTTTTGGGCTCCGCACATTGACCATCATCCCCCCAAACCCCTTGTCCCAGCACCACGCGCATGACATTTCCCTTCGCGATTCTGGCCTGGTACGCCATCGGTTGCGTATCGACAGGCTACCTGTTGACCCGTTGGCTGACGGGGAAGGACATCCGCCAGGAAGGCAGCGGAAGCACCGGGGCGCGCAACGTGAGCCGCGTCCTGGGCGCGAAGGGTTTCGCGCTGACCTTCGCGGGCGACATGCTCAAAGGCTTGCTGGCCATGCTGTTGGCCCATGCGCTGGAGTTCTCGGGCTGGCACCTGATGGCCTTGGTCTGGGCGACCCTGCTGGGGCACATTTTCCCGGCGCAGCTTCGGTTCAAGGGCGGCAAGGGCCTGGCCGTGGGCTTCGGGATGGTCGCTTTCATCAACCCTTGGCTGGCCCTCTCGGTGGTGGCCCTGCTGGGCACGCTCTACCTGCTCAGCCGCAAGTACGAGCTGAGCAGCTTCCTGACCATCGTGCTGTTTCCGGGGCTGGTCTATCTCTGGGGCCACGACGCCACGACCCTGGCCGGGCTCTCGGTCATGGTGGCCATCGTCCTGGCCGCCCATGCCTCGAACATCGTCCAGTTTTTTCAAAAGAAAAAAACAAGTCCTTGATTTTCTTTGTTTTGACCCTAAGATATTTCTAATCCTTCGCGAAAAGATGGAGCAAGATGTGATTTTCAAAATCGCCAACCAAGACTGGGAATTCGAGGCCATCCACCGCCTCAACTACGAGACCTTCGTGGAGGAGATCCCCCAACACGGGCGAAATCCGGAAGGGCGGCTGGTGGACAAGTTCCACCACCAGAACACCTACGTGGTGGCCACCCGCGGCCGCGAGCTGTTGGGCATGTTGGCCGTGCGCGACGTCCGGCCCTTTTCGCTGGACAGCAAGCTGCCCGACCTCGACAGCCACCTTCCTCCCGGCCAATCCTTGTGCGAAATCAGGCTGCTGGCCATCCGCAAGAACCAGCGCAACAGCATGATTTACAAGGGCCTCATGCAGGGCGTCCGCAAACTCTTCCACGACAACGGCTACGACATCGGCGTCATCTCCGGCCTCTTGGACCGCGTCCGGCTCTACGAGCGCATGGGCTTCCTGCCCTTCGGGCCCCTGGTGGGCACCGAGCAGGCCCGCTTCCAGCCCATGCTCATCACCCCGGTGCAGTTCGACAAGTACTTCGGCGACAAGATCGACTGGCAGAGCGCCCGCCTGGACGCCGAGAACACCCAGACCGACCAGAACTTCCTGCCCGGCCCCGTCAAGATTTCGCCCATCGTCCAGAAGGCCCTCTCGCGTCCGCCCGTCTCGCACCGCTCGGCCTCGTTCATGGCCTTTTTCCAGAAGGTTCGGCAGAAGCTCTGCCTGCTCAACAACGCCCGGCACGTCGAAATCATGACGGGCTCGGGCACGCTGGCCAACGACGTTGTCGCGGCCCAGCTTTCGCTGCTGCCCGGCAAGGGCCTGGTGCTGGTCAACGGCGAGTTCGGCAAGCGCCTGGCTTCCAACGCCAAAGGCATGCGCCTCAACTACGAGGCCTGGGATTTCGGCTGGGCCAGGCCCATCGACTACGCGGCCGTGGAGCGCCGCCTGGAGCAGGAGCCGGAAATCTCCTGGCTCTGGACCCCGCATTGCGAGACCTCGACGGGCATGGTCAACGACATCGCCCGCCTGGCCGACATCGCCCACGCCCACGGCGCCAAGCTCGCCCTCGACTGCGTCAGCAGCATCGGGGCCATCCCCGTGGACCTCTCCCGCGTGTATCTGGCCTCCGGCACCAGCGGCAAGGGCCTGGCCTCCTTCGCCGGGCTGGCCATGGTCTATTACAACCACGAGCTACCGCCCTACCAGAACGCCCTGCCCCGCTACCTCGACCTGAGCTACTACCGCGAAAACGACGGCGTGGCCTTCACCCTGCCCACCAACCTGGTCTTCGCCCTCGACGCCGCCCTCGACCTGCTCGACATCCGCGGCAAGGCCGAGACCACCGCCCGAATGGCCCGCCAGGTCCGCCAAGAGCTCCGGCACGAGGGATTCAGCCTCCTGGTGCCCGACGAGCTGGTCCTCGACGCCGTCGTTACCATCGAGATGCCCGAGGGCATCGACTCGGTGCAGGTGGGCGACGCGCTGCTGCGCCAGGGCATCCAGCTCAGCTACAAGAGCCGCTACCTGGCCGAGCGCAACCACATCCAGATCTGCTTCATGGGCATGAACTCCGAGCAGAGCATCCGCGACCTGGTCCCCATGCTGCGCGAGGCGATGCCAAAGGTCTCTGCCTGAACCTGATTTTCCGACATCGCCATGCGACAATACCACGACATGCTCCGCCTGGTGCTCGAAAAGGGCCAGTTCAAGGGCGACCGGACCGGCACCGGCACCTTCAGCGTCTTCGGCCACCAGACCCGCTTCGACCTCCGCGAGGGATTCCCGCTGCTCACCACCAAGCGCCTGCACCTGCGCTCTATCATCCACGAGCTGCTCTGGTTCCTTCGGGGCGAGACCAACATCCGCTACCTCCAGGAAAACGGCGTGCGCATCTGGAACGAGTGGGCCGACGACCAGGGCGAGCTGGGGCCTGTCTATGGCTACCAGTGGCGCTCTTGGCCCAGCCCCGAGGGCGGCAGCATCGACCAGATCGACCGGGTGCTGCGCCAGATCCGCGAGACCCCCGACTCGCGCCGCCTCATGGTAACGGCCTGGAACCCCGCGCAGGTGGACAGCATGGCCCTGCCGCCCTGCCATGTGCTCTTCCAGTTCTACGTCCACCAGGGCAAGCTCTCGTGCCAGCTCTACCAGCGCAGCGCCGACATCTTCCTGGGCGTGCCCTTCAACATCGCCTCCTACGCCCTCCTGACCCTGATGGTGGCCCAGGTTACGGGCCTCGAGGCGCACGAGTTCATCCACACCTTCGGCGACCTGCACCTCTACGCCAACCACGTCGAGCAGGCGCGGCTGGTGCTCTCCCGCGAACCCTACCCGCTGCCCACCCTGCGCCTCAACCCCGACGTGCGCCAAATCGGGGACTTCCGCTTCGAGGATTTCCAGCTCGAAGGCTACCAGGCGCACCCCAGCGTCAAAGCCCAGGTGGCCGTATGAGCGGCGAGCTGGAGCTCTGCCTCATCGTGGCCATGGACCGCGCCCGGGCCATCGGACGCGACAACCGCCTGCCCTGGCGCCTGGCCGACGACCTCAAGTTCTTCCGGCGCACGACCACGGGCCACATGGTGCTGATGGGCCGCAAGACCTTCGAGTCGATCGGCAAGGCCCTGCCCGGGCGGCAGAACCTGGTCTTGAGCCGGAACCAAGGCTTCGAGGCGGCGGGCGCGCGGGTCTTCGCCTCGCTCGCCGACGCCCTGGCGCACGCCCGCGGGGTGGGGGGGAGGCTGTTCGTCATCGGCGGGCAGCAGGTTTACGAGCAGGCCCTGCCGCTCTGCCGCCGCCTCTACCTCACCCGGGTGGAGGCCCAGGTGGAGGGCGATGCCCATTTCCCGGCGCCCGACTGGAGCGAATGGCGGCTCGAAGAAAGCCAGCCCTACGCGCAAGGCCCTGGCAATGAGCACGCTTTCCGGATCGAGGCCTACATCCGGCAGGGCTGAGGCAGATGCTCTCGGGCAGGCGAGGGGGCCGCGCCAAGCGAGCCGGGCCCTGCCGTAGAACAAGTTGACAAGCACGAGAAATCGGCGTAACTTGCCTGCACACACCAACACTAGCGCACACCATGAACGCCTTCGCAATCTTCACGATCATCCTGGTCACGGCGGCATCCCTCTTCACCATCTGGTTGAGCTGGAACCGCGGCGCCGAAAGTTTCAGCCAGTTCATCGACAGCATCCGGAAACTTCCCAGCCGCGACTTCCACACCTTGGACGCAGAGGAATGAAACGACCAACACGGCCGCGCCCCCAAGCGGGCGCTTGAAAAAAGGCAGAAGCCGCCTGGCGTCGAGACCGCGTGGTCCCGACGCCTTTTTTTTGTTCATGAGTCTCCATGGGCTTCACCCATGGCTTTGTTGTTGCGCCCTTTTCTCCATGGGCTTCACCCATGGCTTTGTTGTTGCGCCCTTTTCTACATGGGCTTCACCCATGGCTTTGTTGTTGCGCCCTTTCAGGGCTAGGGTTGGCGGGTTGTTTCTCTCCATGGGCTTCACCCATGGCTATGTTGTGGCGCCCTTTCAGGGCTTTCGCGGCGATGGTTCGCGGTTCCATGGGCTTTGCCCATGGCTATGTTGTTGCGCCCTTTCAGGGCTAGGGTTGGCGGGTTGTTTCTCTCCATGTGCTTTGCCCATGGCTGTGTTGTTGCGCCCTTTCAGGGCTTTCGCGGCGATGGTTCGCGGTTCGATGGGCTTTGCCCATGGCTGGGTTGTTGCGCCCTTTCAGGGCTTTTGCGGGCGATTGCTTCGCGGCGTTTTCATAGCCCAACCCCGAAGGGGTGAAATGATTGTAGAAAGCGTGGCCAATACAAAGAAAAGAACCCCGAAGGGGTGAAATGATTCTCATCGGGAAGATGGGCCAGACAATGCCACCCCTCCGGGGCTTTTGGTGCGGGTTTTAGGGGCGTAGCCCTGGCATCTTCGTTCGGGCTTGGCCCCGGCATTTTCGTGGCATATCCAAGCTTTGTCCGAAAACCTCGGGGCGGGGGGCATCCTTGACCTTTTTTTGTCGTTTTCAAACATTGCTTCATCGCCATGAAACTGCCTTCCGTCAAAATGTTGAAAAAAACGCGTTCGCCTGCTTCCACTTGTGAGAATATGCTACCTTGGCTATGCGCGCCCATGGAAGCGCTGCTAGAAAACCAAAACCCAATCCCACATGAGAAGAAAGTATTTCCTCTCCGTGCCGTCGGCCTTGGTTGGCCTGACGCGCAAATTCGGCAAACTGCTGGCCCGCGCGCAGGCTCGGCCTAGTGCCCGCCTGGCCGCTCGCCTGCGCCGCCTGGCCGCTCGCCTGGAGCGCGCCGCCCGCCCCTCGGGGCTGCGCTTGGCCACCGGCGCCTTGGCCTTGGCCGCGCTGGCGCCCGCAGAGGCGATGGCCCAGCCCTTCGCGAAACCCGTTTGCTTCCCTTTTGGGCTGGAGCTAGTGGTCCGCCAAGCCACGCCCAGATTGGAGGACATCGATGGCGATGGCGACTTCGACGCCTTTATCGGGGACTACGATGGCAACATCTGGTTCTCCCGCAACGACGGGACCAGCGGGGCGCCCAGCTTCGCGGTCCCCGTTTCCAACTCCTTCGGCCTGGCCAACGTGGGCTACTCCGCCTTGCCGTGTTTCGTGGACATCGACAACGATGGCGACCTCGACGCCTTCATCGGGAACGCGCAGGGAAACACTATCTTCTTTCTCAACAATGGGCTCGACGCGAGTGGCAATCCCATCTTCTCGGCTTCTGTGCAGAACCCCTTCGGCCTTGCTGACGTAGGCCTTGATGCCGAGCTTGCTTTCGCAGACATCGACGGCGACGGCGACTTCGACGTTAGCATCAGGAATTTCAATATCAATACCGTCTTCTTCCGCAACGACGGCACCCCCGGGGCGCCCTCTTTCGTGGCCGCCGAGATGGACCATTTCGACTGGATATACTTTCAAAACAATTTCCGCAGGGACATCGACGGCGACGGCGACCTCGACGCCATCTACGGGCATGTCTGTGGCCTAATCGTCTTCAGCGAGAACCTCGCCCCACCCGCAACCACCTGGGACGGCAGTTCCTGGTCGAAGGGCGCTCCCACGGTGAGCCTAGACGCCATCCTGGCGGCGGACTACTTCGGCCCGGGCTTCGCGTGCGACGACCTGCGGCTCGACGCCGACCTGACCATCGGGGCCACCGAGGAGTTCACCGTAGAGGGGGCCATCACGGGAAAGGGAAGCGTCAACCTGCTGTCCTCCAGCAAGCCGGGCTACTACGACTACTCGATCGGCTCGCTGATCCACGCGACCCCCGGCGTGCCCGGCAGCGTGGAGCGCTACCTGAGCGGCGGCGCGAACGTGGCCGCGGGCGAGAAGTGGCAGTTCGTGCAGAGCCCCGTGGGCGACTTCGCCGTCGCGGACGAGTTCCTGGCCGACGACGTCTATCGCTACGACGCCGCGGGCGACGCCTGGCAGAGGCTCGTGCTGGGCGACGACTTCTGGGAAGGGCAGACCTACCTGGTCCACAGCCCGGACAGCGAAACCAAGACCTTCAGCGGGCCGCTCAACGCGGGCCGCTTCAGCTTCGCGGGGCCGAACATCGGCGAATACGCCATCATCGGCAACCCCTACCCCTCGCCCATCGACTGGGCGCTGGTCAGCTTGGGCGGCGCAAGCCCGACGGCCTACGTCTGGAACGCGGCGAGCAACAGCTACGACTGCCACAACCAGGCCGCTGGCACGGGCGCCTTTTCCACGGGCATGATCCCCAGCACCCAGGGCTTCGCCGTCTATTCCTCGGCCACGTTCGTGCCCGAAATCGAGCTGACTGACGCCGTGCGCCAGCACCCGAGCGACTTCCTGGGCAAGTCGGGCCAGCTCCCGCTGGTGCGGCTGCGGCTTGAGGCGCCCGCCTCGCAAGCCGAGATCGTGGCCTACGCGCATGGCGGCGAGGCCCTCGCGGGCCAGGACGGCTTCGACTCTCCGAAGATGCCGAGCTTCGTGGAGTCCGCCTCCGAGGCGGCCTTCCTGCTGGGCGGCGCGGGCTACGCCATCTCGGCGCTCGACGCGCTGAAGGGCTCGCTGCCCATCCGCTTCGAGGCCGGCACAGAGGGCGCGCACAGCTTTGCGCTGGCCGTCGAGAACTTCGACCAGAAGGTCTTCCTGGAAGATGCCCAGACGGGCACGCTGCACGACTTCTCCAGCGGCGCCTACGCCTTCCAAAGCGCCGTGGGCGAGTTCGACGGCCGCTTCACGCTGCACCTGGCGGGCACGGTAACGTCGTCCGAGTCCGTGGACGCGCTGGCGCACGTGGCCTTCCACGACGGCCAGGCGCTGCGCGTGGTGGTGGCGGGCGCGGAGCCGCAGGCCTTCCGCCTGGTGGACCTCGCGGGCCGCGTCCTGGCGCAGGGCATCGCCCAGCCGGGCGACAACGCCGTGGCGACCGGGCAGCTCGCCTCGGGCGTGTATCTCATGTCCATCGGCCAGCAGGCGGCCATCAAGCTTGTGGTGCGGTAAGGGTTTCCGGACTTTTCGCGGGGCCCGCCGAGTTTGCTCGGCGGGCCTCGCCGTTTTTTTGAGGGTTCGGGGGCCGTTGGCGTGGGATTGCCGCGGGATTGTTGCGCCCTTTCAGGGCTTTTGCCTGGCGGCGTGTTGTCTCCATGGGCTTCACCCATGGCTGTGTTGTTGCGCCCTTTCAGGGCTTTCGCGGCGATGGTTCGCGGTTCCATGGGCTTCACCCATGGCTATGTTGTTGCGCCCTTTCAGGGCTAGGGTTGGCGGGTTGTTTCTCTCCATGGGCTTCGCCCATGGCTTTGTTGTTGCGCCCTTTCAGGGCTAGGGTTGGCGGGTTGTTTCTCTCCATGGGCTTCGCCCATGGCTATGTTGTTGCGCCCTTTTCTACATGGGCTTCACCCATGGCTATGTTGTTGCGCCCTTTCAGGGCTTTCGCGGCGATGGTTCGCGGTTCCATGGGCTTCACCCATGGCTATGTTGTTGCGCCCTTTCAGGGCTTTCGCGGCGATGGTTCGCGGTTCGATGGGCTTTGCCCATGGCTATGTTGTTGCGCCCTTTCAGGGCTTTCGCGGCGATGGTTCGCGGCTCCATGGGCTTTGCCCATGGCTGGGTTGTTGCGCCCTTTCAGGGCTTTCGCGGCGATGGTTCGCGGTTCCATGGGCTTTGCCCATGGCTGTGTTGTGGCGCCCTTTCAGGGCTTTCGCGGCGATGGTTCGCGGTTCGATGGGCTTTGCCCATGGCTGGGTTATTGGGCTCCTTCGGGGCCTGGGACGCGGATGGATGGAATCCTTGCGGCGATTTGTCCAATCGCTTGGGGATCGGGAGCGCGGGCCAATTCTGACGGGGACTGGTGATTGGGTTATTCCATCCTGGTGGGCAACTTGCTGTAAAACAGGACGATGATTCGGCGTTTTGAATTTCTTTCGACTGGGGTTCCAGAAAAAAGCGTATCTTGGAAACGCGATGAGCGGGCTTTTCCGCCGTCTAGCGATCGCGTTATCAGCACCTCAGGTCCACCGATGGAAAAGATTTACCAACGCATACTGGAACGTTTGGGCGGCTTCGAAAAGGCCATGCCTCGCTTTTACCACGCTTTAAACAGCGTTGACAACATCGTGATCATCGCCGATCGCGAGGGCGAGATCCTTTGGACGAACGCCAGCTTCTCGAACATCTGGGGCTACAGCTTCTCGGAATACCGCGAAAAGCATGGCAACAACATCCTCAGCCAGACTCCGAAGAAGGTCAAGGCGATGCTGGAGATGAACCTGGAGGACAACGAGGCCACGATCTTCCAGTTCCCGATCGAGAACAAGTACGGAGACACGATCTGGCTTCAGCGCAACCTGACGCCCTTTGTCGAAGAGGGGCAGATCACCCACCTGGTGGCCATCGACTCGGACCTGACGGTCATGCGGCTGGCCATGGACGAGATCAACTCGCAGAAGAAGATCGTTACGGAGCAGCGCAACCTGGCCATCGCCCACAAGGAGGAAATCGAACGGCAGAAGGAGGAAATCACCGACAGCATCGAGTACGCCAGCAACATCCAGGCGGCCATCCTGCCCCCGACCACGGCCCTGAGCCAGGTCCTGCCCGACCACTTCATCCTCTGGAAACCCCGCGACATCGTCTCGGGCGACTTCTACTGGATCGCGGAGCGGGGTGGCAAGGTCATCGTCGCGGCGGCGGACTGCACGGGCCACGGCGTGCCCGGGGCCTTCATGTCCATGCTGGGGACCACTTACCTGAACGAGATCACGAGCACCACGGATGTGCTCACGGCCGCGGAGATCCTCAACCGCCTGCGCGACAAGGTCATCAAGGGCCTGCACCAGACGGGCAAGGATGGCGAGGCCAAGGACGGCATGGACATCGCCCTGTGCATCATCGACTTCAACTCGATGGAATGCGAGTACGCCGGGGCTTACAACCCTTTCGTGATGATCCGCGACGGCGAGCTTTCGCAGATCCGGGCCGACAAGATGCCCATCGGCATCTACATCCGCCCCAACCGTCCGTTCACCAACCACAGCATTCCCTTGCGCCAGGGCGATGTGATCTACCTTTTTTCGGACGGGTACCAGGACCAGTTCGGGGGCGACGACGAGAGCAAGTTCAAGATCAAGCGGATGAAGGAGCTCTTCGTGGAAATCCACCTTCTGCCCATGGCCGAGCAGCGGGCCATCCTCGACAAGACCTTGCTCGACTGGATGGGCCAGGTGCCCCAGCTCGACGACATCCTTGTGGTGGGCATCCGCGTCTGAGGCTGCCGCCTGGCTCGGTTTGGGGGGGCTGGTTTTTTGGCCCCTTTGTTTACCTTTGTCTGCTACAATGCTTCCCCCAAAAACCAGCTTTTTTTCTAAACAATGAGCAACAAGAGCATACTTTGGGCCTTGGTCGGGCTGTTGGGCCTGGCTTTTCTGGCCCCATCGACCTCTTTGGCCCAGAACAAGACCGCCTCGCTGGTCTTCGAGGTGGCCGACTACGACAGGGCGCACGCCCAGATCGACAGCCTGCTGCGGCGCTGGGGCGCGTCCCTCGCGAGCGAGAAGGAGGACTTTTTCGTGGCCAAGACGGCCAACCAGTGCGTGGTGCGGGTGCCGAACGAAAACTTCGACGGATTCCTGGCGGACGTGTCCTCCCTGGCCAAGAGCATCTCCAGCCGCGAGTCGCGCCTGCTGGACCTGGCCAAGGAGAAGCAGGACCTGCAACTGGCCCTGGACGACAAGAACCGCGCCCTGGAGCAGCACCGGCAGATCCTCTCGCGGGCCAAGGCCGCCCTCGAGATCGAGAGCGCCGAGGCCAAGATCGCCGAGGTCGCCGCCCAACTGGCCGTGCTGCAAGGCCAGATGCTCGCCCTGGAGCAAGGCCACCTGAGCAGCATCCAGCTCGACTACCACCAGAAGAAGGGCGCAGCCGCGCCGGCCGCGGGCGAGCAGCCCGCGCAAGCCGCGGCGCACGGCCTGCTCTGGAACCTGCTGGTGTACTCGCTGCCCGTGGCCGTGCTGGCCGGGCTGATGTTCGCCCTCTATCGCGTCCAGCGCAACAAGAAGCGCCGCACCCGCAAGCAGCACGCCTCGACGCAACGTTCCAACAACCCCTGGTGAGCCTGGCGCCTTTGCCGCCCCTTGCCACAAAACCGCAACCATCATGTTCTCAGGAATCGTAGAAGACGCGGCCACGGTGGTGGCCTTGCGCAAGAGCCAGGAAAACCTGCACATCACCCTGCGCTGCGCTTTCGCCCACGAGCTCAAGGTCGATCAGAGCGTGGCCCACAACGGGGTCTGCCTGACGGTGGTGGAGCTCGCCGATGGGCTTTACACCGTGACGGCCATCCAGGAGACGCTGCTCAAGTCCAACCTCGGGCAGCTCCGGGTCGGCGACAAGGTCAACCTGGAGCGCAGCATGAAGCTGGGCGACCGCCTCGACGGCCACATCGTGCAGGGCCACGTGGACCAGACCGCCCGCTGCGTGGAGCGCCGCGAGGCCGAGGGGAGCTGGTACTTCCGCTTCGAGTACGACCCCGAGCCGGGCAACATGACCGTCGAGAAGGGCTCCGTGAGCGTCAACGGCGTGAGCCTGACGGTGGTCAACTCGCGGCGGGGCAGTTTCGAGGTGGCCATCATCCCTTATACCTTCGAGCATACCAACTTCCACCAGATCGAGCCGGGCACGGTGGTCAACCTCGAGTTCGACATCCTGGGCAAGTACATCGCCCAGATCCTCGAACGGCAGCGCGCCTGAGGCTTCTATCTTCCTTCGCATCCTTCACAACCCAAACCTTGTCGCATGAGATTTTTCAAAGTCGTTATGGCCACCTTCGTGGGGCTGATCCTGTTCATGGCCGTGGTCTCGCTGATCTTGGCCCTCTTTGTCGGCGTGGCCGTCAACCAGTCGGAGTCTTCCGAGGCCATTGCCGAGAAGACCTTCCTGCACCTGAAGCTGGACCAGGAGATCACGGACCAGGGCGGCATGGCGGCCAGCCCCTTGGACCTTGGCGGCCTGGACCTCTCGCCGAAGGCGGGCCTGTTCGACCTGCTGATGGCCATTGAGCGGGCCAAGGAGGACGACCGGGTCAAGGGCATCTTCCTGGACCTCTCGGCCGTGCCCATCGGCATGGCCAGCGTGCAGGAGCTCCGCCAGGCCCTGGCCGAGTTCAAGCAGGAGCAGCCCGACAAGTTCGTGGTGAGCTATGCCGACTACTACAGCCAGAAGGCCTACTACCTGGCCTCGGTGGCCGACAAGGTCTATCTCAACCCGCAGGGCGACCTGGAGTTCCGGGGCCTGGCCAGCGAGGTGATGTTCTTCACGGGCGCCTTGGAGAAGATCGGCGTGGAGCCGCAGGTCATCCGCCACGGCAAGTTCAAGAGCGCCGTCGAGCCGTTCCTGCTCGACAGCCTCAGCCCCGAGAACCGCGAGCAGATGAACGTCTTCATGGGCGCCATTTGGAACGACATGCTGGCGGCCATCTCGCAGAGCCGCGGGCTGAGCACCGAGCAGCTCAACGGCTACGCCGACCGCCTGGCCGTCCGCGGGGCCAAGGACGCCGTCGAGCTCCGCCTGGTGGACCAGTTGCTCTACCGCGACGAGCTGCGGGCCGAGCTGGTGGCGCTGGTGGGCGTGGCCTCGCTCGACGACCTGGAGCCGCTCAGCCCCGAGCGCTACTCGGAGGAGCCACTGCCGCGCAAGGGCGAGGGCCGTGGCCTGGAGCAGGACAAGGTGGCCGTGGTGTTCGCCTACGGCGAGATCGGCATGGGCGACGGCGACGGCAGCACCATCGGCGCGGCCACCACCGCCCGCGACCTGCGCGAGGCCCGGGAGGATGAGCACGTCAAGGCCATCGTCTTCCGGGTGAACTCGCCCGGGGGCAGCGCCCTGGCCTCGGACATCATCTGGCGCGAGGCCCGCCTGGCCGCGCAAGAGAAGGTTCTCGTGGTTTCGATGGGCGACCTGGCCGCCTCCGGGGGCTACTACATCGCGGCTCCGGCCGACACCATCCTGGCCAGCCCGACGACCCTGACGGGCTCCATCGGAGTCTTCGGCCTGATGCTGAGCGCCCAGAAGCTGCTCAACGAAAAGATGGGCATCACGGTGGACGGCGTGAGCACCAACGCCATGTCGGGCATCGGCAGCATGACCCGCCCGCTGACGGCCGAGGAGCGCGCCTATTTCCAGGAATCGGTCGAGCAGACCTACTCCACCTTCATCGGCCTGGTGGCCGAGGGCCGCGGCATGACCACGGCCGAGGTGGACAGCATCGGCCAGGGCCGGGTCTGGGCCGGGGCCAACGCCATCGAGCTGGGCCTGGTGGACGCCTTCGGGGGCATGACGGACGCCATCGAGCTGGCCGCGAAAATGGCCGGCAGCGAGTCCTACCGCGTGGTGAGCCTGCCCGCCAAGAAGACGCCTTACGAGATGGTCATGGAGCAGTTCGGCGCCAGCGCACGGGCCGCCCTGATGCGCGACGAGCTGGGCCAGGCCGGCCCCTACTACCACGAGCTGCGCCGGGTGATGGAGCTCGAAGGCATCCAGGCGCGCATGACCCACCAAATCGAAATCCGTTGAGCAAAATCCCGTCCTCCCCGTTGCCTTCCGCCGACCGGCGCCGGCGCTTCGCCTGGCTGCTGATGCCGGTCTCGTGGCTGTTCGCCACCGTGGCCTTCGTGCGCAACCTGCTCTACGACTATGGCCTGCTGCGCTCGCGCGAGTTCGACCTGCCGGTGATCTCGGTGGGCAACATCACCGTGGGGGGGACGGGCAAGACTCCGCACGTGGAGTACCTGCTGGCCCTGCTGTCGCAGCAGTACAAGGTGGCGCTGCTGAGCCGGGGCTACCGCCGCGAGACCAAGGGTTTCGTGGAGGCCAAGCCGGGGGCGAGCGCGGCCGAGGTGGGCGACGAGCCTGCCCAGGTCAAGCGCAAGTTCCCCGGCCTGGTGGTGGCCGTGGACAGCAAGCGCGTCCGGGGCACCCGCGAGCTGCTGCGCCGCTACCCCGACCTGGACGTGGTGCTGCTCGACGACGCCTTCCAGCACCGCCGGATCAACCCGGGCCTTTCCATCCTGCTGACCGACCACGCCCGCCCGATGGACCAGGACCACTACCTGCCCTACGGCGACCTGCGCGAAAGCCCCCACGAGATGCGCCGGGCCAAGATCATCGTGGTCTCCAAGACCCCCGAGGACCTCAAGCCCATCGCCCAGCGGGTCATCATCAAGAACCTCAAGCCGTTCCCTTACCAGAACCTGTTCTTTTCGTCGATGGCCTACGGCGAGCTGCTGCCGATCTTCGGCGACAAGCCGCTGCCGGCGCCTTCGGGCAAGGCCTTCTCGCTGCTGCTGGTCTCGGGCATCGCCCGGCCGGAGTCCTTCCTGGAGGCCGTCTCGGGCTGGGCCGCGCGGGCCGAGCACCTCGAGTTCCCCGACCACCACTACTTCCGCCCCAAGGACCTGGCCCGCATCAAGTCCGCCTTCGACCGCCTCGAAGGGTCCAACAAGCTGCTGGTCTGCACCGAGAAGGACGCCATGCGCTTCCGCGACATGGCCGAGGCCCTGGGCGAGCTGCGCCCGGTGATGTACTACCTGCCCATGAAGGTCCACTTCTCCATCTCGGCCCAGGCCGAGTTCGACAAGGCCATCCTGGGCTACGTCCACAAGAGCACGCACGGCCCCAAGCGGTTCACCCTGCACTGAGCGGGCTGGGCGGTGGGGTAGGGGCACTGGCCTTGAATGGCCGCCACTTTCCGCGTCTTTGCGATTGGGCTGCCGGCTGAAGAATGCTTGCCGCCTGCCGCGGCGGAGTGCCCTGTTCGCGAGCGGCGCAGGCGATTCCGGACGAATCCCGAAGAGGTGGCATTCTCTGGCCCATCCTCCCGATGAGGGTAATTCCACCCCTTCGGGGTTCACTGCTTTGTCCTGGATCCGCTTATCATTCCACCCCTTCGGGGTTGGGCGAGGCTTCAAGGCAATCCATCACCTTTGAACGTGGCGGGTATAGGACCTTATCACTGGGTAAAACCTTAGTAGAAAATCAATTGGCCAAGTCAAAATAACCTTATTGCCTTATGATAAACCATGAATTTGTAAGTAAGCGATTGGATTTAATTTATAATATTATCTTTGCGGCACTATGGGACGAGTGAACACACCAACATTGGATGACGCCCAAAAG
>JAIFMG010000036.1 GCA_020048645.1 Bacteroidota bacterium | reverse complement strand
GCCGCGTGTAGAGACGCGATTAATCGCGTCTCTACACGCGGCGCACGTCACGCGGCGCGCGTCACGCGGCGCGCGTCACGCGGCGCGCGTCACGCGTCAAGGCGCACACGCCGCGCCGCGCCTCAGTATGCGCGGAGCGTGTTGTAGAGGGTGTCGCGTTCGATGGGCTGGCGGCCTACGTCCTTGATGAGCTTGACGAGCTGCTCGGTGTTGAGGGTGGGCTGCTGGTCCTCGACGCCGGCCATGGAGTAGATCTTGGTGGTATCGTCGATGGTGCCGTCGATGTCGTCCACGCCGAAGGAGAGGGATACCTGGGTGGTCTGCTTGCCGATCATGGGCCAGTAGGCCTTGAGGTGGGGGAAGTTGTCGAGGAAGACGCGGGCCACGGCATAGTTGCGCAGGTCCTCGAGGGTGTTGACCTCGCCGACGTGCTCCATCTCGTTGTTGGCCTTGCGGAACTTCAGGGGGATGAAGGTGTTGAACATTCCGGTGCGGTCTTGGAGCTTGCGGAGGGTGTCCATGTGGTCGATGCGGTGGGCGTAGGTCTCGACGTGGCCGTAGAGCATGGTGGCGTTGGAGGGGATGCCGAGCTGGTGGGCGGTCTCGTGGATGTGCAGCCACTGGCGGGCGTCCGATTTCTCGTGGCAGATCTGCTTGCGGACGACGGGGTCGAAGATCTCGGCTCCGCCGCCGGGGATGGAGTCGAGGCCGTAGGCCTTGAGGGCGGCCAGTCCCTCCTCGATGCTCACGCGGCTGCGGCGGATCATGAAGTAGAGCTCCACGGCGGTGAAGGCCTTGACGTGGATGTCGGGCAGTACCTGCTTGATGGCCTGGATCATTTGGCCGTAGTAGTGCAGGTCGCGCTTGGGATGCACGCCGCCTACGATGTGTACCTCCGTGACGCCCTTGTCCTTGAAGCTCTCGGCCTGGCGGGTTACGTCCTCGATGGTGAACTCCCAGACGCCCTCCTGCCCCTCCTTGCGGTAGTACGAGCAGAACTTGCAGCTATAGACGCAGATGTTGGTGGGCTCGACGTGGAAGTTGCGGTTGAAGAAGGTCTTGTCGCCGTGGAGCCGCTCGCGGACGTGGTTGGCCAGACTTCCGAGGAAGGCCAGGTCGGCCTGCTCGTAGAGGAGGACGCCCTCTTCGGGGGTGATGCGCTCGTGGTTGCGGACCTTGTCGCCGATGCGCTTGAGCTGCTCGTCGAGGTCGGTGTTCTCCAGGATGATGTCCAATGTGCTGCCGTCAGTCATTTTCGTCGTATTTGGGGTGATGGGATTTCCGCCTGGCCCGCGGGCTGCCCTTGCGTGGGGCCGAATCGGACGTTCGCGTCTTTTACTCCGCGAAGATAATCAATGGCAAAAAAAAACACCCGTTGGCGACCATGTCCCCAAGGGTGTTTCACAACAGCAGAGCGCCGTCGGGCGGAGGCCGGGCTTAACGCTTGTGGCGGGGTTCGCTCGAAACGCTGAGTTTCTTGCGCCCTTTCTTGCGGCGACGTGCCAAAACTTTCCGTCCGTTGGCCGTGGACATCCTTTCGCGGAATCCATGCTTGTTGCGGCGTTTTCTTCTGGATGGTTGGTAAGTCCTTTTCATCGGAAGTCGTTTTTAGTCGGTCATTTACATCTCTTGGTGGAAGCGCGAAATTAGCGATTTATTTCGGGCTATGCTTACAAGGGTCGCGAAAAAAGCGAAAATTTGGCACAATGGAAACTTCTTGGCAGAAAAAAATCTCAAATCCGATCGTTTTCGTAATTTAGTCGATGGAAATTTCACCCTAAAGCACTGAAAGACATGATCATAGTAACCGGAGCGGCGGGCTTCATCGCCAGCAACCTCATCAGTCGGCTCAACCAGATGGGCTACAACGACGTGGTGGCCGTGGACGATTTCAGCCGGGCCGACAAGGAGGGCAACCTGCTGGGCAAGCGGCTCAGCGCCCAGCACGGCCGCGTCCACCGCGACGGCTTCGGGCCTTGGCTCGACGCCCACCAGCGCCAGGTGCAACTGGTCTTCCACCTGGGGGCCCGCACCGACACCACCGAGTTCGACAAGGCCGTCTTCGACCGCCTCAACCTCCACTACAGCCAGATGGTCTGGCAGAAGTGCGCCCAATACGCCATTCCGCTGATCTACGCCTCCTCGGCCGCCACCTACGGCATGGGCGAGCACGGCTTCGACGACGACCACGAGTCGCCCTTCCGCCTGCGGCCCCTCAACCCCTACGGCGAATCCAAGAACGACTTCGACCAGTGGGCCTTGCGCCAGGAGGGGCAGCCCCCCTACTGGGCCGGCATCAAGTTCTTCAACGTCTTCGGGCCCAACGAGTTCCACAAGGGGCGCATGGCCTCCGTGGTCTTCCACGCCTTCCGCCAGATCCGCGAGACCGGGCAGATGCGCCTCTTCCGCTCGCACCACCCCGACTACGCCGACGGCCAGCAGCTCCGCGACTTCATCTACGTCAAGGACGCCGTGGACGTCCTGGTCCACCTCATGGAGACCCGCCGCGCCAGCGGCCTCTACAACCTGGGCACCGGCCAGGCCCGCAGCTTCCTCGACCTGGCCCACGCCACCTTCGACGCCATGCGCCTGCCCCGGGTCGTCAGCTTCATCGACACCCCCGCCGACATCCGCGGCAAGTACCAGTACTACACCCAGGCCAATGTCCGCAAGCTCCGCGAGGCCGGCTACGCCAAGGACTTCACCCCCCTCGAGCAGGCCGTCGAGCAGTACGTCCGGCAATACCTGGCCAGCGGAAGCCATGCCTGAGAACAGCCCGCCCGCCGAGCGCCGCCTCAGCATCAAGCAGTGGGACGCCCAGGACCGCCCCCGCGAGAAGCTCCTCGAAAAGGGACGCGAAAGCCTCACCAACTCCGAGCTCCTGGGCATCCTCCTGGGCACGGGCATCGTCGGCATGACCGCCGTAGCGCTGGCCCAGCTCATCATGAGCAAGGTGGACAACAACCTCGACGAGCTCGGCCGCATGAGCATCGAAGACCTCCAGCAGTTCAAAGGCATCGGGGAGGCCAAGGCCATCACCATCGCCGCCGCCCTCGAGCTGGGCCGCCGCCGCCGTGCCGCCGAGGCCCGCCAGTTGCCGACCGTTACCAGCGCCGCGACCGCCTTCGAGATCCTCCTGCCCCACCTCCAAGACCTCGAGGTCGAGCAGTTCTACGTCCTCCTGCTCAACCGCGCCAACCGCGTCATCGAGGTCAGGCAGATCAGCAGCGGAGGCACCTCCGCCACCGTCGTGGACCTCAAGCTCGTCTTCCGCCATGCCATCACCCGGCTGGCCAACGGCATCATCCTGGCCCACAACCACCCCTCCGGCAAGCTCACGCCCAGCCAGGCCGACATCGACCTCACCAGCAGGGCTGTCGAGGTAGGGCTGGCCCTCGACCTCAAGGTGCTCGACCACATCATCGTCGGGCGCAACCAGTTCTTCAGCTTCGCCGACAGCGGCAAGCTCTGAGCCTCGGCATCCCAACCCAACTTCCCCCCCCGCGAACCCATGCGACTCCGCAGCCTTTCGCCCCTGGACATGAGCCTCCTGCGGCTCTGGCTCAACCAGGCCCACGTGCGCCTCTACTTCGGCGACCCCAAGCAGTGGCTGGGCGACATCGCCTACAACCTGGCCAACGCCGACTGGACCCACTACTACCTAGCCTGCCTCGACGGCCTGCCCATCGGCTTCGTCCAGCTCTACGAGACCCGCATGGCCCCGCAAGAAATCTGGCGCGGCCAGCCCAAGGCCACCATGGCCCTCGACTACCTCATCGGTCCCAAGGAGGCCCTGGGCAAGGGGCACGGCAGCCGGATGGTGGCCCTGGCCATCGAGAAGGCCCAGTGGATCGGCTCGGCCAACCGCCTGGTGGCCGACGTCAGCCCCGAGAACATCGCCTCGCAGAAGGCCCTGGCCGCCAACGGGTTCCGCCCAGCCGGGGGCACCTTCTGGGAGCGCCCCATGCGCCTCGCGCCCGACGACCGCCAGCTCGCCGCCGCGGCCTTCTAGGCCAGCGCCTGCCCGCCCCGCGGCAGGCAAGCCGCTTCAAGCAAAGGCGTCGCCAGCCAGGCTGCGCATCCCGATGCAGGACAGAAGGATCCGCCATGGAGGCCCTGTCCCTTGCGGTTTCAAGATCAATTTCGTACCTTGGCAAGGCCAAACCCCAAACGAGGAAGGGTTTGTGCGGTTTTGGGAGTTGTGAACAGCAATGATTTTTTTGACTTCAAATACGCAATCATGTTAATAAAACAGTTTTACAATTTGGTTGACAGTGAAATCGCCTCATTGGTAGATAAATACAGAGATGATGAAAATATCAAGATTCATAAAGAAAACAGAACAGAACAAAGGAAATCCTATGCTTTTCTAATATGGTTTTTAGAGTTTTATGGACAAAAACCGCTATACAAAAACTATATTACTGACGGGAACAAGGATTATTCGTGTGATATCATCTTTTCAAACACGGATAGTCAGAATCAAACTATTTTCTATGTCGTCCAGTCAAAATGGGTTAAACTTACAGAGAACAAAGAATTGGACAGCATTGACAGTGATGAATTTGGCAAAGCACTCAATGATTTTTCATTGATACTAAGTGGGAGCAAAAAGAATACTGAAAATGAAAAGTTCAACAAGAAATATCAAGAACTGATCGAACACTTAGAAAAGAATGGCAAGGTAAAGTTCATTTTTTTCACCCTTGCTACATTTAACAATTCGATTGAAGACGCGGTAAGCAGCTTTAATAAAAACTTTGCGCCTAATGTTTCCTTAGAAGTCATTGATATCAATCGAATAAGGCGTGATTACATTGAGTTTCGATTCAAACAATTGCAAACAAACAATCCGCTTGAATACAATTACAATCCAGAAGAAGCGATAATTGAATTGCCTATTGAGAGATTTGATGGTTCTCGTGATGGAACACCCAGCTCCGATAAAAAATCATATTTGAGCAAAAGAGATTTTTTAGAATTTGAAGGTAGAGAAAAGGCATACATTTTTCTCCTGAAACCAAAAACAATTTATGATTTATTTGAAAAGTATAGATTCAACTTATTTTTTAAAAATGTAAGAAACCCGATCCACGAATCCAACTATAACAAAAAGATAGTCGAAACATTGATCAAAAAGCCACGTTCTTTTTGGTATTTCAACAATGGATTAACCGCAATCACAGAAGTTATTCCAGAAGTTGGCTTGCATGCAAAGAAAGTAACTCTAAACGGATTGCAAATTATAAATGGCGCTCAGACTGTTTATTCTGTTTATCAGGCTTATAGCAAAGCAAATGAAAGAGATAGGACAATCATGGATACAGACGCAAGAATCACATTGCGGTTGATTCGGTCAAGTGATGAAGATTTCAACTTAGAAATTACAAGATTTACAAATTCTCAAAACCCACTGTATGACAGAGATTTTGTGGCCAATCATGAAATTCAACAAAGACTACAAAACGAGTCATTTAATACAAGTGTTTGGTACGAAAAGCGCAGAGATGAGTTTAGGATGAAAGAGCATAACATTGAAAATTTAAAAGTCCAAATTGTTCCTAACCATATCATGACCCTTGCCTACGTCGCATTCCATATGCAAAATCCAATCAATGCGATTGCAAAACAAGATTATTTTTTCATTTCTCGCAAAGAAGATAGCGAAGGGCTTTATGACGATATTTTCAATGCCAACACAAAATATGACAATATGTTGTCTTCGTTTTACATGTGGGAATTGTTGATCAGAACCTACGGCAAGGAAGGCGAGGATGATCAGAATTCAATCGTCGTATCCAGTTCTACACTTGCCATCTTCATGCCTGCACTGGCGCTATCAAATGTTGTTTTGTCTAAATATTTGAAAATCAAATATCCAAACAAAGGCAAAGAATTGAACATCAACCTTTACATAAGGAGAGCATTCGAAGAAAAGGACGATGAAAAGCATAAATTGTTTTTGAAAGTTATTTTGTATTCGATTGAAAAAATATTTTCAAAAATAAAAATGGAAGATGAAGAGAAGTCAAAGAACAATTTTAAAAAGTTAATGACTTCACTTTCCTTTTATCAAACGATAAAAGATGAGATAGACGAACATGGTTTTGCCATTGAAGATATTGAAAACAAGGATATTGATCAAAAGGAAGAGACAATTCAACAATTTGAAAATATTGAAAAGGAAATTGACAAAGAATCATAACATGTAGTAACCGACCGTTTTTCATTGTCTCCACGACCGGCAAAATGCCAACGCTCAAAAAAAGACAAATGGCTGCTACGGCTCTCCGTCAGGCAAGAAATACTTGAGTCCAGTCATAACCTCTGGCCCCCTTGCATCCGAGCCCTGTCCTCCTGGGTTGTGGTGGGCTGAAGCAAACCAAGTTCGGACGCCAGCGCTCCAAGATTCCGTAAAAAAGGCTATATTTGGAGCTTGGATGCCAATGCCGGGGCAAAAACATCCAAAGCATTGAAAAGCAAGAACTAAGGCATGGTTTTCCAAAATCGGGCAATCGGGTTTTTATTTTTGCAAATGGCTTCAAACCAAAGAATTAGACCAACGCGAAACCGAAACCTCCCGCCGTGGACGGAATTCGACTTTTGCCAGAAAACTTTATGAGCGATGGGAAGAATAACAGAAATCGTAACCGACTTTGTCAACGACCAGCGCCACCGCGAGGCCTTGGAACTGATGCGGGCCTACGCGAAGTCCGACGACCACCTGGGAAACCAGATCGTGCTCCTGAGCGGCCAGCTCAACGGCGCCAACAGGGACTTCGACATGGGCCTGACCAGCAACGAGGAGCGCAAGCGGACCGTGGCCCGCATACAGCACGCCATGCTGGGCATGCTGCCCGAGCTGGAGCGCATCCGCAAGCCCAACCTCGAAGCCCTCGAAGAGTTCGACGCGCCCAAGCCTGACGGCGACGACGGCCCGGCCCAGGAGGCGACGGCCAAGAAGGTGCTCTTCCTCTACGCCAGCCCCGCGAACAAGGGCGAGCTGCGCTTTTCGACTGAAATCCGGCACATCCAGAACGCCTTCCACAAGGACCCGGCCTTCGCGCTCGAGACCCGCGGCTCGGTGCGGCCCGAGGAGGTGCTGCCTCTGCTGCGCGAGCACAAGCCGCAGATCCTGCACATTTCCAGCCACTCCAGCATCAGCAAGGGCCTGCTGCTCGAAGACCAGAACCGCCTGGAGGCCAGCCTCCTGCCCGCGCACCTGGCCGACGCCGTGGCCCTGGCCGTCCGCCGCGGCGCGCCCCTGGAGCTGGTGCTGGTCAACGCCTGCAACTCGCGCACCCACGGCGAGGCCCTCAAGGGCGTCGTGCCCCTGGCCATCGGCATGGACAACTTCATCCCCGACGAGGCCGCCATCGAGTTCACCCGGGCCTTCTACCAGTCGCTGGCCCAGGAGCCCAACTACGAGTACGCCTTCGAGGACGCCGTCCTGGCCGTCAAGCTGCTGCGGATCGAGTACGACGGCCAGCCCGCCGAAAAGTTCCCCACGCTCTTCAAGGCCTGAGCGCGCCCAAGCCCACCCACCGAAAAGCCCTCGACCCAACCCAAAAAAACATCGAAAATGATCCGTTGCAAAGATCCCATCGCCGACCTGCTGCGCGGCTACGGCTACAACCTGGTAACACTGCCCAAGCAAGACATCCTGCCGCTGCAACTGCTGGCCAAGAACGGCCGCGACCTCGAGCGCGTCGGCCACATCAAAGACCTGTTCCTGCAAGGCGACAGCGTGCCCCTGCCCAGCATCAGCCGCGACATCCCCGTGGCCAAGGAAATCGAGAACCAGCAGAGCCTGGGCATCGACATGAACGTGGGCGTCGAGCTGCTCAAGAACTTCCTGCGCCGCACGCCCCCGCCCAACCAGCAGGGAGCCGCCCCCGGCCCGCCGCCCACCTTCGGCGCCACCTTCAAGGACGTGGACAAGGTCGTCTTCTCGTTCAAGAACGTCGTCGAGAACAGCGTGGACGTGGTGGCCCTGGACCGCTACATCCACGACGCCCGCATCGACCCCAACGCCAAGGCCTTCGCCAAGCGCCTGCACGGCAACGAGCTCTACGTCATCGTGGCCACGCTCAAGAGCAACTCATTTTCCACCGAGTTCACCGACACCAACGGCGCCAGCGTCAGCGTCGAGCTGCCCAGCATCAAGGGCGTCATCGGCGGGCATGTCCGCGTCGGGGGAGAGCGCTCCAAGGGCAACAAAGTGGTCTATGAGGACGAGGCCCAGCGCGTCTTCGGCTTCAAGGCCGTGCGCCTGCTGCCCGAGGACGACGGCACCTTCCGCCTCAAGAGCGAGCAGGGCGTGCTGCTGCGGGGCGAGGAGGACTACCCGACCGAGCACCTGGCCGACCCGGACCAGATCTTCATGGACCTCTGAGGCCTAGCCCTGCCGCCCGAAAAGCCAGGCGCCGCCGCCCGACCCGCGAAACGGGGCCTGGGCGGCGGCGCCTTGTCGTGTGGCGCGGGCCTCAGGGCTGCTTGACCCCGTCCTTGTACTCGGCCTGGCGCAGGACGGTGCCCGAGCGGTCGTAGCTTACGGAGGTGCCGTGCTTGAGGCCCTCGCGGAAGGTCGTCAGGCTTCGTAGGCGGCCCGAGGGGTGGTAGCTTTTCCACTCGCCGTGCTTCTTGCCGTCCTTGTAGGGCATCTCCTTGAGCAGCCGGCCTTGCTCGTCCCACTGTTTCCAGAGGCCGTTGGGGCGGTCCATTTCATAGACCTCAAGGCGCATCTGCTGGCCATGCTCGAAGAAGTAGGCCCACTGGCCGTGGCGGACGCCTCGGCTGTAGTTGCCTTGCACCAGGGGCCTTCCCACCTCGGAAAATGAGGTCCAGGGGCCGTCGAGCAGGCCCTCGGCGTAGCTCTCGCTGAGGCGGAGCTGGCCGCTTTCGTGCCAATAGACGGCCTTTCCGTGCTTGATGCCCTGGCGGTACTCGATGCCGTAGGCCTGCTTGCCGTTGGGGTGCCATTCCTCCCAGAGGCCGTCCATCTTTCCGGAGGCGAAGCTGCCTTCGCGAAGCGGGGCTCCGTTCTCGTAGAAGGCCAGCCAGGGGCCGTCCTCGAGGCCGTGGGCGAACTGTCCCTGGTGGAAGACCTGGCCGTTCTCGTAGTTGACCACCCAGGGGCCGTGCCGGTGCCCGTTCTCGTAGGTCCCTTGCTTCCAGACGGTTCCGTTGCCGTACCACCAGGTCCACTGGCCGTGCATCTGCCCGTTCTGGTAATGGCCTTCGTTGCCCTTCTGGCCGTCGGTGCGCCAGTAGGTCCAGAGGCCGTGCTGGACGTCGTGGTCGAACTCGCCCTCGATGTCGATCTGGCCCGTAGGGAGCCACCACTGGGCTCGGCCGTGCTTCTGGCCCATGTCGAAGTGCATCCGGCTTTCGAGCTGGTCGCCGGGGAACCAGGTGGTGAACTCGCCGTGGACGGTGTCGCGGAGGTAGGTGCCGGAGTATCTCGGGGTCCCCTCGGGGTAGAAGAACTCCCAGGCGCCTTCTTTGCGGCCGTCGGCGAACATCCCGGTTCCCTTTTCTTGGCCGCCGGCGTACCAGAAGTGCCAGAGGCCGTGGCGCTGGCCGCGGCGGATTTCGCCCTCCATCTCCTTCTGGCCGTCCTGGTACCAGAAGATGGCCTTGCCGTTGTCGTGGTCGTAGCGGCTCTGGGGCTGTCCGTCCTCGTACCAGCCGTCCCAGTTGCCGACCTCGCGCCCGTCCTCGTATTTCCCTTCGGACTTCTTGGCGCCGGACTCGTAGTAGAAGGTCCAGTTGCCGTCTTTGAGGCCGTCGCGGTAGCGGCCCTCCTGGTGCAGTTGGCCGCCGGGGTAGAAGTAGCTCATCTTGCCCTGGCCTTGCTCGACCAAGGGCTTGCCGTCGGCGTCCCAGTAGTTGAGCAGGCGGACGGAGTCGTTGGCCTGGCCTTCGAACTTGGCGATGAACTCGAGGGTGACGCTGTCCTTCCAGGTGAAGAAGAGCTCCTCCTTCTGCTTCTGGCCGTTGGGGTACCAGGCGGTCCAGAGGCTGTCGGGGTACTCGTAGTGGTAGCTGCCGACCTCGCGCAGCCGCCCGTCGCTGTACCATTGCCGGAAGGCTCCGTGGCGGAGGCCGAAGCGGAAGTATCCTTCGGATTCCTTCTGCCCGTTGGGGAAGAAGTAGGTCATCCGGCCATGCGGGACTCCCTGGTGGAACTGGATTTCCTGTGCCAGGGTGCCATCCTGGTTCCAGTACGACCAGAGGCCCTGCTCGCGGCCGCCGACGGTCTTGCCGACGCGCTTCTTCTTGCCGTTTTCCCAAAGGTCCACCACCGCGCGGGCGTCTTGCGGCAGGGGGAAGAACTGGGCGTTGGCCGCGTGGGCCAGGAGCATCAGCGCCAAAGAAAAGAGGATCCTCATGGGTAGGGGGTTTGTTTTGGGTCAAGCTTTCGCAAAGCGGATACCAAAGCGGGGCGGGAGGCCGAACGCGCCTCCCGCGGGTTAGGGCGAAGGGCGCGTTCCGGGCCAGAAGGCGGATCGGGGACAGCGGGTCACTGGTCGCTGGGCCGGTCGTCGGGGATGGTGACCGTGTGCAGGATGGCCTCGAGCTGGCGCAGGTGGCCGCGCTTGCTGACGTTGGGGGCATAGACGAAGCCCTCGACGGTCACGATGCGGTTGCGGGCCTCGTCGAGCAGGGTGAAGCCGACGAAGGGCCCGCCCATGAAGTCGTTCTCGACGCGCCAGAGGCCGCGGGTCTCGACCGTGAACTTGGAGTCGTGCTTGAGCTCTTCCACGAAGAAGGGAACCTGGGTCTCGGTGGCCATGTAGCTGCCCTCGGTGGGGCCGGGAACGTAGAGGCGCAGGAACGAATCGCGCTTGGCTATCAGGTACTTGGGCGTGAAGGTCTCGAAATCGACATAGGGGTAGTGATAGACGAACAGGCCCATGCTGAGCTCGGGGGTCTCGTAGTCGATCCAGACGAAGTCGTCCTCGGTGCGGGCCAGGTCGAAACCGGTGGGGGCGTAGAGCGAGACGCCGTGGTGCTCGCGGAGGAACTTGCCCACGGGCACGGCCTCGTACTTGCGGGCGTTGGTGATGTGCCGGTCCCACTCGGCTTGCAGCATGAAGGCCAGCAGCTTGTCCTTCTGCTTGCCGATGAGCTCGGCGCAGGCGGCGGCGTCGGCGGCATAGATGTCGATGACGGCCTGCGGTGCGGCCCAGACATTCTTCTTGTACTCGACGCGGTTCTCGTGCGCGGGGTTGACCATGACGCGGACGAGGTTGCGGTTGGTCTGGAAGATCTTGGTGAAGGAAGGGGCGGGCATGCTGACCAGGCCGAACATGGGCTCGGCTTCGGGCAGGGCCAGTTGCATCTGCATGTAGGTGTCGCGCAGGCTGTCGCCCACGGCTCCCTCCCAGAGGTTGTCGTTGACCACGACCAGGATTTCGTTGGCCGATCCGGTGACGCCCGGCTGGAGGATGCCGTTGGGGTCGGTGTCGCACGAGGGCAAGAGCAGGGGCAGGAGCGCCAGCAGCAACCAGGCTTTTCTCATGGCGTGTCGGTTTGGTGGTTTTTTGCCGCGAGGCCGGGGTTTGTCACTGGTCCAGGGGCTTGGTCGGAGGTTCGGGCTCGCTTTTTCCGGCCTCGCCCTCGGGGTTGTTTTCGCGGGTGACTTTCTTAAACTCTTGCAGGCCTTGACCGAGGGCGCGCATCATCTCGGGGATCTTCTTGCCGCCGAAGAGCAGCAGCAGCATCAAGACGACGATGAAAGCCTGCAAGGGGCCGATGAATCCGATTACGAAGGCTTGGGTCATGGTGTGGTGGGATTGAGCGAAGGTTGGTGTTTCAAATCAGAGTCGGAAAGCAAGGCCAGAACGCAAGGATCAGTCGAAAAGTTTGACGATGTCGTTGCCGTTGGCGTAGATCAGCAGCGTGAGCAGGATGACCATGCCCGTGAGCTGGGCGTACTCCAGGAACTTGTCGCTCGGCTTGCGCCCGCTGACCATCTCGAAGAGCAGGAAGAGCACATGGCCGCCGTCGAGGGCCGGGATGGGCAGGATGTTGACCACGGCCAGCATGATCGAGAGCAGCGCGGTCATCTTCCAGAAGACGTACCAGTCCCAGGTGTCGGGGAAGATGCTGCCGATGGCGATGAAGCCGCCCACGGACTTGTAGGCCTCAGTCTCGGGCTGGAACAGGAGCTTGAGCTGCTTGAGGTAGTCCTTGACCTCGGTGTAGCCCTTGCCGACGCCGGCCGGGATGGCCTCGCCCAGCGAGTACTCGAGCTGCTCCATCTCCAGGAACTGGGCCGGGGCGCGGGCATAGACGCCCAGCTTGCCCTGTTCGGTCAGCTTGACCTTGATGTCCATGGGCTGCCCGTCGCGCAAGACGGCCAGCGTTACCTCCTGCCCGGCCCGGTTCTCGAGGGCCTTGCTGATGGCCGCGAAATAGAGCAGCGTATCGCCGTCGATGCCCACGATCTGGTCGCCGGGCGAGAGGCCGGCCGCACGCGCGGGCGATTCCTCGGCGAACTCGTCCACCACGAAGGGGAAGGCCGGGTTCACGAAGTAGCTCTCGCTGCGGATGATGGCCGCCACGTCCGACTGGTCCACCGCGATGTCCACCGTCCGGCCCTCGCGCTCCACGCGGATGGTCTGGGTCTCATCGAGCAGGACCTTCCGCTTGAAGTCCGAGAAGTCGTCCACGGGCTGGCCGTCCACCTCCAGCAGCTTGTCGCCGTCGCGCAGGCCCATCGACATGGCCGTCGAGTCGCAGACCACGCCGTAGCTGGCGTTGCGCACGGGCAGGTACTCCTCGCCCCAGACGAACAGCACCATGATGTAGATGGCGATGGCCAGCAGGAAGTTGACCAGCACGCCGCCGACCATGATCAGCAGCCGCTGCCATGCCGGCTTCGAGCGGAACTCGTAGGGCTGCGGCGGCTCCTTGAGCTGCTCCTTGTCCATGGACTCGTCGATCATGCCCGAAATCTTCACGTAGCCGCCCAGCGGCAGCCAGCCGATGCCGTACTCGGTCTCGCCCTTCTTGAACTTGAAGAGCGAGAACCAGGGGTCGAAGAAGAGGTAGAACTTCTCGACGCGGGCCTTGAACAGCTTCGCGAAGGCGAAGTGGCCCAGCTCGTGCAGCACGATCAGGATGGAGAGGCTGAGCAGGAGCTGGCCAGTTTTGATGAGTATTTCCATGGGGAGGAAAATGGCTTTTTCGTGGGTTTAGGAAGGATGGAAACGGGGGGCGGAAGGCCAGGCCCCCGCGGCCGCGCCTCAGATGAGCGAGCGGGCGATGGCGCGGGCCTGCTCGTCGCTGGCCAGCAGGTCGTCGAGGCTGGGCTCGGCCAGGTGCTGGGCCTGGCCGAGGGTCTGCTCGACCACGCGCGACATGCGCGCGAAGCCGACGCGGTCGGCCAGGAAGGCCTCGACGGCCACCTCGTTGGCGGCGTTGAGCACGCAGGGAGCGTTGCCGCCCATGGACATGGCCTCGAAGCAGAGGCCCAGGTTGGGGAAGTTGCCGCGGTCGGGCGCCTCGAAAGTCAGGCTCGGGTAGGCCATGAAGTCGAAGCGGGCGAAGGCGGACGGCAGGCGGTGCGGGAAGCCCAGGGCGTACTGGATGGGCAGGCGCATGTCGGGCAGGCCCATCTGCGCCTTGATGGAGCCGTCGGCGAACTGCACGGCCGAGTGCAGGATGGACTGCGGATGCACGACCACCTCGATCTGCTCGGGCCGCAGGTCGAACAGCCACTTGGCCTCGATGGCCTCCAGGCCCTTGTTCATCAGGGTGGCCGAGTCGATGGTGATCTTGGCGCCCATGCTCCAGTTGGGGTGGCGCAGGGCCTGCTCCTTGGTGGCGTTTTCGAGGAAGGCGCGGTCCTTGCCGCGGAAGGGCCCCCCGGAGGCCGTCAGGAAGATCTTCTCGATGGGCGAAGGCTCGCCCACCAGGCACTGGAAAATGGCCGAGTGCTCCGAATCGACCGGCAGCAGGGCCACCTCGTGCCGGGCCGCCAGGCGGGTGATGATCTGGCCCGCCACCACCAGGGTCTCCTTGTTGGCCAGGGCGATGTGCTTGCCCGCCTCGATGGCCCGGATGGTCGGCAGCAGGCCCGCGAAGCCCACCATGGCCGTCAGCACCAGGTCGATGCCCGGCAGGCTGGCGGCCTCGGCGATGGACTCGGCCCCGGCGAACACCTTGATGTCCAGGGGATCCAAGGCCTGGTGTACCTTGTGGTAGAGCGATTTCTCGCCAATGACCACCATGTTGGGGCGGAACCGGCGCGCCTGTTCGACCAGCAGGTCGGCGTTGCGGTTGGCCGTGAGCAGCTCCACGCTGAAGAGCTCCGGGTTGGCGGCCACTACTTCCAGGGCTTGCGTGCCGATGGAGCCAGTCGAGCCCAGGATGGCCAGGCTGCGGGTCGGGAGACGGTTTGCTTGTTCCAAAGGATCAGGCTTTGGGGTTAGAAGATGATGTAATTCTCTGGGTCGAGCGGCACGCCCTTGTGCCACAGCTCGAAATGCAGGTGCGGGCCCGTGGTCAGCTCGCCGGTGTTGCCGATGATGGCGATGACCTCGCCCGAGCGCACGTTGTCGCCCACCTTCTTGAGCAGGGCCGAGTTGTGCTTGTACGCCGAGATCAGGTCGTGCTCGTGCTGCACCGAGATGACGTAGCCCGTCGAGAGGGTCCAGGTGGCCGAGATGACCGTGCCGTCGAGCACCGCCATGATGCCCTCGTTGGCCTCCGCCACGATGTCCACCCCGAAATGCTGCTCATGCGCGTTGAAGCTGTTGACCACCAGGCCCTTGTTCAGCGGCGGGAAAAAGTGCAGGCTGCTGAAGTCCTTCTTGTCCTGGTTGGTGTTCACGTTCGTGAGGTTGTACTGCTCCTCGGTCTCGACCTGGAGGCGAAGCAGCGAGTCGGCCGGCGAGAGCGTGAAGGCGATGTCGTCGTAGCGGACCGTCGTGTCGCGGGCCGCCGTAAGGTCCTCGATGGGCTTGCCCTCGATCACGTTGCGGAGGTTGCGGTAGTAGAGCTCCTGCACCTGCATGGCGTACTCCAGCGAATCGAGCCGCAGGGCCGTCTGCACGATCTCGCGCTTGGTGTCCTCGTCGCTCGAATAAGGCAGGATGCGGTTCAGGGGCGTGTAGGCCAGCAGCACGAACGACAGCCCGAACATCAGCATCAGCCCCAAGGCGAAAAGCGCGAAAAGGTTCATCCGCGAGAGGTTGTAGGTTCCCACGTCCTGAAAGGTCGAGTCGTTGTAAACGATCAACCTGTACTTGAACCTCATGCGGTCGATCCAGCGCTGTTTTTTCTGTTCATCCATTGAAATGTCCTGACACTTTGAGCGGGCAAAGATAGCAAACATTTTCGCTAATGGGCCCACAAGCTCCCATCATCCCAAGCCTTCGGCCCTCGGGCTGGCGCTTTCCGCCGCCCGCGCCGGGAGCGCGGCGCGGGCCTTGGCGGCCTGGCTTCCGCAAGCGCAAAGCCTTGGTTGGCAGTATCTTGTGATGCCATGCGCTTGCCCCGCCTCCGGTTGGGAATCCGGAGCTTGGCCCAAGATTGTCGGCCGCCGCGGCCTTCTGGCTCACCGCTTCAACGGTCCGCCTTCGGCCCAAACGGACCGGAGGCGGAGGCTTTGCCTTATTCCTTGTACTTTTGCCCTTGTAGCCGGACGCGCTTGCCCGGCCTTCCCAACTGCCTCGGCCCGCCCGCTAACCCTCAAAAGCCCGACCTCATGGATACGAACGACAAACCCGGCCCCCGCCGCCTCTTTTCCCGCCTGGGGGCTGACCGGTGGGCCATCGCGCTGGTGGTCTTCGTGGTCTTGTACGTGGATTTCAACCTGGTGGTCTGGCGCGGACCGGACCGCGTGATCAACCACGACGTGGTGTCGTACTACGGCTACCTGCCGGCGACCTTCATCTACGGCGACCTCAGCCTGCGCTACGCCGACCAGGCCAACGCCAGCAGCCCGGAGGTGCGCATCTGGGGCACCTGGCTCGACAATGGCAAGGTCGTGATCAAGACCACTTCGGGCATGGCCGTCCTCTACTTCCCGTTTTTCACCATCGCCCACGCCCTGAGCGAGCCGTTGGGCCACGCTCCCAACGGCTACAGCCTGCCGTACCGCATGGCGCTGGTCCTGGCCACGGCCTTCTACCTGCTGCTGGGGCTGCTGGCGCTGCGGGCGGCCCTGCGGAGGTTTTTCGGGCCGGGCGCGGTGGCCTTGGCGCTGCTGACCTTCGCGCTGCTGACCAACATGCTGCACTACGCGACGGCGGAGGCGCCCATGCCGCACGTTTACGGCTTCTTCCTGCTGTCGCTGGCCCTCGAGCTGGGCTTCCGCTTCCACGAGCAGCCCCGGTGGTCCACCGCGACGGCCCTGGGCCTGGTCGTCGGCCTGGCCTTCCTGGTCCGGCCCACCAACGGGCTGCTGGTCCTGGCCCTGGCGCTCATGGGCGTGGCCGACTGGCCCTCGGCGCGGGCGAGGCTATGGCTCTGGGCCAGGCAATCGCCCAAGCTGGCCGCTGCCGTGCTGGTGGCCTTCGTGGTGCAATGGCCGCAAATGCTCTACTGGAAGATGATCACCGGGCACTTCTTTTTCTATTCCTACGGCGACGAGGGCTTCTTCCTGCTCCAGCCGCGGTGGGTCGAGTTCCTTTTCAGCTTCCGCAAGGGCTGGCTCCTCTACAACCCGGTGCTGCTGTTCGCGCTGGCGGGCTTCGTTCCGCTTTGGCGGCGGCGCAGGGCGCTCTTCTTGGGACCGCTGCTGGTCGTGGCCCTGAGCGTCTATCTGTTCTCATCGTGGTGGACCTGGTGGTTCGGCGGCGGCTTGGCCAGCCGGCCCATGATCGACGTGTTCCCGCTGCTGGCCTTCCCCCTGGCGGCGGGCCTCGAGGCCATCGGCCGCCTGCGCCTCCGCCCGCGGCTGGCGCTGGGCGTGGCCTACGGCCTGCTCGGGGCGTCCGGGCTCTTCAACGTCATCAAGTACCACTACGGCGCCATCCACTGGGACTCCATGACCCGCGCCGCCTTTTTCGACTCCTTCTTCCGCGCCCGGCCCTCGGCGCGCTTCTACCACCTCGTGGAGGCGCCCGACTACGACGCCGCCAAGCTGGGCATCCAGGCGACCCTGCCGGCCGACCAACTGTCCTTCCCCCCCGACTCCTTCCTGCGCGTGCACTGCGACGCCGAGACCCTGGTCGATGGCCGCCCAGTTGACCTCATGGGCCAGGTCGTCTTCGAGGCCGGGCACACCGCCACCGACGAGGCCGCCAGCTCCGGCCGCTTCGCCCTGCGCTCCGACGCCGACTCGCCCCGCTGCCTCGGCTTCTCCATGCCCGTCCACCCCGGCCTGAAGCTCCGCGTCGAGCTCATGGTCCAGGGCGAGCCTTGGGGCCGCATCGTCCTCGCGCCCGCCGCGGGCGGCCAGCCGCTCTCGGGCGGCCAGGTCGTCGGCCACCGCGACGGCTTCGACCGCGTCGCCTTCGAGCTGGCCCTCGACTCCAGCTTCCGCGACTCGCTCCACTTCCACCTGCTCAACGACGGCGGCCGCGTGGTGCTCTACGACGACCTCAAGGTCTTCGCCTGGGACTGATACCCAGTCGCGTTCGATGGTAGGATATGCAAATCGCCAGCGTCGAGCATGATTTGGGTCGAAATGCACGCTGGTGACACGGATTTGGCGAATCCCGAAGGGATGGCATTGTCCGGCCCATCCTACAGATGAGGATAATTTCACCCCTTCGGGGTTCTCGCCTGTGGCCGGGATCCGACTTCTACAATCATTTCACCCCTTCGGGGTTCTCTTCTGTGGCCCGGATCCGACTTCTACAATCATTTCACCCCTTCGGGGTTCTCTCCTGTGGCCGGATCCGACTTCTACAATCATTTCACCCCTTCGGGGTTCTCTTCTGTGGCCTGGATCCGACTTCTACAATCATTTCACCCCTTCGGGGTTCTCTCCTTTGGCCGGGGTCCGCTTATCATTTCACCACTTCGGGGTTGGGCGAGGCTTCAAGGCAATCCATCACCTTTGAACGCGACTTGGTACGAGGACGCCGGACCTGCTTGGCCAAGGCTGCCCATCGCCTCGCGGGGCTTCCCTCAAATGGAAAAAAAACACCCCCGAGGAAGCCCTCCGGAGGGCCCCCGGATCGCTTTTTGGGTGAAAGCTCGAAAACCTTCGTTGCCAAAATGTGCAGTTGGGGCCTCTACAATAGTCGTTCGTCGGTAATACCAAATGAAGATATATTGCAATCCAATTTGGACAATTGGATTTTTTATTAATTTAGGGGCTTCAACATAAATTCACAACTATGGC
>JAIFMG010000034.1 GCA_020048645.1 Bacteroidota bacterium | reverse complement strand
GATTCCCCCATGCAGCCCAACCTGCCCCAGCATCCGCTACAAGCCCGCCAAGGCCAACTGGCCCAGCAGATCGTCAACCTGGTCGAGAACGTCTCCGCCCAGCGGGCCCTCGAGAACTCGCGCTCCGGCCTCAAGCCCTCCGCGGGCCAGGCCCAGCCCCTGATCCAGCAGGTGGCCCGCAAGAACGCCGCCATTTCGGGCGTGGTCTCCTTCTTCTCGGCCACGCCCGTCCTGGGCTTCCTCACCACCACGGCCGAGCTGGTCTTGGTGCTGCGCAACCAGTTCCACCTGATCCACGACCTGCACTTCCACCTGCGCGGGGGCCAGGGCATCGACCCGAACCGCATGGCCGTGCTCTACCTCCTTTCGCTGGGCGAAGGCCTGGGCCGAAAGCAACCGCTGGCCCTCAGCGAACAGGCCTTGCGGCTGGATTCCGACAAGGTCAACGAGCAGGTGGCCCTGGCCATTGCCGCCCGCCTGATCCTGCGCATCGGCCGCTCGATGGTCTGCCGCTTCGTGCCCGTGCTCGGCGCGGCCGCCTTCGCCTACTGGAGCGCCTACGAGACCCGAAAGATCGGCGAGTTCGTCCTGAAGGTCCACCAGCAGGACGCGTTCCACAAGCTCGACCTCGACACCCTGCCGGGCCCGACCACCATCCGCTTCCCCGAACGCGCCTCGGAAACCGACCTGCCTTTCCTCGCCCCCCTCGATGAGGCCGGCAAGGGCGAAAGCGAGCCCGGCGAGGCCGCGGCGCCGCTCGACCCCGAGGCCGCGCGCCTCGAAAAGCTCAAGATCGAGGTGCTGATCGAGCTCATGAAGATCGACCTCCAGAGCCACCCCACCGAGCGGCAGTACCTCGAGCAGATAATCAACCTCTGCCCCCTCGACGAGCTCGACAAGACCAGCCTGCGCCTCGACCTCGACGGCCCGCCCCGCAAAGACCTGGACCTCACGCCCTTGGTCGGGAAGGACGACCACATCGTCTCCCTGATGGTGGACATGGCCGTGCTGGCCAAGAAAGACGGCAAGACCAGCCTGCCCGAGCGCTACCACATCGAGTGGGTGGCCTCGAAGCTCGGCATCGACCCCGCGCAGGTCCTCAACCTCCTGCAATAGCACAACGGCCCAAAACCCAACGCCCAGCCTCGCATGACGATGGAACTGCCCAATTTCAAGGCCGTGCTCAAGCAGCACTGGGGCTACCCCGACTTCAGGCCCTTGCAGGAGGACATCATCCGCTCGGTGGCCCTCGACCGCAAGGACACCCTGGGCCTGCTGCCCACAGGCGGCGGAAAATCCATCATCTTCCAGGTGCCCGCCATGGCCCTGCCGGGCATCTGCCTGGTGGTTACGCCCCTGATCGCCCTGATGAAGGACCAGGTCGCGAACCTCAAGCAGAAAGGCATCAAGGCCGTGGCCATCTTCTCGGGCATGAGCGCCCGCGAGATCGACATCGCCCTCGACAACTGCGTCTTCGGCGACTTCAAGTTCCTCTACCTTTCGCCCGAAAGGCTGCGCACCGACATCTTCCGCGAAAGGGTCAAGAACATGAAGGTCAACCTCCTGGCCATCGACGAGGCCCACTGCATCTCGCAATGGGGATACGACTTCCGCCCCTCCTACCTGCTGATAGCCGAGCTGCGCGAGCTCCTGCCCGAGGTGCCCGTGCTGGCCCTGACCGCCACCGCGACCCCCGGCGTGGTCGTGGACATCCAGGACAAGCTGCGCTTCAAGGTCCCGAACGTCTTCCAGAAGAGTTTCGAGCGCCGCAACCTCATCTACATCGTCCGGCACGTCGAGGACAAGTTCGCCTACCTGCTGCGCATCACCCAGCGCGAGAAGGGAACCGGAGTCGTCTATGTCCGCAACCGGAAGCGCACCCGCGAAATCTCGGACTTCCTCAACCAGAACGGCGTCTCGGCCGACTTCTACCACGCCGGACTGCCGCCCCAGACCAAGGACTACAAGCAGGAGAACTGGAAGCGCGGGCATTGCCGGGTCATTGTCTCCACCAACGCCTTCGGCATGGGCATCGACAAGCCCGACGTCCGGTTCGTGGCCCACATGGACCTGCCCGACTCGCTGGAGGCCTACTTCCAGGAGGCCGGGCGGGCCGGGCGCGACGAGAAGACCGCCTACGCCATCCTGCTCTACAACGCCACCGACCGACAGAAACTCGAGCGCGGCCTGCGCGACAGCTTCCCCGAGCGCGAGGTCGTCAAGCGGATCTACCAGTCGCTCGGCAACTACTACCAGATCCCCACCGGCGCCGGCAAGGACACCGCCAGGGACTTCCGCCTGGTCGATTTCGCCGAGCGCTACAAGCTGAGCTTCACCGTCATACACAGCAGCCTCAAGCTGCTGGAGGCCGAGGGCTACATCGTGCTGACCGACGAGCTCAACCTCTCGTCGCGGGTCAAGTTCCTGGTCAGCCGCGACGACCTCTACAAGATGCAGGTCGAGAACGCCGCCTTCGACGCTTTCGTCAAGCTGCTCCTGCGCAGCTACACCGGCCTTTTCGCCGACTACGTCAACATCGACGAGGACAGCCTGGCCCGCACGGCCAAGACCGACCGCGACACCATCCAGCGCTACCTCAAGCGGATGCGCCAGCTCAAGGTCATGGACTACATCCCCGAGAAGAAGACCCCGCAGGTCGTCTTCGCCACCGAGCGCCTCGACGAGAAGTCCATCCGCATCAACAAGGCCAACTACGAGGACCGCCGCGAGCGCATGGCCCAGAAGATCGCCGCCGTCCTCTCCTACGCCGAGAACTTCGGCGTATGCCGCAGCCAGCAGCTCCTGGCCTACTTCGGCGAAACCGACACCCGCCGCTGCGGCAACTGCGACGTCTGCCGCCGACGCAACGAGCTGAACCTGAGCACCAAAGAGCTCAACGACGCCAAAGAGCAGGTGCAAGGCATGGCCCGCCAGGCCCCCGTGCCGCTGCACAAGCTGGCCCAGGACCTCGACATGACCGAGGCCAAGGCGGGCGCCCTGGCCCGCTGGCTGCTCGAGCAGAACATGCTCGTCGAGGAAAGCCCGGGCCTCTACCGCTGGAGCGGCCCCGAAAGGCTGCCCAAAAATTCGTCGCGCGAATGAGCGCTTTTGTTTAGCTTTGCCCCAAAAACCATGGAAGTCAATTTCGTCTATTCGAAGGAAGTGGTGGAGTTCATCACCGTCGCCAAGGAATACAACGCCTTCGCCGAAAGCCTTTCGGGCTACAAGCGCGTGGACATGGTCGGGCGTTTCCAGAAGATCATGGCCCTGCTCTACCTCAAGGCCAGCCTGCTGCCCCGGCACGAGCCGCTGTCGGACTTCCCGCTCGAGCGCTTCGTGGAGGAGTACGAATGGGAGCAGGTGCGCGAATCGCTGTCCGAAAAGCTCGGCGAGCTGGACAGCTTCCTGCGCGTCGAGGAAAGCCTGGCCCTGCAAGGCGACGACCCGCAGGAGCTCAGCGTCTCGGAATGCGTGGCCGACATCTACCAGGACACCAAGGACTTGGTCTTCACCTACAGCCTGGGCAACGACGAGGCCAGCCTGGAGGCCCTGGCCCATTGCCGGGTCAACTTCGAGCAGCTCTGGGGCCCGCGCTGCCTGGCCGCGATGGCCGAGTTCCACAAGCTGCTCTACGGCGACGAACTGGCCCGCGACTGAAAAACTTGCTCGCCTCCCTCCTTTTTCTTACTTTTGGATTATCACGGGGCTTAATCGTATCGCATGAAAATATTACAGCACTACATTTCCAAGGATGACCTCAAGCACCTGCCCCTGAGGGCCTTTGGCGGAACGATACACCTGATCGACAAGCCGGAGCTAGTGGCCCCGGCGGTGGAATACCTCAAAGCGCAGAAAATCCTCGGGTTCGATACCGAGACCAAGCCGAACTTCCGCAAGGGCAGGTCCCACCAGGTGGCCCTGCTCCAACTGGCCACCGACGAGCAGGCCTTCCTGTTCCGCCTCAACCGCATCGGCCTGCCCGAGCCCGTGGTGGAGCTGCTCGAAAGCCCCAGCATCGTCAAGGCCGGCGTGGCCATCGCCGACGACATCAAGATGCTTCAGAAGCTCCGCAAGTTCGTGCCCTCCAACTTCGAGGAGCTGCAAAAGTCGGCCAAGACCCTGGGCATCGAGGATTTCAGCCTGCGCAAGCTCGCCGGCATCGTCCTGAATTTCAGGATTTCCAAGGCCAAGCAGCTTTCCAACTGGGAGGGCATCCGCCTTTCGCACGCCCAGCAGCTCTACGCCGCCACCGACGCCTGGGTGGGCTGCGAGATCTTCAAGGCCCTGAAGAACCGCAAGCCCCTGCCCGAAAGCCCGCCCGCGCAGGCGGCTCCTGGCAACCCGAACGCCTCCTGATCAGCGGTCCTTCATCATCTTGTCCGTGGCCCGCGGGGCGATGCGCTGCGCCGTGTCGAGCAGCTTGACCCGGCCCACCTTGATCTCGAAGTTGTCTTTCTCGAATCCTTCCAGGAACTCGTCCACCACTTCGCCCACCGTCATCATGGGCTCCTTCTTGCCGGCCGACATGGGCGTGTCCACCATCGGCGGCAACAGCTCGAACACCTTCACGCGGCTGCCCTCGTACTGGAAGCGCAGGGCCTTGCTGAAATTGTGCAGGCCCGCCTTGGTCGCGCAATAGACCGGCGCCGACTTTTTCGGCGAAAGCGCCAGCCCCGAGCTGACGTTGACCACGGCCGACTCGCCCGTCTTGCGCGAGAGCAGGTGGAAAATCCTGAAGGTCAACTCGATGGGCGCCGTCAGGTTCACCGTTATCTCATGGGCCACCTCGGCCACGCGCTCGGGCTTGTCGCCAAAGCGGCTCTCGTAGTGGTTGTACTGCACCCCGGCGCAGTTGATCAGCACGTTGATCTCGGGAAACTGCCGCTCGACCTGCTCGGCCAGGCGCGCCACGGCTCCCGGCTCCGCCAGGTCCGCCGCCAAGGCCTTGAACTGGTGCTGGCGCGCCAACTCGTCGAGCCGCTCCGAGGAGCGGCCCACGATGATGACCTCGTTGCCCAGGGCCTTCAGCCGCCGGGCCATTTCCAAACCGATACCGGAGGTGCCCCCGGTGATCAAAATCGCGTTGTCCTGAAGTTTCATGGTTGATGCTTTGCGTTGGTTTCCAGTCAGTCCGGCCCTTGGCCGACGCCAGCCGCTGGCTCGATGCCGCGGCCCGGTGGCTTGGCACAAGTTAGCATTTTTCCACCAGAAAAACAAATCGAACAAAATTGTCTTTTGTTCGATTTTCCGTCCAAAGGCCAAGTTGCTGCGAAGATGCCAGGGCTACGCCCCTGAAAACGCCGCGAACCATCGACCGCAAAAGCCCTGAAAGGGCGAAATACCATAGCAATGGGTGAAGCCCATTGAACCGCCAACCATCGACCGCAAAAGCCCTGCAAGGGCGAAATACCATAGCAATGGGTGAAGCCCATTGAACCGCCAACCATCGACCGAAAAAGCCCTGAAAGGGCGAAATACC
>JAIFMG010000092.1 GCA_020048645.1 Bacteroidota bacterium | reverse complement strand
CCTTTTGGGCGTCATCCAATGTTGGTGTGTTCACTCGTCCCATAGTGCCGCAAAGATAATATTATAAATTAAATCCAATCGCTTACTTAAGTACAAATCGTAAGCATCCTGCGAAATTTGGGAGATTCCAGGCGAATCGCGAAGGGATGGAATTGTTGTAGCCTGCCGCGCGTGGGTTGGAGCCAAACCCCAAGGGGGTGGCATCTTCTGGCCCATGCTCCCCATGAGGATAATGTCACCCCTTCGGGGTTTTCTTCTTTGGCCTGGCTCCGCTTTCTACAATCATTACACCCCTTCGGGGTTGGGCGAGTCTTCAAGGCAATCCATCTCCTTTGAACGCGACTCGGTATCACCCATGAACGCAACTTGGAGTCAGGCGTCGTACTCCTTGGCCTGGACCTCGCCCCGGACGACCATCAGGCCGTTCATGGCCAGGGCGCGCATCTCGTCCTCGCCCGGATAGACGTGGACGGGCGCTATCTTGTGGACCCGCTCGATGATCTGGTTGACGAAGTAGCGGCTGTTGGCCATGCCTCCCGTGACGAGCACGGCATCCACCTCGCCCTTGAGCACGGTCCACATCGCGCCGATTTCCTTGGCCACCTGGTAGGCCATCGCGTCGAAGAAAAAGCGGGCCTCCCTGTCGCCGTCCAGGGCCTTGCGCTCGACCTCCTGCGCGTCGTTGGTGCCGAGGTAGGCCACCAGCCCGCCTTCGCCCACTATCATCTTGAGCACCTTCTCGCGGGTGTATTCGCCGCTGAAACAGAGCCGCACCAGGTCGCCCACGGGCAGCGTGCCGCTGCGCTCGGGCGAGAAAGGCCCTTCGCCGTCCAGGCCCTGGTTGACGTCCACGACCAGGCCGCGGCGGTGGGCGCCCACGGTGATGCCTCCGCCCAGGTGGGCCACGATCAGGTTCATGGCCTCGTATTCGCGCATGACCGATTTGGCGTAGGTGCGGGCGACGGCCTTCTGGTTGAGCGCGTGGAAGACGGACTTGCGCCGGAAGGCAGGATGCCCCGAGACGCGGGCCAGGTCGTCCAGCTCGTCCACCACGACGGGGTCGGCGATGTAGGCTTGGGCGTCGGGCAGCTCCAGGGCCAGCTCGTGCGCGATCATGCCGCCCAGGTTGCTGGCGTGCTCGCCCAGGACGGGGTCGGCCAAGTCCTTGAGCAGGCGCTGGTTGACCCGGTAAACCCCTGACGCGATGGGCTTGACCAGGCCTCCGCGCCCGACGATGGCCCGGATGCGCCCGAGGTCGATCTCGGCGTTGCGCAGCTCCTGGGCGATGATGGCCTTGCGGAAGGCGTGCTGGTCGGCGATGCGCGGAAACTCCTTGAGCTCTTCGGCCTTGTGCCGGATGTTCTTGATGAAGAGCGGGGAGGAGTTCTCGTAAACGGCGATCTTCGTGGAGGTGGACCCAGGGTTGATGGCCAGGATCTGGATGGGGGCGTGTCGGGCTGTGACGGTGTCGAGCATGGAGGGGTGGGGGAGTTTCGGCCGCGCAATTTAGGGCTTTCGGGTCGAAGTGCCCGCGGTTTTCCGCAAAAAAATACAGCGGCCTCTCCACGCTGGGTGGGGAGGCCGCCGCTGGGGTGGCTATGGGCCGGAGGCTTTCGCTTAGTGGCTTTCTTGGGCGGGAGCTTCGTCTTCGGCTTTCTTGACTTTCTTGGTGGTGACTTTCTTGCTGTCGCCTTCGCCTTCTTTCATGCGGGCCAGTTCGGCTTCCAGTTCTTCGATGCGGGTTTCCAGCTCTTTCAGCTCGGATTTCTTGGCGAACTCGAATTTTTTGGCGAAGCTGTCGAAGGCGGTTTTGAACTTGCTTTCGATTTCTTCTTTCTTGTCGTCGGTGGTTTCGAAGAACTCGTCCACGATTTTCTTGCCTTCGTCGTCAGAGATTTTGCCTTTTTCGACCAGGTCGTTGACGGTGGCTTGAACTTTTTCGGCGGCCATTGAAGCCAGGCCTACTCCTGCGTAGATGACGTTTTTGAAAAGATCCATGGTGATGAAGATTTTTATGGTTTGTGAAAAGGGGGAAAATGTTTCTTGCTTCAGAAGTCCAATTTGCGTGCCAGCGGTTCGATTCGGACATTTGGTCATCTCCTGTCATCGGGTCTGGAATCGCTTTCCTGAACCTTGCGCTGCAAAGATACGGCAAGCCCCTCATTCCAACAAATCCTTATGCAAGCATAATTCTTTATTTTTCGCGTTTTTTATACTTTTCCCATTTAATTTATTGAAAATCAAGTGCATGAAATTTTAGACTGATTTGATAAAATGTTTAAGAACATCTTTTTGTACGCAAATTCTCAAGCCAATCGCTGTTCTCGGACTGGCGGGGCATTCCGTAAGAATAAAATATTTGACCAATAAAGACGAAAAGTCTGTTTTTTGAAAAGACAGAGCTATGCCGCCGCCTCGGCAGTCCTGACAGCCTGTCAGTCGGAAGCGGGTTTTGGCGTCCGGCGCTGGCAGGCGGCAGCGGCCTTGTGGGCGTTTCGGTCAGTCGGAGGGCCTTTTTTCGGCGTCCGCGAGCTGCTGGCTGGCCCTGGCTATGGAAAAATGCTTTTTTTCGCGAGAGCAAGAACCAAAGACCTGCACCGCCATGTTCATCCATTCCATTGCCCACTACCTGCCCCAAGGGCGGCTGACCAACGCCGAGCTTTCGGAGCTCAACGGCCTGTCCGAGGACGAGATTTTCAAGAAGGCCGGCATCGAGAGCCGCGTGAAGGCCCTGCCCGGCGAGGACTCGTCCACCATGGGCATCGCGGCCGTGCGGAACAGCCTGGCCAGCTTGTCGTACCCGATCGGCGAGGTCGATCTGGTCGTGGGGGCGACCTACACGCCCGACGACACCATCGCCACGCTGGCGCACCGGGTGCAGAAGGCCTTCGGCATCGCCGGGGCCCGGGCCCTGACGCTGTCCTCGGCCTGCTCGTCGGCCGTGAACGCCGTGGAGGTCGTGGAGGGCTACTTCGCCACGGGCAAGAGCCGCCGCGCGCTGGTGGTGGCCTCCGAGCACAACAGCGCCTTCAACGACGAGGCCGACCGCTACGCCGGGCACCTCTGGGGCGACGGCGCCGTGGCCTTGCACCTGAGCCGGGAGCGCCTGTCGGAGGACGACCTGGAGGTGCTCGACATTTCCACGCTCGGCCTGGGCGACCTGGGCAAGGGCCCCGAGGGCGTCTATCTGCGCGTCAAGGAGGGCGTGGTGCGCATGCCCAACGGCAAGGACGTTTTCGTGAACGCCACCCAGAAGATGGTCGAGGAGACGGCCGCCATCCTCAAGCGCAATGGCCTGGACATCAGCCAGCTCGACTACATGATTCCGCACCAGGCCAACACCCGCATCATCACCAAAGCCGTCGAGAAGCTCGGACTGCCCGAAGAGAAGGCCCTGCTGGCCATCCGGCAGATGGGCAACACGGGCTGCGCCAGCGCGCCCATCGTGCTCTCGATGGAACTGTCTCGCTTCCGCAAGGGCGAGCTGCTGGTGATGACTGTGTTCGGCGGCGGCTACTCCTGCGGCTCGATGCTGATCCGGCGATGAGGCAGGAGGCCTCCCAGGGCGGGAGCTTCAATACCGAAATACCCATAAGCATATGACCATCAAGAGCTTGCTGCTATTGTCTCTGCTTCATCTGCTCGGGGCCCTCGGCGCGAGCGGCCAAGGCGACCTCAACATTTTCTCGCCGGAGGGGCGGATGTTCCACCTGTACCTCAATGGCGAGCGCCTGACGGACGAGCCCGTGTCGGACCTTCGGGTACACGATCTGGGTGAGTGGAGGCGGCAGTTCCGCGTGGAGCTCGCCGATGGGAGCGGGGCGGTGGAGAAGAGCCTGACGCCGCGAGCGGGATGGCTGACCAACTACGAGCTGGTGGCGGGTCGGGGCGGCTGGGACCTCCGCTTCCACAGCGAGGCGGTGCTCGGCGCGGCTCCGGCCGAGGCCCTGCCGCCCGCGCCCGAGGATTTCGAAAGGCTGCTGGCGGTGGTCGCGGGGCAGAGCTTCCCGGCGACGCTGGCCGTGGTGGCCGAGCTGGTGGCGCGCACCAACTGCCTGCGGGTGGAGCAGGTTTCGGCGCTCATGGCGCCCATGCCCTTCGACGAGCAGAAGCTGGCCGTGGCCAAGGCCGCCTACCGCAACTGCGCCGACCCGCAGAACTACTTCGTGCTCCAGGCCTCGCTGGTGCATCCGTCGAGCGGGCAGGCCCTGGGCGATTTCGTGGCGGCCCAGGGCGCGGCGCAGGGCCGCTGGGCGGCGGCGGGCGGCTGCTTCTCGGCCTGCCCTTGGCCGATGGGCCAGGCCGAGTTCGAGCGCGCGGTCGCGATGCTCTCGGTCCAGGTCTCGCCCCGCGCCCAGGCCCAGGCCCTGCTCGAGGGCGGCTGCCTGCGCTCGGGCCAGGCGTTGGCCCTGCTCGGGCTTTTCCCGTTCGACAGCGACAAGATGCCGCTGGCCGAGCTGGCCTTCGAGCGGCTGTTCGACCAGGGCAACGCGGCGCTCCTGCTGGAGGCCTTCGCCTTCGACGATGCCCGGCGGCAGCTTGCCCAGCGCTGGCTGGCCCGTCTGCGCTGAGCATTTCGCGACCTGGAATAGAAAGAATGTTGCATGGACTTGCGAGAGGCCAAAATGGCTTGCTTTTGGCTGATTATTTCTCCAATTTCGCGGTGGAAAAGGATTTATTAGCGGGGAGGAAATACGTCATGCCAAGTAGCGCGCAACGAGAGAATTTGCCTCTGGCGCATGTGAGCAGAGGCCTGCATTTGGAAAAGGCAGTGATTTGGGAGCTGGGAGACTTCGTCCGGGCCTGGATGACCAATGGCCAGGAGGACAGGGAGATAAACAATTGGAAACTGCTCTACACGGACGACACGTGCCACTATTTCGGTTTCCCGACCTATGCCACGGCCCTTTCGAAGGCCCTGGGGACGAGCTGCCTTTGCAAGGTTGAGCGCAGCCAGATGGAGAAGGAGTTCCCGCGGTTCCGCGAGCTGGAGGGCTTCCATGTGCGGAGCCTGCTGTACCAGCACATCAGCCATTTCCGGGAGCGGCGCGGGCTGGTCGCCCCGGCGTTTGTGGACATGAACTTCCACACGCAGCTTCTCCACGGCTTCCTGGTGGTCGAATACCTCTGCCCCTTCGCGAAGGGCGGCCAGTTGGTGGACTACGAACGGTTCCGGATGGTGGTGGACACGCACGGGGCGCAGGTGCTCGAGCTAGTGGTCCTGGCACCCTAGACAATTGATAATTGACAATTGACAATTGACAATTCGTAATTGACAATTGACAATTCGTAATTGACAATTGATAATTGACAATTGATAATTGACAATTGACAATTGATAATTGACAATTGATAATTGACAATTGATAATTGACAATTGATAATTGACAATTGAGTCCAGTATAAAAAGCCATTATTTGCATTTTTATTATTTCTAACCAATTGATAATCAATAGTAATTTTTGAAAGTGAGTTTTGAAGTA
>JAIFMG010000158.1 GCA_020048645.1 Bacteroidota bacterium | reverse complement strand
CAAAAGTACGTAGTTACCTAATTGCAATTTTATAAAAGCCAATGCCTGGTATTCAATGATTTGTAAGTTACGATTTCCAAGTTGGGTTAAGGCATATCGGGCGGAAAAGCAGCCTCCCCCCCGGCAAGAAATCGCCTTGCGCCGGCGTAGGCCGCGGGGCGATCCTCGCCCTGCGGGAAAAAGAAAGACCTGCCGGCCGCGGCGAGGCGGTCGGCAGGTCCCGACGGTCATGGTTCGGTAGAGGCTCAGGCCTCGGCCGGCTCCATGTAGCTCTGGATCGGCTCGCAAGAGCAGACCAGGTTGCGGTCGCCGTGGGCATCGTCCACCCGGGCCACCGAGGGGAAGATCTTGTTGCGGCGGGTCCAGGGCAGCGGGTAGGCGGCCTTCTGGCGCGAGTAGGCGTGCGCCCAGTCGTCCGAGGTCAGCTCGTGGGCCGTGTGCGGGGCGTTGCGCAGCACGTTGTCCTCGCGGTCGGCCTGGCCGTCGCGCACCTCGATGATCTCGGCGTGGATGCTGAGCATGGCCTGCACGAAGCGGTCCAGCTCCTGAAGCGACTCGCTCTCGGTCGGCTCCACCATCAGGGTCCCCGCCACGGGGAACGAGAGCGTGGGCGCGTGGAAGCCGTAGTCCATCAGGCGCTTGGCGATGTCCGGCACCGAGATGTTGGCCGAGTCCTTGAACTGGCGGCACTCGAGAATCATCTCGTGGGCCACCCGTCCTTGGCGGTTGGTGTAGAGGATGCCGTAGTGGTCCTTGAGCGAAGCGGCCAAGTAGTTGGCGTTGAGGATGGCCAGGCGGGTGGACTCGGTCAGGCCCTGGCCGCCCAGCATGCGGATGTAGCCGTGCGAGACCAGCAGGATGCTGGCACTGCCCCAAGGCGCCGCGGCCACCGGCCCGACAGCCTCCGAGCCGCCCACCTTCACCACGGGGTGCGTGGGCAGGAACTTGACCAGGTGCGGCGCCACGCCGATCGGGCCCACGCCCGGACCGCCGCCCCCGTGCGGGATGGCGAAGGTCTTGTGCAGGTTCAGGTGGCAGACGTCCGCGCCGATGCGCGCGGGGCTGGTCAGGCCCACCTGGGCGTTCATGTTGGCTCCATCCATGTAAACCTGGCCGCCCTGGGCGTGGACAATGGCGCACATCTCCATGATTTCCTCCTCAAACACGCCATGCGTGGAAGGGTAGGTCACCATGAAGGCCGACAGGCGGTCGCCGGCCTGGGCCGCCTTGGCGCGCAGGTCCTCGATGTCGATGTTGCCCAGGCTGTCGCAGTTGACCACCACGACCTTCTTGCCCACCATGACGGCGCTGGCCGGGTTGGTGCCGTGGGCCGAGGAAGGGATCAGCACCAGGTCGCGGTGCCCCTGGCCCAGGCTGCGGTGGTAGGCGTCGATCACCAGCAGGCCGGTGTGCTCGCCCGTGGCCCCGGAGTTGGGCTGGAGCGAGATGTCGGCGAAGCCCGTTATCTTCGAGAGGTCCGACTTGAGCTCGCGGAAGATCTGCTGGTAGCCCTCGGCCTGGCTGGTGGGCACGAAGGGATGCAAGGCCGAGAAGTTCTTCCAGCTCAAGGCCAGCATCTCCGAGGCGGCGTTCAGCTTCATGGTACACGAGCCCAGCGAGATCATCGAGTCGGTCAGCGAGAAGTCCTTGCGCTCAAGCCGCTTGATGTAGCGCATCATCTCCGTCTCGGAGCGGTACTGGCTGAAGACCTTCTCTTGGAGGATGGCCCCGGCGCGCTTGAACTTGGGGTCGAAGCCGACGGCCTCGGGCAGCCGCTCGATGGGCTGGAGGCTTGCCTTGGCGGCCTGGGCGAACACCCCGAGGATGTCGTTCAGGTCGGCCAGGGTCGTGGTCTCGTTGATGCTCAGGCCGACGCTCTGCTGGTCGGGGTAATGGAAGTTGATGCCCTTGTCGAGGGCGATGCCCTGGATGTCCATGGCCGTGATCGGCTTGGGCAGGCGCAGGAGCAGGGTGTCGAAGAAGTCGGCGTGTGCGCTGGCAAACCCGAGCTGGGCCAGGGCGTCGGCCAAGGCGCGGGCGGAGGCGTGGACCCCGCGGGCGATGCGCTCCAGGCCCTCGGCGCCGTGGAAGACGGCGTACATGCTGGCCATGTTGGCCAGGAGCGCCTGGGCGGTGCAGATGTTGGAGGTGGCCTTCTCGCGGCGGATGTGCTGCTCGCGGGTTTGCAGGGCCATGCGCATGGCGGGGTTGCCGTGGCGGTCCTTGCTCACGCCGATGATGCGCCCGGGCATGCTGCGCTTGAAGCGCTCGTGCGTGGCGAAGAAGGCGGCGTGCGGCCCCCCGTAGCCCATAGGGATGCCGAAGCGCTGCGTGGAGCCCACCACCACGTCGGCCCCCCACTGGGCGGGCGGGCGCAGCAGCACCAGCGAAAGGATGTCGGCGGCCACGCAGAGCGTCCCCTCCCACGAGTGGACCTCCTGGGCGAAGCGCTCGTAGTCGCGGATCTGGCCGTCGGCCGCCGGGTACTGCACCAGCGCGCCGAAGAAGCAGCCATCGTTGGCAAAGGACGCGAAGTCGCCCACCACCAGCTCGATGCCCAGCGGGTTGGCCCGGGTCTCAAGCACGGCCAAGGTCTGCGCGAAGGTGTTCTGGTCCACGAAGTACTTGCGGGCGTCGGCCTTGACCAAGGCCTTGCCGCGCAGGCTCCACTGCATGATCATCGACTCGGCGGCGGCGGAGGCCTCGTCGAGCAGCGAGGCGTTGGCGATTTCCATGCCCGTCAGGTCCATGACCAGGGTCTGGTAGTTGAGCAGGGCCTCGAGCCTGCCCTGGGCGATCTCGGCCTGGTAGGGCGTGTAGGAGGTGTACCACGACGGGTTCTCGAGCATGTTGCGCTTGATGACCGAAGGCGTGTGGGTATCGTAGTAGCCCTGGCCGATGTAGGTCTTGAAGACCTTGTTCTTGGAAGCCAGGCCCTGGAGGTACTCGAGGTACTCGCTCTCGCTCATGGCGGGAGGCAGGTCCAGGGGGCTTTCGAGGCGGATGCGCGAGGGAATCGTCTGCTCCAGCAGCTCTTCCAGGGTCCCGACTCCGATTTTGGCCAGCATGGCCGGCACTTCCTGCTCGCGGGGGCCGCGATGCCTTTGGATGAACTCTTCTAGTATCATTTCCCGAGGGTCTTCTAAAGTTGTGAAGATGTGATGGTTGGGCTTGCGCTCCGCCCCGGTTCGCCTTGGGCGGAAACCTTCATTTCCACGAGGCTCGGACCGGTCGGACCGCGAAATTAAGAAAGATGGACGGCCTTGGCCACGCCTTCCGCAAGACGGAATCGCCCGACCCGGCCTCCGCCGGGGCAAGCCTGCGCGCCCGCGGGGAGACCTTCCGCGAAGCCAAGGCCCTACCTTTCTGGTTTATAGCCCATTGCGCTTGCATTCATGAAAAATTCTTCTTAATTTGAACGCCCAATGCGCTTCCATCCACCCATTCCATCCTCAAAAAAAATGTTCAAAAACAGCTTTCTCCTCTTCCTGGCCTGCTTGGCCCTGCCCGCCGCGGCCCAAGACACCCTGTCCCTCTACGACGGCAAATACCTGCTCGTGGACAGCTTCCGCGTCAGCCGCGACTCCACGATGGTCTTCTACACCAACCTCGAAGGCCGCGCCAAGCGCCTCCCGCTCGACGAGGTCTTCTCGGCCAGCCACGAGCAAGGCCGGCAGTACTTCTACCGCGAGGAGCCCGACCAGCCCAGCCTGGCGCAAATGGCCCAGATCGTGGCCGGGCAGCACGACGGCAGGGCCGTGAAGACCCCCGCGGCCACCCTCAGCGGGCTGGCCGTCGGGCTGGCATCGCCCCTGCTGCTGGGCAACGCCGCGCCCGCCCTGCCCCTGGCCTACGGCATGATCTACGGCAACACCCAGCACGAGACCCCCAGGTTCATCGAACGGCACGACCTCCACGGCCGAAGCGGCTACTACGTGCTCGGCTTCGCCGACGGCCTGCGCGACCGCAAGACCCGCCACGCCCTGGTCGCGGGCACCCTGGGCATGGCCGCCAGCATGGGCCTGCTGCTCTTCTGGGTGGACTGAGCCCGCCTCAGGAAAGCCAGGCCAAGGCCAGCTCCAGGCTGTCGAAGCTCCGGACCTTGGCCGAGGCCTCGTTCCAATCGAGGTGGGGCAAGCCAGGGTCCGCGCCCTGCCGCATGGCCATGTAGCCCAGGTCTTCCAATGTTTCCATGTCGCTCTCGTTGTTTTTGAGCGGTTCTTTGTAAGAGTGAGTGGGTAGCGCGAAAAGGTTTGACTCGCGCAAAATATAGTTTTCCGGTCAAAACGCACCTGCTGTTCCTCAACAGCGCGAATCCGCCCAAGGCCCCTCCGACGGGGGCTTCTCCCGCCCTATTTTGCCGCCTTCCGTGGGCTCACCAGTGCGCGCGGGGCACATGCCGCCCACGAGTTCAAAAAGAATCGCCAAAGTGCTTGTTTTTTCAAAGTAAATTCGTTTCTTTAGACCATCATCAATTGCCCCCCCCCGATGATCAAGCTACCCTTCAAAACCGCCGATGTCGAGTGCCAAAGCCGGCGGCCAAACTTCCAAAACCTGTCGATTGGAATTTTGACGGATTGGCGCGGGTTCTGGAGGTGTGCATTAAATCCTTACTTGCACAATTGTGCTTTTGGGTAAGAATTGAAGATGGTGGAAGTAATGACGTAAAGGGCGATCAAAAACAACGATAACAATGAACGAAACAGAAAATACAAATAGACAATTGGATTTTTACAAACAGATTTTTAATTCTGTTCAGCAGGCTGTTATCGTAACTGATACAAATGCTAAAATTATTCTTTGGAATAATTTTGCAGAACAATTATACGGCTATACAACAGATGAAGCTATTGGAAAAACTACAATAGAATTAATTTCACCCGAGAATTTTATCGAAAATCATATTGAAACTGTTAATGAACTCAAAAACGGAATTATTTCTTCAACTGAATATACTGTAAAAAACAAGAAGGGTAAGAACTTTACGGTAAAAGTTAATATCTCACCGTTGTATAATTCAAATAATGAAACTATTGCTTTTATTGGTATTTCTGAAGATATTACAAAAGAAAAAGAGAAGGAAAAATTACTAATTCAAAGTGAAGAAAAATATAGGTCTTTGTTTGAAACAGCAGAAGATGCAATTTTTTTAGCGGATGCAGAAACAGGTATTTTGACAAATGTAAATAAGTTTGGTGAAAGTCTAATTGGCTATAATAGAGATGAAATTATTGGAAAGCATTATACCTTTTTACACCCCAAAGACGAAAATTTGCTTTATACAAAGAATTTTGAGAAAGCAAAGGTTTCAAAAGGCGAATTGTTTACAAATATGTTTTTTGTGCATAAAAATGGAACATTTATTCCGATTGAAGGAAAGTCGGGCGGAATTATTTCATTGAATGGAAAATATCATCATTTTTCTATATTTCGAGATATTAAGTAAGCGATTGGATTTAATTTATAATATTATCTTTGCGGCACTATGGGACGAGTGAACACACCAACATTGGATGACGCCCAAAAGGC
>JAIFMG010000017.1 GCA_020048645.1 Bacteroidota bacterium | reverse complement strand
AGCATATCCAAGGCACAGAAACACATTCGAAACCTACAAGAATTACAACACATTACAGCCAAATCACATCTTTAAGGAATAGAACATATTTGAATTACCTCTGAAACCCTTATTGCATATAGCCTTTGTTAGCGGGTCGTTGTTTTTTTTCATTTCAAGTTCCGATTATTCCAACCACTTTATATATTCTTTTACCATGTAAAGTGAAAGTTTGTGTTACATCACTACGCTTTATACTAAGCATTTTTTAGAGCTTCAATGTCAAATTTTTTCATTTTCAAAAAAGCCTGAATAACTCTCTGCCCTTTGTCTGGATTTGCCATTAACTCTCCTAAAATAGTTGGTACAACTTGCCAAGATAAACCAAATTTGTCCTTACACCAACCGCAGTTGCCTTCACTGCCACCGTCTGCTATGAGTTTGTTCCAATAGAAGTCAATTTCTTCTTGGTCTTTGCATGAAATAACAAATGAAACAGCTTCATTAAATTTAAAAAGGTCGCCGCCATTCAAGCCCATATAGGGTTGTCCGTTGATTTCAAAATTTATGACTGTACCTGAGTCACTAATAATCCGAGAGTTTTGAAAAATAGAACAGTAAAACTCTGCTGCTGCTCTGGCTTGTCCGTCAAACCACAGGCAAGGATAAATTTGATTTGTCATAGTTTAAGTGATTAGGCAATTACAAGATTTAATCTATATGTTATCATTTTTATAATCAACTCTTTTGGTAAGGGTAGGTCTAAAGGAAATTGCACCGAACCTTTTCCTTTTTTATAAACTGATAGTTCTTTGTCAAAATATTCCATTGTTGTTGGGTGTGGGTAAAGTCCAATATGATTTTTATATCCTGCTATCATAATTTGTTGCTCTCTCTTACCACCTTTAACCAATGTGTAAGCAGGGATATTGTAATTAAAGAGTTCTTCGGCTTCAGGAACTACCTTGTAAATACATTCTTTTATTTCCTGTAATGCAAATTTCACCTTTTCGGGTTGTGCATTAAAGTAATCTTTAACTGTTTCAAATTGTTTGTTTTCGTCCATTATGATGCAAGTTTTTCTGTGTGGTATCTTATTACAATGCCCGCTAACACTATTACTTCCACCATACTCAATTCCTACCCAAAAGCACAATTGTGTAAGTATGAATTTTATACATACCTCCAGAAGCCGCGTCAATCCGTCAAAGATCGAATCGACAGCTTTTGGAAGTTTGGCTGCCGGCTTTGGCCCTGGACATCCTCGGTATTGAAGGGTAGCTTGATCATTGGGGTTTGAAATTGACGATAGCCAAAGGTACAGAATGAGCTTTCGAAAAACAAGCGCCTTGGCGATTTTTTTTCGAACTCCTAGGCGGTATGCTACGCATCGGCTGTTCAGGAACAGCAGTTGCGCCTTGACCAGAATGCTAGATTTTACCCGAATCAATCCCTTTGCGCGACCCACACACTCTTATAAAGAACCAAATTTTCCGTGCCTTTCGTGGAAAAATCCCATCCAAGGACGACTATTCCGTGCATTTCGTGGAAAAATAATTTTCGTGTCCCTCGTGCCTTTCGTGGACAAATCCCTTTCGTGCAAAAATAATTTCGTGCCCTTCGTGCCTTTCGTGGACAAAAAAGCCGAGCCTTTCGTGGACAAACTCCAGGAAAAGCGAAGCCGCCCCGCCCGCGCGAAGCGGACCAGGGCGGCTTGATTCCCCATCGGGCAGCAGCTCAGACCTGGCCGAAGGAAGCCATCCGGGCCTCCAGGGCCTGGATCTTGGCCTCGGCGTCGGCCCGCTTCTGCTGCTCCTTCTCGACCACCGCGGCGGGCGCGCCGTCCACGAAGCGCGGGTTCGAGAGCTTCTTCATGACCAGGTCCCGGAACCCCCGGGCGTAGTCGAGCTCCTGGCGCAGCTTGGCCAGCTCGGCCTCGGCGTCCACCTGCTGGCCCAGCGGCAGGAAGTACTCCGTCTGCTTGACCACGAAAGAAGAGGCGTTGGCAGGCTTCTCTTGGCTGGCGCGGATGTCGTCCAGCCGGGCCATTTTCTGGATGAGCGGGAAGAGCCCGCGCAGGTTCTCGAAGCCGTCGGTGCCCATGGCCGTGTGGGCCAGCAGCTCCAGGCCCTCCTTCATGGCGATGCCGTTGGCCGTGCGCAGGCGGCGCACCTCCGTGATGATGCCCTTGGCCAGCTCCATGTTTTCCAGGACCTTGGCCTCGACGGGCTGGGCCTTGCGCTGCTGGGCGTAGAGGATCGTCTGCCCCTCCTGCCGGGGCTCGAGCAGGTGCCAGAGCTCCTCGGTGATGAAGGGCGTGAAGGGATGCAGCAGCCGCAGCAGCTCGTCGAAGAAGCCCAGTGTGGCCGCCAGGGTGGCCGGCGCCAGCCCCTTGCCCGCCTCCGGCTTGACGAACTCGAGGAACCACGACGAGAACTCGTCCCAGAACAGGCGGTAGAGGTTCATCAGCGCTTCCGAAATCCGGTACTCAGCGTATTGCTGGTCAAGCTGTTCCACCGCTTGGTTGAGGCGCTGCTCGAACCAGGCGATGGCCTCGCGCTCGGCGGGGCTCTGCTCGGCCTCCGGGTCGGCGCTCCAGCCTTTGACCAGCCGCGCGGCGTTCCAGATCTTGCCCGTGAAGTTGCGGCCCTGCTCGATCAGGCCCTCGTCGTAGAGCAGGTCGTTGCCCGCGGGCGAGCAGAGCAGCATGCCCACGCGCACGCTGTCGGCCCCGTACTGGGCGATCAGGTCGAGCGGGTCGGGCGAGTTGCCCAGCGACTTGGACATCTTGCGGCGCTGCTTGTCGCGGACGATGCCCGTCAGATAGACGTTGCGGAAGGGCATCTGGCCGCGCAGCTCGTACCCGGCGATGATCATCCGGGCCACCCAGAAGAACAGGATCTCCGGGGCCGTGACCAGGTCGTTGGTCGGGTAGTAGTAGCTGATCTGCGGGTTGTCGGGGTGGCGCACGCCGTCGAAGACCGAGATGGGCCAGAGCCAGGAGCTGAACCAGGTGTCGAGCGCGTCGGGGTCCTGGCGCAGCTCGTGGGCCTGGAGGTCGAGGCGTCCGGTCTTGAGCCGGGCCCGCTCCAGCGCCAGCTCGGGCGTGGTGGCCACCACGTAGTCGTCCGAGCCGGGCAGGTAGTAGGCCGGGATGCGGTGCCCCCACCAGAGCTGCCGCGAGATGCACCAGTCGCGGACGTTCTCCATCCAGTGCTTGTAGGTGTTCTTGAACTTGGGCGGATGCAGCCGCACCTGGTCGCTCACCACGGCCTCGAGCGCCGGCTGCGAAAGCTCCTTCATCTTGAGGAACCACTGCATCGAGACCCGCGGCTCGATGGGCACGTGCGTTCGCTCCGAGTAGCCCACCTTGTTGAGGTAGTCCTCCACCTTGACCAGGTTGCCCGCCTGCTCCAGCGCCGGCACGATGTCCTTGCGCGCCTGGAAGCGGTCCAGGCCCACGAACATCCCCGCCTCGGGGCTGAGCGTCGCGTCGTCGTTGAAGATGTTGATGGTCCGCAGGCCATGCTTCTGCCCCAGCTCGTAGTCGTTGGCGTCGTGCGCCGGCGTAACCTTGAGCGCCCCCGTGCCGAACTCCATGTCCACGTAGGCGTCGAAGATGATGGGCACCGAGCGCCCCACCAGCGGCACGATGGCCCGCTTGCCGCGCAGGTGCGCGTAGCGCGGGTCGTCGGGGTGGACGCAGATGGCCGTGTCGCCCAGGATCGTCTCCGGCCGGGTGGTCGCGATGGTCAGCCAGCCCTGCTCGCCCTCGATGGCGTATCGCACATGGTACAGCTTCGACTGCTCCTCCCGATAGACCACTTCCTCGTCCGAGAGGGCCGTCTTGGCCTTCGGATCCCAGTGGACCATGCGGTAGCCCCTGTAAATCAAGCCCTTGTCGTGCAACTGCTCGAACATCAGCAGCACGCTTTCCGACAGGTCCTCATCCATGGTGAACTTGGTCCGGTCCCAGTCGCACGAGGCGCCCAGCTTCTTGAGCTGTTGCAAGATGATGCCCCCGTGCTTGTGCGTCCACTCCCAGCAGTGCTCCAGGAACTGCTCGCGGCTGAGGTCGGCCTTGCGGATGCCCTGCTCGGCCAGCTTGTTGACGACCTTGGCCTCGGTGGCGATCGACGCGTGGTCGGTGCCGGGTACCCAGAGGGCGTTCTTGCCCGTCATGCGCGCGCGCCGCACCAGCACGTCCTGCAAGGTGTTGTTCAGGATGTGGCCCATGTGCAGCACTCCCGTCACGTTGGGCGGAGGGATGGTTATCGTGAACGGCTCCTTGGCCGGGTCGGGCTCCGAGCGGAAAAAGCCGTTGCGGAGCCAGTAGGCGTACCACTTTTCCTCTTTCTCTTGCGGGGCGTAATGCTTGGGGATTTCCATGGACTTGCGTTGTTTCTGTTTCTAGCCGGATGAACTGCGGCGGCATCCGTTCCGCACGGCCGCCAAATTTAGGAAAATTCATCCGTTCTTCGAGTCTCCCGCACGAAGGATGCCCCCGCGAAATTCACCTCCCCAGGACCGGCCAGACGCGCCCAAGCCCGAACGGATGCCCGGACAAGCGGATCCAAGCCCAAGAAGAGACCCCCGAAGGGCGAAATTGCCTTCCTCGGGAGGCAGGGCCAGGCAATGCCACCCCTTTGGGGTTAGGCTCCAACCGACGCCCGGCTGGCTACGACAATTCCATCCCTTCGGGATCCGCAGGGCATCTTCCAATTTTCGCAGGAGGCTGACGATTTGTATTGGTCACCCTTGAATGCAACTTGGTATGATGACACGAATTTGGCGGATAAATCAATTTTGCTGAATAAGCTAATCTTCGCCAGAACTTAATTTTCATACATTTTACAACGCAAATTCATGGGTGAAAATAAGGCAATAAGGTTATTTTGACTTAGCCAATTGATTTTCTACTAAGGTTTTACCCCAAAAAAAGGTCTTATCCCATCTGCTTTCAAAGGTGATGGATTGCCTCGAAGACACTCCCAATCCCGAAGGGGTGTAACGATTGCAGAAAGCGGATCCAAGCCCAAGAAGAGACCTCCGAAGGGGTGGAATTGTCCTCATCGGGGATGAAGGGCCAGGTTCCTGCGCCACGGGCTTTGCCCTTCGCCTGATCATTTCGCCCCTTCAGGGCTTGGGAAGGGTTGGCGTTCCCGTTACGACGGGCTTCACCCATCGCTAGGATATTGCGCCCCTTCGGGGCTTTCGCGGCCAAGCCCGCGCGTTCGAAAGGGGCGTGGCCCTGGCATCTTGTGCCAAGTTGCGTTCGGATGTTTCCCCATCGAAAGCAACTTGTTACAAGACCTTGTTTTTGGGTAAAACCTTAGTAGCAAATCAATTGTCGGAGTGAAAACAACCTTATTACCTTATGATAAGCCATGAATTTGTAAAGAAAATGTGAGTCCAGCATAAAAACCATTATTTGCATTTTCCTATTTGTAACCAATTGATAATCAAAGATATTTTTTGAAAGGGAATTTTGAAATGACCTTTTAGAGCGCGCCCATTTTTGTCCTTGGAGGGGATTTGTCCACGAAAGGCACGAAGGGCACGAAATTTTTTTGAAATCAAAATTAGAGGGGATGAGAG
>JAIFMG010000164.1 GCA_020048645.1 Bacteroidota bacterium | reverse complement strand
GACAAGAATATTTTTCGTGTTTTTCGTGCATTTCGTGGAAAAAATCTTTTCGTATTGATAATGCAAACTGAATCTAGCCTTTTACTTACCCAAAAATAAGGTCTTGTCTCCCCCAATGGAACGGAGGAACTCCCCAATCCGCGCGGCAGGCTACAACAATTTCACCTCTTCCGGATTCGCCCGGCATCCCATGCGCCGCTCTCGAATAGGGCGTTCCCAAGCCGCGTTCGGACTTGAATGTAGCCATTCCGCCACCACAATTGATCCGCAACTGGGTTTCAGCAAGTTTTGAAGATGCGAAGAGCGGATCTTCGGCTGGCTTTCGCGGCCTTTTTCAGCCTGCCTGGGCCAGGTGCTGGCTTTCCAAGCCTCACTCTTCCAGTTCTTTGGGGTAGCAGAGGTAGAATTTGGTCACGTTCTTGGCCAGGGCGGTAATGTTGGAGATGTCGGAGGCCTTGGCCACGTCGCGCAGGCTTCCGTCTTTTTGCAGGATGTTTATCTTCTCTCCGACGAAGCTGTATGCCTTGTTGGAAAGCTCGCCTTCGAAGACCAGCAGCTCGGCCTGCTTGGGGGTGATGCGCCAGCGCTCCCAGGCCTGGCGGCGGAGCAGCTCCAGGCGCTTGCGGCGTTTGGAAGAGGGCTCTTCGTGGATTTCGAGGCGCAGGAGGCGGCGGGTGAGCAGGCCGCGGCTGAGCAGCGAGAGGACCGGGTCGGCATGGTCTTGCCAGACCTTGAGGGCGGCCCAGATGTCGCTGTCGTCGAGCTGGGCGAAGAGGTCGAGCGGGCTGGTCTGGCGGCCGTTGGGCAGGCGCGCGGCTTGCTCGAACTGCTCGGGCGCGTCGAGCTCGTTGCTCAGGAAGAAGCTCAGCGCGGGCGTGGCCCAGAGCGAGTCGGGCTCGTCGGCCATGATCTGCTTGGCGCGGGCCATTACCTGCATGAGCATCAGCTCGGCGGCCACGACGGTCTTGTGCAGATAGACCTGCCAGTACATCAGCCGCCTGGCTATCAGGAAGTTCTCGATGGAGTAGATGCCCTTGGCCTCGACAACGAGCTGGCCTTTGTGGACGTTGAGCATCTTGATGATGCGGTGGACGCCCACCACGCCCTCCGATACGCCCGTGAAGAAGCTGTCGCGGGCCAGGTAGTCGAGCCGGTCGAGGTCGAGCTGGCCCGAGACCAGGTTGTGCAGGAAGGGCTTCTCGTGCTGGTTCGTGAAGATGCGGATGGCCAGGCGCAGTGCCCCTTTGAAGTGCCGGTCGAGCCGTTCCATGAGCAGCAGGCTGATCTGCTCGTGCGAGACGCCGCTGGCCAGGCTGTGCTCCAGCGTGTGCGAGAAGGGCCAGTGGCCCAGGTCGTGCAGCAGGATGGCCAGCGTTACGGCCTGCTCTTCGTCTGGCGAGATGGCGACGCCCTTGCCGCGCAGGCTTTCGACGGCCAGGCCCATGAGGTGCGCGGCGCCCAGCGCGTGCTGGAAGCGGTTGTGCGTGGCCCCGGGATAGACCGTCGAGCTGAGGCCCAGTTGCGAGACGCGCCGCAGCCGCTGCACGAAGGGATGCTCCAGCACGTCGAAGAACAAGGGGAAAGGGAGGGTGATGAATCCGTAAACCGGATCGTTGATGATTTTTTGCTTGTTGGTGCTCATGGGGGGCGGAGGGTTTTCGGGTCGCGTTTTCCGGCTTCTACGTTCGCAGGGCGAATTTTGTGGCGGCGTGGTCGGCCTTGGGGCGCATTTTCTTCCAAAAATACCAACTGCCAGGCAATTTCGGCTGGCCTTCGGGGCATTTTGTCGCCGTTTCGTCAGGGCTTGGCGCAAAATACCGGCGCATAAGGTCTTAATACCCAGATTTATACAAATGTTCATTTGTCGGTGTGTCCCAAAAGCGCTAATTTCGTCTGGCCATCCTGGCAACGCAGGGATAGAAGCGCTGGAGGATAGTCGTACTTCAAAATCTAACGGTTTGATTTTCACCATGAAACCCAAAATGTTGACCTTGACGGTGGCGCTGCTTCTGGCCCAGGGCCTGCAGGCGCAACACGCCACCCAGCCCGCCCACGCGACGGGCGCTTACCCCGACCCGGTGCTGCACGCCGTGCCCGACCAGCACGACCCGCACGCCCACCATCCGCACCACCGGCACCACCTGGCCGTGATGACCGACGCCACCACCAACCTGACCCACCACGAGAACTTCATGACCCTGGGCGTGGACTACGAGTTCCGCCTGAGCGACCACTGGGGCGTCGGCGTGGAGGCCGAGGAGCTGCTGGGCCTCCACAACGAGACCGTCCTGGGCATCCCCGTGTTCCTGCACCCCTTCGGCGACCTGCGCATCAACGCCATGCCCCTGGTGGCCTTCCTGGAGCCCGGCGAGGAGTCCGTGCTGCTGAGCTCGCCCGAGGCTACGGCCAGCGAGAGCGGAACCCTCTGGGGCGGACGCGTCGGCATGGGCTACGACCTGCACCTGGGCAAGCTCTCCCTGACGCCCAACGTCTCGGCCGACTTCATGCACGAGTCCACCTCGCTCGTCTATGGCCTGGCCTTCGGCGTGGGCTTCTGAGCAGCGCCCGCGCCCGAAAATCCGTCTTTTCCTTGGCATGGCTTTGGGGGAATTTCGTAGCTTTGGCCTACAAACCCCAGCCCCATGGAAAGACGGATTTTCGTTTTTGTGATGATGCTCTCGATGGCCTTCCCCGCCGGGGCGCAGCAAGGCTACTGGCTGTTCCTGGCCGACAAGGACGGCATGGAGATGAGCCCCGAGACCGCGCCCAACGCGCTGGCCCTCGAGCGCCGCGCCCGCAACGGATTCCCGGCCCAACACCCCACCGACCTGCCCTTGCGCCCCGACTACCTGGCCGCCGCCAGCCAACTGGCCGACAGCGTCCTGGGCCAGAGCCGCTGGTTCAACGCCGTGGCCGTCCGCGCCACGCCCGAGCAGCTCGAGGCCCTGCGGGGGCTTCCCTTCGTGGTCGAGGTCCGGCCCATGGCCCTGATGGCCAAGCCGGCGGGCTTGCCCGAGCTGGCCACCCATCCGGCCGAAGATCCCGCGCTCGAAAGCCTCTGGGAGGTCCAACTGGCCAAGATGGGCCATGAGCGATTCCGCCAGGAAGGCATCGACGGCAGCGGGGTCCGCGTGGCCATTTTCGACGGCGGATTCCCGCAAGTCGATACGCACCCGGCCTTCGAGCACCTGCGCCGCGAAGGGCGCATCGTGGGCACTTATGACTTCGTCCGCGACAAGGCCAACGTCTATGACTTCAACAGCCACGGCCGCATGGTGCTTTCTAACGTGGCGGGCATCTGGCAAGGCCGCGCCATGGGCCTGGCCACCGGAGCCGAGTTCCTGCTGGCCCGGACCGAGGTCAACTGGGAGCCCTTCGCCGAAGAGGTCCACTGGATGGAGGCCGTCGAATGGGCCGAGCGCGAGGGAGCCCGAATCATCAACAGCTCACTGGGTTACACCTACCACCGCTACTTCCCCGACCAGATGGACGGCCAGCAGAGCCTGGTCTCGCAAGCCGCCGAAATGGCCTTCGAGCATGGCGTCCTGGTGGTCAACTCGGCCGGGAACGACGGCGATGGCGACTGGGAGGTCATTGGCGCACCCGCCGACGCCCCGCACGCCCTGGCCATTGGCGGAGTGGACCCCCACACGCTCTACCACATCGACTTCAGCTCCTACGGTCCCACCGCCGACGGCCGCCTCAAGCCCGACCTCAGCTCGTTCGGCCACACCGTCGTGGCCGAAGACCAGGAGCTGGGCGACGCCTTCGGCACCTCATTCGCCTCGCCGCTGGTGGCCGGTTTCGCCGCCTGCCTTGCCCAGGCCCGCCCCGAGCTAGACGCCGCCGGCCTCTTCGAGGCCATGCAGCACTCCGGCAACCTCTACCCGTACTACGACTACGCCCACGGCTACGGCGTGCCCACCGCCGAGCGCGTCTTCGACGACCAGGGCCAAAGTCCAGACCCCACGCCCATCAGGGCCCGCCTCGAAAACGGCTGGCTCGTCGTGGACCAACTGCCCCTCGACACGGCCGCCGCCAGCTTCAACCAACTGGTTTACTACCACTTGGCCGACCCGCGCACCGGCTACCTCCACCGCTACGGAGTCCTCGAGACGCCCTATCGCGATTCCGAAGAGCCGTACTCCCTGCACCTGCCCCTGCGCGAGGAAGAGCTCGCCGGGCGCATCGTCCGCGTGCATTTCCAGGGCCGGACCTACAAACTTGAACTTTGATCCCCAGCCAGCAAAGCATGGACGCTTCTTCGAGCAAGGAAGGCAAAGTCATCCCCAAGATGGACCTCGAGTGGGAAGGAAAACCCGCCGACTTCGTCTTCAAGACCATGGAGGAAATCCATGCGCGCTTCGGTGAAATCCAGGACCCGCCCCATAGGCACAACTACTTCACCATCATCTGGCCCTACGAAGTGAGCGGCACCCACATGCTCGACTTCACCACCCACCAGATGACGCCCAACCGGCTGTTCTTCATCCTGCCCGGCCAGGTCCACCAGGTCATGTCCAGCGGACTGCCCCGGGGCGTGGTGCTGCTCTTCACGGCGCACTTCCTCCAGGCCAACGGCATCGGCCCCGACTTCATCGAGCGCCTGCGCATCTTCCGCCGCTTCGGCATCAACCCGCCCCTGGAGATCCCCGACGACAAGGCCCCCGCCCTGCGCGGCTGGGTCGAGGGCATCGAAAAGCACTTCCGCCAGCGGGGACGCCTCTGGGAGCAGGCCGTGGGCGCCTTCCTCAAGCTCTTCCTGATCGAGTGCCACGGCCTTTGCGACGCGCCCAGCCCCAGCCCTTCCGAGACCGCCGGGCAGGCCATCTTGCAGCAGTTCAGGGACTTGGTGGAGCGCCATTTCCGAACCCAGCACAAGGTCGCCGACTACTCGGCCCGGATCGGCATCACCGCGGGCCACCTGACCGACGTGGTCCGCGAGCTGGCCGGCACCTCGCCCAAGGAGTTCATACAGGAGCGCCTGCTGCTCGAAGCCCGGCGGCTGGCCATTTTCACAACCCTCTCAGCCAAGGAGATAGGCTTTGAGCTCGGCTTCGAGGACCCCGCGCACTTCAGCAAGTTCTTCAAGAAGCAGCTCGGCACGTCACTCTCGGATTTCCGCCGCTCCCTGGCCTCGTGAAGGCGTGGCGAGGCGGCTCTACGTCCCCCGCGGCCCTGATTTCTGCGGTGCTACCTGATCGGAGAGCTGGAGCATTTTGATGGTTTGGGTTGCTGGGATTGGGTTTTTTTGTGCTTTCAGCGGGCATCTGTAAAGAACCCTAATTTTTCATAACACTTAATTGCAGTAGGCGACTTTGGGTGCACGGCCAGCGCGGCGAGCAATGCGAACGGAACAAAGCCTCGCGCCCAAAACCGCTTACACTATGTGTCATGTTGCCACCATATGGTCTATTTATTATCACTTTTAATTTTATTTGTCTTTTTTGCTTTTGCTATTGTAAACAAATCAGCGGTATATTTTTCGTACAGTTCAAACAGATAAACCATTCTGTTGGCTTCGCTTGTAAATGGTTGCGGACGATACGCCAAATCTACTGCCTTGTCCAATTCGTTGTGTGCTTTTACCAAAGCTGGTGGCATTCCATCGGGTTCATACAAATCAGCCATTGTAAGTAAGGATTCAAAATTAGCTTAGTCTAAATGGGGAGAATTTGATGACGAGGTTTGTCCCCACGTTGGCAAGGCAACGGTTGGCGGC
>JAIFMG010000216.1 GCA_020048645.1 Bacteroidota bacterium | reverse complement strand
AGGAAGCGCTTCGCGATGCGAAGGTCCGAGAACACCTTCTTGAAGTAGCGGTCGTAGTTCAGCGGGGCTAGGTACATGGCTTCGCGGTTTTCATCCCCGCGAAGCTAATCATCTTTTCAATTCGGAAGGAAAGAAAAGGCTTCCTCATTCCAGGGGAAAAACTTCAGGAAAAGGCATCAAAACAGGATTTTTCGTTCTTTTCGTTTGCGAAAAAACATCGCTCAATCAAAAAAGGCATAGGGAAGGCGCACGACAAAAGCCTCGGACGCCCAGAGCATCCCCGGCGCATGGCCTTGCGAGCGGTTGGAATCGGGCAGGCCGCGGAAGGGCGAGGCCGTGGCCGAGCGGATGCCCGCGCTCGTGGCCCTGAGCTCGTTCGCGGGCCACGCCTGCCAGCGCGCCACCAGGTAGAACTCGCCGGGTGTGCTGCCGCTGAAGTTGCGCACGCTGTAAAGGCTTTCCCCCGCGGGCAGAGGCTGCGTGTCGTGGTTCTTGACCCGCCAGCCGTCCTCCACGTCGAGGAGGGTGATGTGCAGCTCGCGGTCGGAAAGGCTCGCGAAATGGATCTTGAACAACTGTCCCGCAAGGGGCCAGTCGGGGAGGCCAGCGGTCAGGCGGGCCAGCGTGTCCACGACGCTCGCCAATGAAGTAATGTTCAGACTGTCAAGACAATAACCATCGGCCATGCGCCGCAAGTCCACCTGGCCCGGAGTTTCGCCTGCCGACATCCGCAGGCAGATCGGAAGCCCCGCCACGGCCTGCCTGAAGGCTGCATCGCTCGATCGGTCGAAGCCAGAGACCCGCACGGGCAGGCCCGGGGCCAGCCGGGCCTCGAAGGCCAGCGCGGGATCGCGCAGGGAGGCCAGGCGACGGAGCTGCGTCAGGGCGCCCAGGTTGGCCAGCAGCTCGGGCAGGCTGTCCGTCCGGGCCAGGAAATCGCGCTGCTGCTGGCGGTCGCGTACCCGGAAGCCTTCCGGCGCCCGCTCGACGCGGAAGTCGGCCGAGTCGTCCCCGGCGACCAGCTCGACCAGCGGCAGGCCGGCCAGCAGCGGGGCGTCCGGAGCGGCTAGGCCATGCAAGGCCACGCGGGCGGGCGCCGGGCCAAAGCAGGCGTCGAGGGCCAGGCACGAAAGCGGCGTGCCCGGCGGCGGCGCCAGCGAGTCGAAGCGGAACGAGGCCCAGTGCGGGGACAGCCTGCCGACCATCGCCGCCGGGTAGGCCTGCCCCAGGCTGTCGCGGAACTGCACGCGGCTGCCGGGGGCGAGGTAGGGCGGCGCGAGGGCCGCGACTTCCTGGTGCGGATGCTCGCCGCGGATGGCCAAGGCGCGGGCCGCCAGCATCCCGCCCAAGAACAACGAATCCAGAGGGCCTTCCACCGAAAAGCCCTGCCGCTCGAAGTCCACGTACCGGAAAATCGGCACCTGCCCGGCCATGCTCTCCACGAAGCTGAAGAGCGGCATCAGCCCATCGACCTCCAGCGCCTTCTCCTTGTCGGCGGCCGCCGAGACGCAGGTCCAGCCGGGCGGGCCGGGCCGCTCGAAGGACAGGGCCACGTCGGCGGGCGCGCCGCGGGTGATGCTGGCCGAGTGGCAGGCGTCGGCCACAAACAGCAGCCGCGCCGGGCTGAACTTGGGAGCGAGCCCCGTGAGCCAGCCTCGGATTTCATCGTCCAGGAAAAGGCTGTCGCGCAGCACCAGCGCCTCATCGAGCTGGTCTGGCTCGTCGTTGTCGCGATCATCGACCTGCACCACATGGCCGGCGTAGTAGATCGCCAGGGCGTTGTTGGGATGTGTGGCATCGAAGCGGCTGGTTATCAGCCGCATGGCCTGGCGCAACTCCTCCCGGCTCGGATTCTGAATCATGACCAGGGTGTCGAACAGCCCCCAGTCGGGCGAGGGCGCCAGCATCCGCTCCAGCCGCTGGGCGGAAAGCTCCGCCGCCGAAAGGCCGGCCAGGCCCTCCAGGTGGCTCGGCCTCTCGGACATGGCCACGATCAGCGCGGCGGTACTCTGCCCCGACAAGCCAGGACAGCGCAACAGCATCAACAGCAACAAAACAAGACGAAACCTAATCTTTCGGGAAAATCTTGCCAAGAATAATTTCTGAAGGTACATGGCCTTTGTAATGGTAAAAAACATCGTTCAGCAACAAGTCGGCCTCCTCGTCGCGCCCCAGGCGGAGCAAGGTTTCGTAGCGGAGGAGCCAGGTGGAGAGGTTCTCGCCTGTGTAGTCGAGCTTTTCTATGCGGTCGAGGGCCAGGAGGCAGGCCTCGAACTTCCCGGCCTTGCGGTAGGCCACGGCGGCCTGCTGGAGGTATAGCTGCCGCATCGAGCTGTCGTGGGTCAACTCGGCGAAGGCCTGGGCTTTGGCGGCCAGCAAGAGCAGGAGGCTGTCGTTGCCGGGCTGGCTGTCGCATTTGCGGGTGAGCAGCAGCAGATCTTCGCGGAGGGGGTCCAAAAGGCTGTCGGCCGATCCTGCTGCCGCGCCGTACTCGTGCAAGACCAGGACCTCGTCCTGGTAGGCCTCGTTGTCGAATGAAGGCGGGCGGCGCGAGAGCCATTGCAGGGTAACAAGCAGGAGGAGCCCAGCGGCCACGAGCAGGAGGGGAGGCCAGCGCAACATTCTGCCCGTGCGGGCGGGCTCATCGTCTTTTTTGGCGTTCGGGGCAGGTGCTTCGCGGCTGCCGGTCAGCACCTCGTAGCGCTCGGCCATGCGGGCGAAGGCCGGATCCTCGCGCTTGCGGTTAAAAAACTGCACGAGCATGCGCTGGTCGGCCTTGGCCTTTTCGAGCTCGCGCTGGCTTTCCTGGCGCAGGAACCACTGGTACCGCTCGTTGAGCTCCGGGTCGTCTCGGAGCTGCCGCTCAAATTCCAACCGCTGGTCGGTGGGCAGTCTGTTTTGATGGTAAAGTCGGATGGTTTGGAACATGGGCTGGACGGTTAGGGGTGGGTTGTTTTATTTTTCTGATAAATGTCCGCGAGAATTTCATTGATTTCATCTTCAACTTGTTGGATGTCCTTACGGGTCTCCAAGGCGATTTCGGCGAAGGATTTCCCTTCGAAGTAGTGCTGCCGGTAAAGGCTGGAACGGGCGGCCGTGTCGATGTGCTCGATGGAATCCGCGAAATTGACCTGGACCAGCTCGCTGAGCAGGTCGTCGAGCACGGGCTCGGGCAGGATGCCGCGCAAGAGGAAGCCCACCAGCTCGCGGAACTCCGTGGGGAGCTCGGGGTCGAAGACGCGGGGCATGGCCGCCAGCAGGATGCCGAGCAGGTCAAGGCGGGGCGCGGCGCTGGTTTGGAGCACCAGCCCATTGTAGAGCCGGCGCAGGCGCACCGAGTTGACGGCCAGGATGCCCGCCACCCTGTCGGCCTCAACCCGGCTGGGCGCCGAGGCGTCGCCGGCCTTGAACTCCAGCAGCAGCTCGCCCTCCATGCGCTGCCAGAGGTGCAGCGTGGCCCGCGACACGAGGTCGTCGCGCTCGTTGGCGAAGAAGTCCTCGAAGCTGTCGTGGCCCGTCAGCCGCAGGAAACGCTCCCAGGTGCTGGCGCGGCGCGGCTTTTCGTGCTTGAAGTAGTTGACCAGGGTGTCGCGCTTGACGCTGGCGTCCTCCAGGAGGTCGGCCTCGACGATCTCCTGGGCTTCCGAGCGGGGAATCGCCAAGGGCTTGCCCTGGCGGTTCTTGAGCTCCAGCTCCTGCACCAGCAGGCGCAGCCACTCGGCGTTGTCGCGCGACAAGTCGAAGGGATGGCCCTCCAGCTTGTTGTGGAAGCGGGCGCAGAAGCGGAAGACAGCCTTGAACTGGTTGAACTGCGCGGTGCTGATTTCCATGGCGTGGAGGGGGTGCGTTGAGGGTGGGCGGATGTCCTGCCGCGAAGATAACACCCTCTGGAAAAGCCGAGGCTACGATTTCAGCGCAATCGTAGCTCCATGCCCAAGGTTCAGAAACGCCGTCCGAACTTGATTTCCCAATAATGGCTGCGAATGGCCTCGGGCCTGCTGCCGGGCGGCCCCGAGGTCGCCGCAGAAGCCTGGGTGGGCGGGCGCAGCAGGTCGCGCAGGCCAGGGCAGAAGCGCAGGCTGGCCTGCCACGACGGCCCCGCCCAGCCCGCGGCCAAGACCAGCCCGAAGTCGAAATCCTGCTGGGCCAGGTCCAGCAGGTCGGCCGCGCGCAGCAGCGTGTCGCGGCCCAGCGTGGCCACGTCGAAATCGCTCATGCGCTTGCGCGGGGCGATGTTCTTGGCCAGGAAAAGCCCCGCCTGGGCGAACAGGCCCTCCTCGGCCGGATACAGCCGGATGCCCACCGCGTACTGGGCCGCGGCGAAGTAGAGCGGGCTCGACTGCCGGGCCGAGGTGTCGCCCGCCGGATGCGAATCGACCTCCATGCCCTTGAAGAGCAGGCCCAGCTCGTTGTGTACCCAGGCCCGCCCGCGGAAGCGGTTCTCGAGGCTCACCGAGAGGCTGGGCGCGCGGCGCGGGGCCTCGCGGGCCAGCACCGAGCCCGAGAGAATCGAGCGGCTGAGCCCCAGCTCGACGCCGCCCACGGCCTGGCCCAGCGCCGGCAGCGTCCACAGGCATAGCACGAAAGACAGCAGCGCCGACTTGCCCACGATCAGAACTTTGCATGGAAAAGCCAGCGGAGCGCCGAAGCCCGGTCGGGCAGGTAGCTGAGCGAGTAGAGCCGCCCTTGGTGCTCCATCCGCACCTCCTCGATGGCCTGCTCGATGCTCAGGGAGGTTATCATGTCCTGCGCCGCGACCATGCACAGCCGCTCGATACCCGCCCCGATGAGCAGCGGCACCAGCGTCCTGCTCGACCACTCCTGCAATTCCGGCGAAACCGGGAACAGGAACTCCCGCGTGTCCACCAGCGCCAGGCGGGGCCGCAGGCGCGCCAGCTCCTGCGCGAAACCCAGGCTGAGCGCCTTGAACTCCTCCGCGTCCATCGCGCTGGTGTTCGAGCTGAAGACCACGGCCGCGAAGCTCCGATCGGGCTCATGCTCTATGTGGTAGTAAGGGTTCTTGCCGGGCGAAAGGAACATCATCGGACGTGCGGAATGGTCGTTTTTCATGCCCCCAAAAGTACAAAAAAAACTGGCACAATAGAAAATGATGCTACACGAAGCGGCCAATCGGAATGACCAGATGACGATGAATGGCGACCAAACCAGGCAACGGCCCAGGCCTACGGACTAGGCTTCGCCAGCCGGCGGAAGTACGAGCCCGTGGGAAAAACTCCCCAAAAACAGTTCCCCAACCCCTAGTGTCTATTAAAAATTGTCAATCGAATTTGAGGTCTTGGATCAATTGACGATTATTGCAATCCCAAGTTTTCTTACCGACAATCTAGGCTAAAACATATTTGCCGGCTTTCATATCTGTTCATGTTTGCAAAAAAGTGCGAAGGAACAAATTCAAAAGGGCGACAAGGTTTATGCTTCTTATCTCAAGTAAGACTTTGAAATTAGATTGTGTTAAATCTGAAATCAATGTTCGATTTTTTCCACGAAAAACACGAAGAACACGAAATTTTTTTTTGGGATCGAAATTTGAAGAAGAGTCTCGCAAGGAGCCAAACCCATTGAGAGCCATCCCAATGAGACCAGGCCACATGGCAAACTTCGGCACACCCCCAAAAGCCACCACCTTAAAATTCGTCCCCTAGGCTCCAAAACCCTTTCCTTCAAAACCGCTTTCGCACCCTCCATCCCTTTCGAGGACAAGAATATTTTTCGTGTT
>JAIFMG010000168.1 GCA_020048645.1 Bacteroidota bacterium | reverse complement strand
AGATGGGGTTGGGGATGACGATGAAGCTGTCTTCTTGGTTTTGCCGGGGATTTTCCATTTTTGCCTGCTCTTGTCCCGCGAATTTACGACGTTCTCAAACATTGACGCAAGCCTTATGCCGATATTTTCCCCCAATTCCAGCGCGCGCCGGCCCATGCGCGCCCTGATGGCCAAAGTCCAGGCCCTGCTTCTTGTCGCGGCCGCCTCCGGTTTGGCCTGGGGCTGCCTTGGGGCCGACTCGGCCACCCTGCGCCTGCGCGACGACGCTGCCGAAATCGGCCTGGCCCTGGGCGGCATCGAGCAGAAGTGGCGACTCCTGCGCCACGACATCGACGCCCCCGCCGACTCCGCCGCCAAGGACTTCGCCTTCCGCCAGAGCCCCGCCTTCGACTCGCTCTTCCTGGGCGACCACATCCACTTCCTGCCCAATGGCCGCTTCGAGGAGAAGCTCCTCAAGCTCACCATCAACGGAACCTGGCGGCGCTCCGATGCCGACCCCAAGCTCCTGCTGCTCGACATTGAATCCCCCAGCCTTTTCGACGACCCCGACCTTCCGCACGAGATGACCGTCCGCGTCCGCGAGCTGGTCAACGACAAGCTCATCCTCGAGGTGCGCTCGCCCAGGGGCGATTGCGTCAACTTCTACGAGCGCTGGTGAGTCGATGCAGCAAGCCCTTGGCCAGCTTGTGCTTTCCTGGTCCAATTGAAGTTTCAGTTTCCAGCTTTTGCCAGTGCCAGCACGCTGATTTTGCTGGCTCCCGCCCGCAGGAGCGCCCCGCCCACGGCCTCGATGGTCGCGCCGGTTGTCACCACGTCGTCCACCAGGGCCACGTGCTTGCCGGCCACCCTGTCGCCCTTGCCGACCTCGAAGACGCTCTCGACGTTCTGCCAGCGCTGGATGCGGCCCAGCCGGGTCTGCGATTCGCGGTGTTTCTCGCGCACCACCACCTCCTCGGCCACGGGCTTGCCCAGGGTCTCCGCCAGGCCCTCGGCGATGGGCACGGTCTGGTTGTAGCCCCGTATCTGCAACTTGCGCGGGTGGATGGGCACCGGCACCAGCAGGTCGATCGACTGGTACCGCGGTATAGGCTTGATGCGGGCGCCCAGCATCCCGCCGAGGTACTTGCCCACTTCGAGGTTGCCGTGGTACTTCAGGGCGTGGATCATGGCCTGCGCCCGGCCTTGCTTGACGAAGCTCAGCAGCGCCGTGGCCGACTCCACGTAGAGCCGACCCCAGAAGAGCTGCATCACCGGATTGTCGGGCCGGTCATGGAAGTCGTTGAAGGCCATGTTCATCTGGCAGTCCACGCAGATGTTGCTCTCCTGCGGCAGCAGCGGAGTTTGGCAACCAGGGCAGCATCTTGGAAAAAACAGATCGATCACTCTGGCTTTCATGCGGGCCTCCTTTCATTTCATGGTGGTTGGGGGATTCTTTTTTCAGAACGTTTGGGTAGCTTTGCTCAATGCGCGCTACGACCGAGCCTGGCTAGAGGGCTAGATGTTTTCAGATCTGATGTCGTGGGGGCGAGGGTTACGTTATTGGTAATAAAAGACTAGTCGAAATAGAATCCACATTTTTTGACTAACTTTAAATCATCTTCACTATTTGGAAACACTCTACAATTTCTTGCTCGTATTATATAGATTGCACAATTTTTTACAAGAAAAGGGCAAACATATTCTAATTTACAACAAGCATTTCCTTTAATCCCATCTAATGTTTCACAATTTTCATAATCACAAAAACCTTTTTTGTTTTTTGATGTTTGGAAAGAATTTTTAAAACGTTTTAATTTAGTGTTATTTGTCATATCCTTACTTTGTTAGGCTGTAAAAAGTGTTGGTAGAGTTCTTGCATTTGCTCGGCCGCCAGCGCAGGGCTTTCAGTGTCTTCGATGATATGCAAAACATCATTTTTTTTCGTACAGGGAAGCGACTTTAAATAGCCAAACAGTTTTTGGCAAGTTCGCTGTTCGAGTTGTTTATGTGGATTGTGTTTTACATGGTTTCCGTTGTTAAAGTAGCGCTTGAAACTATCCATTTGAAATTGCGATTCTTAGTTCACGAGGCGTCTTCCTTGCTGTCAAGAGTTTGAGCAATATTGACCTGTGCCTCTTTTCGTAGCTTTCTATTTGAACCGACAGCGCCAAATTAGATCGAACTTTTCAAATCTCCAAATTTTTCGAGCACTTTTTCAACGATTGTGCAACGACTTGAATAACAATGCCATGCCCGTTTGCAGCAAGGAGGCTAGGCGAGCTTGCTTTTGCGGCCTTCGGGTCTGCCTTGGACGTGGAGGTTCGTCGTTTCCTTCATCCTTCTATGTCAATATCGTATTTGTCCAATAGTCCGGCGATGTTCGAGCTCGAGAATCTCGCTTTTTTCATCCTGTTCATTTCCGGGTCGATGGAAAAGTTGTAGGAAGTCCGAAAGTCGGCTTTCTCGAGCTTTGTTTGGTCGAAGGTGGCCTTCGCGAGATCGCAGTTGTCAAACACCGCGCTTGTGAGGTCGGCTTCCGCGAAATCGGCTTCTTGCAACTGCGAATTTCTGAAAATCGTTTTCTTGATGTTTGTCTTGTAAAACGAGGCGTAGTCGAGCTGGCAGGCTTCGAACGAAAAGGAAAGCCCGAACGTCTCGCAGGTGTCGAAGCGCAATCCCAGCATCTTGCAGTTCCTGAACTTCACTTCCCGGAGCGTCGTGCTCGTGAGCCTGGCCATGCTGAGGTTGCAGCCGTCGAAGCTGCACTCGATGAATTGGCAATCCGACAGGTTCTTGTTCGAGAAGTCGCAGTGGTTGAAGGCGCAATTTTCATATTCGCCTTTGGTGAGCTGGGCCTCCTTTTCGAAGGTTTTGCCGTGGGTGTAGGTCGGTTCGTTTTTCATTTTCTAAAGCAGCAAGAAGTATTTCAAGGGGATGATGACGATGTCGCCATGCAGCTCGAGCGCGTCGGCCTTCGCGTTGATGACGATTCCGAATTTGTATTTTATTTTGCTTTTGGAGATTTGCGCGAAAGTGTTTTTGTTGATTCCTATTTCCAAAAGGATGGGATCGCCAGAGGTTTCAATGATCAAATCCGGGTTTTTCTGTCCTTTGGTGGATGAAAATGAAATCGTGTTTCGGTCTCTGAAAATGCGTTTGAGATACAGAACGACGATGTCTTCAAGCATTTTCGCATAGAGGTTGTCATCAACATCTTTGGTTTTCAGGGGAGCCATTATCGCTTTTCGCAGAGAGGGCGACATGAAGAAATATTTCTTTGTTTTGTTGATTTTGCTGTCAATTCCGCCGTAGGGATATATCAAATTGATCAATTCCGCTTTTTCTAGCAAGCCCAGATTTTCGTTGATGGTCTCCTGCGAAACACCGATGGTCTGGCTTAGCGATTGTAGGTTGATTTCATCGGACGCAGCAAGCCTGTTGATGATTTTTTCGGCATGTTGAGGATTTGCATTTTTGTTGATGTTGGGAATGTCTTCGACAATCACACGTCTGATCAAATCATACAGCAGCGAATTGATTTGCGATTTGTCGTTGAGCAAGAAGCGAATGATGTTGTGGTAAACGATGTAGTCGTAGATTCGTTCTGTTGTGTTGTCAATTTTTTGGATGTAATTGTCCAATTCGTTTTGGCTTCTTTTGAGCTGCTCAAAGGCGGTTGCCGCATTTCCGGCAGAGAAGAGACAGTCTTGCATGTCCAGTCTCAATGCTTTGATATTCTGAACATCTGGGTGCGTGAAGTTGATGTATTCCGTGAAATTGAGCGGATAGACATGCTGGATGAGCATTCGTGTTGCCAAGTCGGCGGTCGATTGCAACAGCAGCGCGGAGCTGCCTGTGGCTACCACGAACGCGATGGGGAACAAGTCGTATAAAATCTTCAAATCTTGGGCCCAGTTAGGGTCCTCGTGTACTTCATCGAACAGCAGCACGATTCTTTCATTGTAGGTCCAGAGTTGGCCTTTTGCGAGGTGTTTTTCTATTCCAGAATGCAGTTCCTTGATGCCAATGTTGTAGTTTTTCAATCGGCCAAGGTGGAAGAAGTAGATGTCCTCGGTATGGTTTTGATGCAAATACTCGGCTGTCTGCCAGAGCAATGTGGTCTTGCCCACGCCTCGAAGTCCCGCCAGGCCAATCATCCTGATCGTATTGCCCGAATAGAAACTGTCGGCTATGGAGGCTATCTCCTCAAACTGCTCTCTTCTTTTGTAATGGCTTGTTCTTAAAACAGGGTGCTTCAGGTTGGCCTGGATGATTTCCATGTTTACCTTTGAATTTTCCAATATCTGTTGCAGTTCTGTCATTTCTTCTTTTATGTTTTTTAATAACTTTGACTTTTCCTAGATGGGCAATTTGAATTTTTGATGTTGTACCCATGCTGGCTTTTGCAACTTGCGGTATCGGGTTCAGCGCTGATGGCCTGCGAGCTTTCCCGCGTCGCAATTTACTTTCTGGCTGTCAAATTTCCAAATGTACCCAGAATTTTGCTGGCGTCCATGGTCGTCCTGAAAACCAATGCTTTGTCCTTGGTTTCGAGCGCTTTGGCGACGTTTCGGGCGTGGCATTTCTTGCCCGGATGCGGGCAGTAGGCCTTGCTTCAAGCTGGGCTTCCCGGGTCGTGCCCGAAGCGTTTTGGAGCGCGGGGCGCTAGTTGGCCGTTCAAATCGCTATCTTCGCGGCTGGACACTTCAACAACCGATTAGGATGAAAAAAAACTTTTTGCTGACCATCGTCGTCTGGTTTGGGGCGACGGCATTGAGCTTGGGGCAAAGCGGTCCCGACGTGTTCGTCCCCAGCAGATTTGTCAACGACGCCCTGACCTTGGAGGGCGACCGCTACCAGGCCATCAACGAGCGGGACACCAGCCAGGCGCTGTTTGCCTTCTTCGAGCCTGGCCGCCAGGAGCAGAACAGCCTCCCGCTGGTCAAGAAGTTCCCGCACGAGCCCATTCCGGGGGAGACCTTCCGCATCGTATTCCCTGATCTGGCTCAGGCCTCCGACACCTTGGGCATCATGTGGTGCTTTAAACAATCGGACGCGATGGCCCAGCACAACATCCTGAACATCACATTGGTAAGCCAAGACTCCCAAGGCAAGCTGGCCTACCACTTCGACAAGAACAACAACCGCGACTTCACCGACGACGGCCCGGCCTACTTCTTCGACGACCAGACCCCGCAGGTCAGCGTGAAGATCGAGGACCCCGAAAAAGGTGCGCAGACCCTGCAAATGGCCAACCCCGAGATGGAGGACTATCGCCGCCAAGAGCTTGAGCGCCAGCAGTATGAGCGCATGATTGCCAACATGACTTTCAACGACCAGTGGCAGCGCTCCCGGCTTCGGCCCAAGCTGAACCTGGCCTTCCACCTCGGTTCGAGCAGTGGCGACATCGACCTCAACTTCGACGTGGTGGACCCCGAGATCACCAACATCCGCTACGAGGCCACCGTCTATGGCTCCAGCCGGCTCACCACCGACTTGTCCTTGAGCTTCAAGGGCTTTTACCTGGGCGCGACCGCGGCGGTCGAGAAGCTCGAGCTGGGGGTCCAGAACCGTTACCAGACCACGCTGGTCAGCGTTGACCCGATTGAGACCGTCACCACGCAGACGCACCGCTCTGGCTTCTGGCCCGACTTCAACCTGCACTACGGGCTGTTTGCCGAGTACGACATTCGCATCAACAACAATATCCGGCTTTCGCCTAGGGTTTTCGGGATGCGGAGCCATTTCCTGCGCGACCGCGTCTTTGACCAGGCCTTTGGCCAAGGCTCGCTGCACGATACTTTCCGCAACCACCAGGCGGCCGGGTTCGGATTGAAGTTCAAGTACTTGCTAAGCCCGAGCCTGCTGCTGCAGTTCTACGCCAGCCAGAGCTACTGGTCCATCGACGCCACCTCGTACTTCCTGGAAATCGTCCCCGAGACCTACCGGCTGGAATACCGTACCCGCCTGATCGGCGTGGGCCTCCAGTACCGTTTCGACTTCCGCAAGCCCGAGTAGCCTACGCGTCCTCCGGCCCGGGCCAGTGCATCTTGTTGCCCACGCCCAGGCTGGAGTTGTCGGTCAGCTTGATGTAGCTCAGCACGATCTGCCAGAGTTTGGGCTTCATGGTCTTGGCGTAGGGGAAGCGCTCCAGGTAGAGCTCGCCCTGCGCGGCCGTGGCCGAGCGCACGATGCCCCGGAATTGCACGCCCTTGATCTTGGCCACCGATTCGGAGTCCAGGTAAACCGTCCCGGCGACTTCCGGATCCTGCTGGATGGCCTTCATGTGCCGGGTCTCCTCGCTCGACGCGAAGACCAGGGCCATGTCCTCGGGGGCGAACACGAAGTAGCAGTTGCAGGCCCAGACTCCGCGCGCGTCGCGGGTGGCGATGCTGCATACGTGCTTCTTGGCGAAAAATTCGGCGAACATCGCCCGTTCTTTCTTGTCTTTTGTGATCATCGTTCGCGTCCCTTGGGTTTGTCGGGCCAAGATAGCAATCTTGGGCGAGATTCTTGCCTCCATTTCCCGCCTCGGCGCTCTGCTGTCCGCAAGTCGCGCCGGCCCCTCGCGGGGCCTTTCGCAGGGGCGAAGTGCCCGACTGACCGAAAAAAGTCTTATCTTGTGGAAAATGGCAGCGCGGACTGGTTTTCCATGGTTGGGAAGCCTGGCCAAGCGGACGTCCATTTTCCTTCAAAATAACGAAAAAGAAATCATCATGGGACAGTATCTCGCAGTAGGCCTGATGGCCGTTTGTGGTTCAGAAAAGGCGAATCTTGAAAAGCTCGGGCTTGGGCTTGAGGAATTCCAACAGGCCATGCGCAGCCAGTTCGACCTCGATGAGGCGCTCTACGCCTTCAAGGAAAACGACAAGAGCTACTACTTCGAGCTCAAGGAGGAGGCCATGGCCCAGCAGTTGATTCCTTTCCTGGAGAAAGTCTATCCGATGCTGCATCCGGTCCGCTCGGGCAACACGCACGCGTCGCTCGACAAGCTCCGGAATGCCCCGCCCAGCCAGTGGCTCGACCTGGTCGAGGAGCAAGGCGACGAATATCTCCAGATGGACAACTACGGCGACTTCGCCAGCTATGTGCACGCGCCGGGCACGCAGCGCCGGGCAAGGGTGTTTTCCTCCTCGATCATGATCTCGATGGAAGGCAAGATCATGATGGAGGAGTATGGGCGGCAGTTCGGCTTCTTCGAGCAATGCGTGCGGCTGGCGTTCCCGGAGTTCCCCATCGCCTCGGCCTTGCGGATCTACATCACCGGATAAGCCCGAGGCCTCATTTGGCCTGGAGGGTTATCAGCGGCACCATCATCTCTTCGAGGGAGATTCCGCCGTGTTGGAAGCTGCCCTTGTAGAGGTTCACGTAGTGGTTGTAGTTGTTCGGGTAGGCGAAGAAGTCCTGCCCGTAGGCGAAGATGTAGGCCGAGCTGAGGTTCGACGAGGGCAGGAAGGCCTTCTTGGGGTTCGTGATCTCGAAGACCGACTTGGCCTTGTAGCTCAGGTTGCGGCCCTCTTTGTAGCGCAGGTTGGTGCTGGTCTCGCGGTCGCCGATGACCTTGAGCGGGTTCTGCACCCGCACGGTGCCGTGGTCGGTGGTCAGGATGACCTTCGGCCGCGAGGGCAGTTCGGCTATCTTGTGGAGCAGCGTCCGCAGCGATGAGTGCTCGAACCAGCTTTGGGTGATCGAGCGGTAGGCGGCCTCGTCGCGGGCCAGCTCCTTGATGACCTGCATCTCGGTGCGGGCGTGCGAGAGCATGTCGATGAAGTTGAAGACCAGGACGTTGAGCGGGAACGACTTGATGTTGGAGAAAGAGTCCACCAGCTTGCCGCCGGCCTTGGTGCTGCTCACCTTGTCGTAGTTGAAGCGCACCGAGCGGCCGAAGCGCGCGATCATCTTCTCGATGAGCTGCTGCTCGAAGAGGTTCTTGCCGCCCTCGTCCAGCTCGCCCACCCAGAACTCGGGGTGCAGCTTCTCGATCTCGGAGGGCATGAGGCCCGAGAAGATGGCGTTGCGGGCGTACTGCGTGGCCGTGGGCAGGATGCTGCAATAGATGTCCTCTTCCAGCACCCGGAACTCTTGGGCGATGCTGGGCTCCAGGATCTTCCACTGGTCGAAGCGCAGGTTGTCCACCAGGATGAAGAAGACCTGCTCCTGCTGGTCGAGCAGCGGCAACACCTTGTCTTTGAAGAGGTTGGGCGACATGAGCGGGTGGTGGTCCGTCCGCGGGTCTAGCCACTCGAGGTAGTTCTTGGCCACGAACTTGCCGAAGGCCCCGTTGGCCTCGCCCTTCTGCATCTGGATGACCTCGTCGAGCTGGGCGCCGCCGCCCTGGCCCAGCTCCAGCTCCCAGTAAACCAGCTTCTTGTAGATGGCCTTCCAGTCCTCGAAGTCGCGGGCCTGGCCGATGTCCATGCTCAGCCGCCCGAACTGGGTCTGGTAGCCGGAGGTGGCCTTCTGGCTGATCAGGTGCTGCGAGTTGACGTTCTTCTTGATGGTCAGCAGGATCTGCTGGGGCTTGACGGGCTTGATCAGGTAGTCGGAGATCTTGGCCCCGATGGCGTCCTCCATGATGTCCTCCTCCTCGCTCTTGGTAACCATGACCACGGGGACCGAGGCGTTGAGGGCCTTGATGCGCTGCAAGGTCTCCAGCCCGCTGAGGCCGGGCATGTTCTCGTCGAGGAAGATGATGTCGAAGGAGCCTTCGGCCACCAGCTCCAGGGCGTCGTGCCCGTTGGTGGCCGTCTCGACCTGGTAGCCTTTCTCGCGGAGGAAAAGGACGTGGATTTTGAGCAGGTCGATCTCGTCGTCGGCCCAGAGGATTTTCACGTTTTCTTGCATCGGCTTGTTGTTGGTTTTTCAAATGTTGGAATCGGAGGGCCGCGGCCCGGCCATCAAACGGAAGTTTCCGGCTTTGGTGTGGGCGTCGGTCAAAAATGTTGCCGATTGTTGGGGCATCGGCCAAAAAAAACGCCCCGCCGTGTGGCGAGGCGGGGCGTCCGGACAAACAGGAAAGAAAAAATCAAACGGAAATCTTTTCGGGTGATGCCTTGAAGAGGGCCGCCTCGTGCTGGACGTGGGCCTCGGCCGCGCGCCCGGAGGGGTCGATGTTCTGCTGCCACTTGGGCACCCAGCGCTTGACGGTCTGGGCGCATTGCTGCCCGGGGTAGAACTCCTCGAAGAGGGAGCGGTAGAAGTAGGCCTCCTTGGTCGCGGGCGTGTTGTGGGGGAAGCGCGTGGCGGCGTTGGCCATTTCCAGGTCGCTCACCTGCTCTTGGCAGTAGGCCACCAGGGTGTCGATCCAACTGTAGCCGACGCCGTCGCTGAACTGCTCCTTCTGGCGCCAGAGCACCTGCTCGGGCAGGTAGGGCTGCAGCGCGTCCTCGAAAGCCTTGCGCAGGATGTACTTCTCGGGCTTGCCGCTGGCGCGGTCGGGCTGCTTGTCTTCCGGGCGGATGCGCATGGCCGCGTCGAGGAAGTCCTTGTCGAGGAACGGCACCCGTGCCTCCAGCCCGTGGGCCATGGTGGACTTGTCGGCCCGCAGGCAGTCGGCCGTCGAGAGCCGGCGCACGCGGCGGACGGTCTCGGCCTGGAACTCGGCCGGGCTGGGCGCGTTGTGGAAGTAGAGGTATCCGCCGAAGATCTCGTCGGCGCCCTCGCCCGAGAGCACCACTTTGATGCCCCGCTCGACGATGGCCTTCGAGAGGAAGTACATGGGGGTCGAGGCCCGGATGGTCGTCACGTCGTAGCTTTCGAGGTGCCAGACCAGGTCCTTCAGAGCGGCGATGCCCTGCTCGACGCTGAACTCGACCTCGTGGTGGAGCGTGCCGATGGACGCGGCCACCGCGCGGGCGGCCAGCAGGTCGGGCGACTGGCCGCCGATGCCCACCGAGAAGGAGTGCAGCTCTTGCGAGGGGCCCAGCAGGCGCTTGGCGATGGAGGCCACCAGGCTCGAATCCAGACCGCCCGAGAGAAGCACGCCCAGGGGCACGTCCGACATCAGGCGCTTGCGGACCGACTCGGTGAGCTTCTCGCGCAGCAGGTCCAGGTCGGCCTCGCGGGTGGCCACCTCGGGGGCGAACCACTCGGGCTTGTAGTAGCGCACGAATCCGGTCTCGGGCGTGTAGTAGTGCCCGGGAGGGAAGGCCTCCAGCTCGACGCACTGGTCGGCGATCGCCTTCAGCTCCGAGCTGAAGTAGAGCCGCCCCTGGGCGTCGCGGCCGTAGTACAGGGGCTTGACGCCGATGGGGTCGCGGCCGGCGATGAAGCGCTCGCCGTCGAGCACCACGAAGCCGAACACCCCATCCAGCAGGTGCAGGAAGTCGTAGCCGTACTCCTCGTAGAGGTGGACGATGACCTCGCTGTCGCAATGCGTGCGGAAGCGGTGGTGCGAGAGGATGCCGTCGCGGAGCTGCTGGTGGTTGTAGATCTCGCCGTTGTGGACCACGTAGGCCTCGCGCGTGCCCCGGATCGGCTGCTTGCCCGTGGTCAGGTCGATGATGGACAGGCGCTCGTGGGTGAGCATCGAGCCGGTTTTCGGGCAGACGTGGAAGTCGCTCTCGTCAGGGCCGCGGTGGCTCATGCGTTTCGAAATGCTCTTGACTTCTTGGGGATCTCTTTTGCCGATGACTGCCAATATTCCGCACATGGTGTTGATTTTTTAGGTTTCCGTTTGATGTTGAGGTGGATTTGGTTGAGAAATGAAAGCGAAATGCCACTTTTGCTTACATTCCATAATCACAACCGCCACAAAACTATCAATTGAAAATCAATCCGCCAAATTTTTCCGCTACTTTTTTATTTATTCGCCCCAATTGCTTTCAAATCAACAAGAAAAAAACCAATTTTGCGTCAAATTGAAACCTAAAGAAGCAAATCACGAACATGGCACCGAACTACCAACTGGACGGCCTGGACCGCAAAATCCTCTCGATGATCACGCGCAACGCCCGGATTCCGTTCCTGGAAGTGGCCCGCGAGTGCGGCGTCTCGGGCGCGGCCATCCACCAGCGGGTCCACAAGCTGCAAGAAATCGGCGTGGTCAGCGGCTCGGAGTTCATCCTCGATCCCCAGCGCGTGGGCTACCAGACCTGCGCCTTCATCGGCATTTTCCTCGAAAAGGCTTCCATGTACGGCCGCGTCGTCGAGGAGCTCGGCACCATCCCCGAGATCGTCGAATGCCACTACACCACAGGCAACTACGCAATTTTCATCAAGCTCTACACCCGCAACAACGACCACTTGCGCCAGATCCTGGTCGAGCGCCTCCAGGCCATCGCCGGCATCTCCAGTACCGAGACCTTCATCTCGCTCGAAGAGCGATTCCGGCGCCAGCCGCCCATCTGAGCGCGGCCGGCGCCGGGGCAAAAAAAAACTTCGCCAAGCCGAACGCTTCGCGTATCTTCGCGGCCAAAGTATGCTCCACCCTCGCAAACCCGCCCGCCCGTGTCCGCCCTGAAAGTCAACAAAGGAATCCCCAAGCCCGAGTCCGTCAACGCCTCGGCCCTCGACCGCCTGCGCGGCCTGCGCCGCCCCAAGCTCGACGCCCAGGCCTACTACGAAGGCATCCGCCGGGGCGACCGCGGCCTGCTGGGCCAGGCCATCACCTTGGTGGAGAGCACCTTGCCCGAGCACGCCAGCCTCGCCGCCCGCATCGTCGAGCTTTGCCTGCCCCATACCGGACACTCCATCCGCGTCGGCATAACCGGCGTGCCCGGCGTCGGCAAAAGCACTTTCATCGAAAGTTTCGGCCTCATGCTCTGCCAGCAGGGCCGCCAATTGGCCGTGCTGGCCATCGACCCCAGCAGCGAGAAGACCCGCGGCAGCATCCTGGGCGACAAGACCCGGATGCAGGACCTCTCGCGGCATCCCGCGGCCTTCATCCGCCCGTCGCCCTCCGCCGGCTCGCTCGGCGGCGTGGCCCGCAAGACCCGCGAGTCCGTCATCCTCTGCGAGGCCGCCGGCTTCGACACCCTCTTCATCGAGACCGTCGGCGTGGGCCAGTCCGAGACCACCGTCCACTCCATGGTGGACTTCTTCCTGCTGCTCATGCTCGCCGGCGCGGGCGACGAGCTGCAAGGCATCAAGCGCGGCATCATGGAAATGGCCGACGCCGTGGTCATCAACAAGGCCGATGGCGACAACGAGCGCAAGGCACGCCGGGCCAGGCTCGAGTACCTCAACGCCCTGCACCTCTTCCCCCCGCCCGAGTCGGGCGTCCGCGTCGAGGTGCTCACCGCCTCGGCCCTGCGCGGCCTCGGCCTGGCCGAGGTCTGGCAGACCATCGAGCGCTACCGCCAGCACGTCCAGGAGAGCGGCTACTTCGACCTGCGCCGCGGAAGGCAGGAGCGCGCCCGCCTGCGCGAGAGCCTCGACCACGCCCTGCTCAGCCATTTCTACCAGGATCCCCGCATGGGCGGACGCCTGCTCGACATGGAGCGGCGGGTGCTCGAGGCCAAGGTAACGCCGTTCGAGGCCGCCCGGGTCCTGCTCGATGAATACCTGGCACCGTTCAGAAACACACAAAGTTAACCGGGCCCGCCGCCGAGGGCCCCGCGCCAAAACACCCATCCATTTCCCCCCACCCACAAGACCATGACAGGCTGGATACTCTACATCGACCGGGTCAAGAACTCGCCCCATGTCAACTACTCCGTCAGGCGGATGGTGGAATCCGCCCAGGACAACGGCGTCAACCTGCGGGTCATCCACCCCGACCAGCTCGAGCTGGTGGTCGGCGGGCCCGGCGCGGCCGTGCTGGTGGACGGCAAGCCGGAGGCCCTGCCCGACTTCGTGATGCCCCGGCTGGGCTCGCGGACCTCGCCCTTCGGCATGGCCGCCATCCGGCACTTCGAGGGCCTGGGCGTCTGCTGCGTCAACGGCTCGGCGGGCGTGGCCGTGGCCAAGGACAAGATGGCCACCATGCAGGTGCTGGCCGCCGCGGGCATCGCCGTGCCCAGGAGCCTGCTGCTCAAGTTTCCCGCCGATGCCGAGCTGGTCGAGCGGGCCATCGGCTTCCCGGCCGTGGTCAAGCTCCTCTCGGGCTCGCAGGGCAGCGGCGTGCTGCTGGCCAAGGAAAAGAAGGAGTTCGCCGACATCATGGGCCTGGTCGAGGGCGTCCGCCCCGGGGCCAACCTCCTGGCCCAGCAGTTCGTGGCCAGCAGCTCCGGCACCGACCTGCGGGTCATGGTCGTGGGCCGGAAGGCCGTGGCCGCGGCCCGGCGTAGCTCCAGCTCCAGCTTCAAGGCCAACCTCTCGCAGGGCGAGGGCGGGCAGGTGGAGGCCTACCCGCTGGACCCGGCCCTCGAGGAGCTGGCCCTGCGCATCACCCGGGCCGTGGGCCTCGAGGTGGCGGGCATCGACCTGCTCTTCGGCCCCGAGGGCTTCCTGGTCTGCGAAGTCAACTCCTCGCCGGGCTTCCGCGTCATCGAGCTGAGCGCCGGCCTCGACCTGCCCCAGATCCTCTTCGACCACATCCGGCAGAGCCTTGGCCCTGCCCACAAAACCGGGGCCGAGCATGCTTGAGAAGGTCGGGCCAAAATCTGGGTGGATCTTCGCCATCACGCTCAAGGACCACCACAACCTGGGCTGGACCTTCGCGGCGCACCTGGTTTGCAAGCCCGAGGACAAGGATTTCCTGGTCATCCAGGAATCCGTCACGGCCAGCAACCTCGAAAGCTGCGGGCTCGCCCTGGAGCAGCAGCACAAGAAAATCGTCGGCCTGATTTCGGAGTACGACGACAAGAAGCTGCTCCAGTTGTTTTGCAAGAAGAAGAACGCCAGCCTCTCGGAGTTCCTGCGGGGAATGTCGCGCGAGGATTTCGAGGCCAAGATCAGGCCCTACATCGAGCGCAAGCTCTACGCCATCGGCGAGCTGCTCGCCCAGCACGACGTGCCGCTCTACCTGCGCGAGGGCAACTACAACAACCTGCACCCCAACGACCGCATCCAGGTGCCCCGCGAGCCGGCCACCACCGTCTTCAACTACGTCCGCAACGCCCACGAGAGCCGCTACTTCCTCAACATCCGGCAGGGCGAGCGGCGCATCCTGCTGCACCAGTCCAACGGGCAGGTCATCTGCAACGCGCCCTGCGTGATGGTGCTCGACCACACCCTGCACCGCTTCGAGGACATCGACGCCAAGAAGCTCCAGCCTTTCTTCCGCCGCGAGTACGTGCCCATCGCCAAATCCACCGAGGCCACCTACTTTTCCAGCGCCTTCGTGCTCAACAGCCTGGCCCAGCACGAGGTGCAGGTCCAGGGCATCGGCCTCGACGAGCTCGACCCGCCGAAGAAGGCCCTGGCCAGGCTCAGCTCCGACCTGGCCGGCGAGCTGGGCTTCGAGCTCGTGTTCCGCTATGGCGAGCAGCTCGTCAGGCCCGACGATCCCAAGACCACCTGGGTGGAGCCGCGCCACACCGACACCCAGTTCGCCTTCGCCCGGTGGAGCCGCGACGCCCAGTGGGAGCAGGCCAAGCGCCTGGCCCTCGAGTCCATCGGCCTTTCCCAGAACAGGATGAGGCACTTCGTGGCCGTGGAGGGAGGGCAGCCCCACCAGACCATCGACTGGCTCAAGAAGCACAAGCGGCACCTGCTCGACATGGGCTTCGAGCTGGAAATCGACAGCCAGGTCGAGCGCTACTCGCTGGCCGAGGGCAAGGTCTCGCTGGAGGTCAACCCCAACAACGACTGGTTCGACCTCAAGGGCGTCGTCCAGGTCGAGGGCTTCTCCATCCCCTTCGAGCGCTTCGCCGACAACATCCTCAGCCACCGCCGCGAGTTCATCCTGCCCAACGGGCGCATCTTCCTGATCCCGGAGGAATGGTTCCAGGAGTACTCGGACCTGTTCCTGATCGCCACCAAGACCGAGCACGGGCTGCGGCTCGAAAAGCACCATTTCACGGTGCTCGAGGGCAAGAAGGGCATCCCCCGGTCCATCTGGGAATCCTTCCGCGAGCTGAGCCAGAACCAGGAGAGCGCCCCGATGGAGGTGCCCAAGGGCATCAGGGCCGAGCTGCGGGCCTACCAGCGGGCGGGCTTCTCGTGGATGGCCCGCCTGGCCGAGCGCGGCTTCGGCGCCTGCCTGGCCGACGACATGGGCCTGGGCAAGACCCTCCAGGCCATCAGCCTGATGCAGAAGCTCAACGAGCAGACCGCCGGGAAGATCGACCCCCGCGAGGAGGTCCACATGCGCCTGTTCGGCACCAAGCCCAAGCGCATGGCCCAGTTCGCCGCCCTGGTGGCCTGCCCGGCCTCGCTCATCTTCAACTGGCTCGAGGAGGTCCGAAAGTTCGCCCCAGACCTGAGCACACTGGCCCACCAGGGCGCCGACCGCTGCCGCGAGCTGCCCGGCCTGGCCGGGGTCAACGTGGTGGTCACCAGCTACGGAACCTTGCGCAACGACGTGGCATGGCTCGCGCAAAAGACCTTCGACCTGGTCGTGCTCGACGAGAGCCACTACCTCAAGAACCCCAGCTCCAAGTCGCACCAGGCCATCAAGCAGCTCGACTACCGCCACATCGTGGCCCTGACCGGCACCCCGGTCGAGAACTCCCTGACGGACCTCTGGGCCCAGATGAGCCTGCTCAACCCCGGCCTGCTCGGCTCGCTCGACTACTTCCGCGAGACCTTCGTGGTGCCCATCGAGAAGCAGAACCACTCCACGGCCAAGGCCCAGTTGCACGCGCTGGTCCGGCCTTTCCTGCTGCGCCGCAACAAGAGCGAGGTGGCCACCGAGCTGCCGAAGGTCTCGGAGCAAGTGGTGCTCTGCCGCATGACCGACAACCAGCGCAACCTTTACGAGGAGGAGAAGTCCAAGGCTCGGAACGCCCTGCTCAGCGCCGACCAGGCCGAGCGCAAGAACCTGCACTTCAGGCTGTTGCAGAGCCTCAACCGCATGAGGCAGATCGCCAACCACCCCAAGATGCTCAAGGACAGCAACCTGTTGGAATCGGGCAAGTTCGACGCCGTGGTGGAGCACCTGGAGAGCATCCTCGAGGAGGGGCACAAGGTGCTGGTCTTCTCGTCCTTTGTCAAGCACCTGCAGATCTTCCGCGAGTGGATGGACGCCAAGGCACTGCCCTACGCCTGGCTGACCGGAGACAGCACCGACCGCCGCGAGCAGGTGCAGCGCTTCCAGAGCCAGGACGAGCTCCGGGTCTTCTTCATCTCGCTCAAGGCCGGCGGCGTGGGCCTGAACCTCACCCAGGCCGACTACGTCTTCCTGCTCGACCCCTGGTGGAACCCCGCCGCCGAGCAGCAGGCCATCGACCGGGCCCACCGCATCGGCCAGGAGCGCAGCGTCTTCGTCTATCGCTTCATCTCCAAGAGCACCGTCGAGGAGAAGATCCGCAACCTCCAGCGCTTCAAGAAGCGCCTGGCCGTGGAGGTCCTGCAAGGCGAGGAGGGGGCCGTGTCCATCAGCCTCGAGGACCTCGAGCAGCTCTTCGACTAGAGCCCGCGGGCGGCCTTAGTACCAAGCCGCGTCCAAAGGAGATGGAATGCCTTGAGGCCTCGCCCAACCCCGAAGAGGTGTGATGATAAGCGGAGCCCAGCCCAGGAAGAGAGCCCCGAAGGGGCGAAATTGTCCTCATGGGTGATGAAGGAACAGATGAGCGCGGTCTAGAACGGTCACATCTGAAATTCGCTTTCAAAAATTATCATTGATTATCAATTGGTTACAAATAGGAAAATGCCACTAATGGTTTTTATGCTGGACTCAATTTTGATTTCAAAAAAATTTCGTGCCCTTCGTGCCTTTCGTGGACAAATCCCCTCCAAGGACAAAAATGAGAGCGGCCAAAAAAGGCCACATCTGAAATTCGCTTTCAAAAATTATCTTTGATTATCAATTGGTTACAAATAGGAAAATGCCACTAATGGTTTTTATGGGTTCTTTATAAGAGTGTGTGGGTAGCGCAAAAAGGATTGACACGGGCAAAATCAAGTTTTCCGGTCAATACGCACCTGCTGTTCCTCCGCAGCGGTTGCGTAGCATACCGCCCACGAGTTCAAAAAAAATCGCCAAGACGCTTGTTTTTTCAAGGTACAGTTTGTATCTTTGAGTATCGTCAATTTCAAACCCCGATGATCAAGCTACCCTTCAAAACCGCGGATGTCCAGGGCCAAAGCCGGCCAGTGCTCGCCATAGGCAGTCGGTTGTGGGGTGCCGTCGTGCGGCAGATGGAGGGTAGGGCCTACTCAAAAGACATTGGTGCTTGGCATTTGCCCGACACACCGCAAACTCTAGAAACGGCAACCCAAGCATTTCCTTCCGAAGGCGAATCGGAAAGCCAATACAGCGCGACAAGCCTGGCCAAAGTCTTATCCAAAGCGGCCGTTCTGGCAGGGATTGGCAAGAAGGTTACACCACACATGCTTCGGCACAGTTTCGCGACCCATATGATTGAAGCGGGTGTGGACATTCGCTTCGTGCAAGAAATTCTTGGGCATGAAAACATCAAGACCACGGAAAGGTACACGCACGTTGACAGCGAGAAAAAAAAGACTTCCCAACCCGATTACTGGAATGCTTGAATCGCTGAGCCGAGCTGGTCCCTAGCCTTACAAACTTCCAAAACCTGTCGATTCGAAAGTTTGACGGATTGTCGCGGCTTCTGGCGGTGTGCATAAAATTCGTACTTACACAATTGTGCTTTTGGGTAGGAATTGAAGGGTGGAAGTAATGACGTTAGCGGTTATCAAGCCGAAAATGATAACCATCGTATTAATCATTGAAACCAGAAAGGAGTAGAATTTATGAGTCCGTAAAGAAAGTATTAAAACCTGAAAAAGAGATTGGATGTAACTCTTTCAAAATTACATCTAAAACTGTTTTTGATGTTCAGTAAAAACATCGCAAAATATCTAATTCTTTACTTAAAATTTCATCAAAAATGAACAGAAATATTTTAAATTTTTTAGGAATTGTTCTATTCGCAAGCGTAATGTTAAGTGCCTGCACGAAAGACGAACAACTTGATGTAAAACAACAAGTTAAGGTTGTGGATCAAGGTTTAGTTTCTGAACCTGCTATTATAGATGGCGAATCAATAATGTTTCAGATAAACAAGAACCGCACAAAAGGTGCTGTGATTGATGAAACAGGTTTTTGGGATAATCAAATAAGCACAATAAATGATGATGAAGGAAATACATATAAAGTATTACGAGTACAGAAGCCAGGTACAAACAGATATTTCTGGATTATGATACAAAATTTTAAACGTAGTGCTACAAGTGGTAGTTGGATTTACGGTAATAACCCTGCTAATCTCACAACTCACGGTAGATTGTATAATTACACTACGGCTGATAACCTAAAAACGAAAGTTAAGATGTATTTACCGATGTACAATAACGATGGAACAGAGTATAAAGTAAATGGTAATACAGTAATGACTTGGCGAACCGGACACTTACCTAATATGGATGAAATTAATGCTTTATTAGAAACTACCTCTATTGGAAATCTTCCTAGTATTGGAACAACTGTATGGCAAGGCAGTTTATTTTATTATGACGCATTTTTAGGTGGTGATATTCAATACACTGGAACAGCAGATGCTACCCTTTCGGGTTGGCGTGATAGAATTGAAATAGCACCAGGTAATACTGAGTTTAATCATCTTCATTTATGGGGTAGATTTTGGTCTTCTATATCAGAACCAGGTTTTACAACAACTCACCATTACCCTTTTGAAATCAAAGATGAATCTACTGATTATGTAGCATATATTAATGCGTTACATAATAATGGCTTTGGTTTTGCAGTTAGATACGTAATTGATCCCTATTACAGACCGTAATTAATTATTTAATAACAACAAATACTGATACTCATGTATTTGTTGTTATTTTTTAGTAAGTAAGACTTTGAAATTTGATTGTGTTAAATCTGAAATCAATGTTCGATTTTTTTCCACGAAAAACACAAAGAACGCGAAATTTTTTTTGAGATCGAAATTTGAAGAAGAGTCTCGCAAGGAGCCAAACCCATTGAGAGCCATCCCAATGAGACCAGGCCACCTGGCAAACTTCGGCACACC
>JAIFMG010000067.1 GCA_020048645.1 Bacteroidota bacterium | reverse complement strand
GTAAAAGATGAAGAGGCCTCTTTTCCGCCAGTGCGCCAGCCTTTCCCGGAACTTCCTGGAGGTGTGCACGCTGGCGTTGTCCAGGACGACGGAAGTGTCTTTTTTTCGCAATGCTGATCTATTTTTCCTTTTTACCCGCACACTCTTACAAAGAGCCATATTTTTGTGCTTTTTTTTAAAAGGTGGCCTATCTGAGGCTCAGTGGCGGGACGAATCGGCGGGGCTGTCTTGGTCTGGGTCGTCGTCGGGGGTCTCGGAGCTGGCGCCGAGGTCTTTGCGGAGCTGGCGGTTCTCGGCGCGGAGCTGCTTGACTTCCTCGGCCAGGCCTTGGCTCATGCGCTGGTAGAGGGCAAGCTGCTGGCTCAGTTGTTCGAGCTCGCCCAGGTGCTTGGCGCGCTGCTCGGAAGCCTGCTGGGCGGCCTTGAGGTCCACGCGGAAGGATTCGAGGTCGGGCCAGGACTGGGCGGCGTGGTCTTGGTTTTCGCCGACCAGGGCTCGGCGCTGCTCTTGCTGGAATCCGAGGATGAGCGGATCGACCTGGACGGCGTAGGGCGGGATGGGGGTCTTGAGCACGATGCCCTCGAAGCTGACGCAGCGGCTCAGGCCGACGTAGGCCTGCCCGTGGGTGAAGGAGCGCTCGAGGTCGAGGATGACCTTTTCGAGGGTGAGGCCCTGGCTCTTGTGGACGGTGATGGCCCAGGCGAGCCGGACGGGCAGTTGCTCGAAGGTGCCGAGGACTTCCTCCTCGACCATCTTCTTGGCGGGGTTCCACTTGTAGCGGATGTTGTGCCAGGCGTAGGGCCGGACCTTGACGGGCTGTTCGCGGTCGTCGAACTGGACGGTGAGCAGGTCGTCGGCGAGGCTGGCGACCTGTCCGATCTTGCCGTTGAAGTAGCCGACCTCGGGGCTGAAGTCGTTGACCAGCATCATGATCTGGGCGCCTTGCTTGAGCTCGAGGCGGCGCAGGGTGGGGAAGCTGTTCTCGGGAAATTCGCCGGAGACCTGGGCCTCGAAGAAGGCGGAGGGCTGCTGGAGGCGCTGGAGCTCGCGCTCGTTGGTCTGGTCGGCGGTGGCGTTGTGGGTGGTCAGGGTGATGTAGCCGGGCCGCTGCTCGAAGGCGCGGTCGAGGCGGCGGTTGAGCAGGCGGAAGTCGGCGGGGCTGGCGCGGTCGACGCGGATGCGGTTGAGCAGGTCGATGAAGGTCTGGTCGCGCTGGCGATAGACCTTGTCGAGCTCGACGACCAGGAGCTGGTTCTTGAGGAGCATCTGCTTGATGGCGGGGCAACTGAAGAAGTAGGGCGAGTCGAAGTGCTTGAGGAAGTTCTCCCTGGCGGAGCTGGAGAGGATGGGGGGCAGTTGGAAGAGGTCGCCGATGAGCAGGAGCTGGAGGCCTCCGAAGGGCCTCCAGCGGTTGAGCTGCGAGCGGAGGATAGTGTCCACCAGGTTGAGCAGGTCGGCGCGGACCATGGAGACCTCGTCGATGACCAGGAGGTGCAGGCTCTTGATGAGGTCGGCCTTCTCCTTGCGCAGGCGGATCCACTGGTAGATGTTGTGGGGTCCTTCGGAATTGGGGTCTTCCTTTCCGTCGATCCTCATGCGGCGGTCTCGGGGGTCGAAGAAGTCGAGCCTTGGCGGGATGCCGAAGAAGGAGTGCAGGGTTACGCCCTGGGCGTTGACGGCGGCCACTCCGGTGGGGGCCAGGATGACGAAGTTCTTGTCGAGCTCCTGGCGGAGCATGCGCAGGAAAGTGGTCTTGCCCGTGCCGGCCTTGCCGGTGAGGAAGAGGCTGAGGGGCGTCTGGCTGACGATTTCCCAGGCGGTTCGGAAGGCGGCGTTGTCGTCGAGTTCGAGCTGCATCGGGCGGGTTTCGGGCTTTTGGCCAAAGATACGAAATTCGCGGGCCAGTGCCCCGCGGATGGGCATCTTCGCCCGGTGGCGGAGCTCCGCGCGGATGGGAGACGGGCAAGGCTGGGCATTTTTTTGCTATCTTTGGACAAGCAATCGGCCCCAAGCCCACAAAAGCCCCAAAACCATGATGGATTTCTCGCAAGCGGTACTCGAAAAAATCGTCCTGCACGGCGTGGGCAACAAGCTCAAGGAAGAGCCGCTGCGGCTTTCGCGGTCGGAGCTGGAGCCGGCGCAGGCCATCAACGACCTGTTGCTGCGTTACTTCCTGTCGCCTTTCGGGGGCGAGGTGTTCTACCAGTTGGCGCACGAGGAGGCCCTTGAGGAAAACCCGATCCACGCGGCCAGCAGCCGGGTCTTCGACGACCCGAGCAGCTTCTACCTGGCCTCGTTGGAGATCGCCCGGCACTTGTTCGAGCAGTCGAACCACCACAAGATCAAGGGGGGCGAGCTCTACGTGGTGCTGCTTCGGCGCTGCGTGGTGGAAGGCGAGCTGGTGGACGCGCTGGGCATCTTCAAGTCCGAGAACAAGGAGACTTTCCTGAAGATCATGCCGAAGAGCGAGGGATACGCGGTGGACGCCGACAGCGGCATCAACATCAACCGCCTCGACAAGGGCTGCCTGATCTTCAACACCGAACGCGAACAGGGCTACAAGCTGGCCGTGGTGGACCGGCTGAACAAGGTTGAGGCGCAATATTGGCGGGACCTGTTCCTGAAGGTGGAGCAGCGCGAGGACGCCTACTTCCAGACGCACAGCTACCTGGACGTCTGCCGGAGCTTCGTGGACAAGGTGTTCAACGACCAGAACCAGGTCTCGCGGCCCGACCAGATCGAGCTGCTGAACCGGTCGATGGACTACTTCAACGAGCACTCGACCTTCGAGGAGCCGGGCTTCCTGAAGAAGGTGATGCCAGCGGACGACGTGAGCGCGGCCTTCGAGGAGTTCAAGCACGAGTACCAGGCCCAGCGCGAGCTGGCCCTGCCGCTGGAGTTCCCGGTCTCGAAGCAGGCCGTGCAGAAGTCCAAGCGGAAGTTCAAGAGCGTGCTCAAGCTCGACAAGAACTTCCACGTTTACATCCACGGCGACCGCAGCCGGGTACTCCGGGGAAGGGATGAAGAGACCGGTTTGAACTTCTACCAGCTTTTCTTCGAGAACGAAAGCTGACTTTCCGGGGGCGCGCAGAGGCCCCAAGTTAAACCTTCGGCGGCGGCGGCGGTCCGAAAAGCCGCGGCCATCCGCCCAATTTTTCACCCATACCAATACCATCAACTATGAAATTCAAGTCATTGTTGCAACTCGTTGGCTTGCTGCTGCTGCTGTCGGCGCCCACCGCGCAGGCGCAGACCCTCAAGCTGACCAACAACACCTCCTGGGACTTCGCGGAGCTCTACGTGGGCAGCGCGGACCAGTGGGGCCAGAACCTGCTCAGCGGAACAGTCGCGGCCAATGGCGGCGCCCAACAGACCAGCGTGGCCTGCGGGGTCTATGACATCAAGATCGTGGACGGGTTCGGCGACGTCTGCATCATGCGGGCCAAGGACATCTGCCAGGCCTTCCCCGGCGCCCACCTGCAGATCGACGACGACATGCTCCTGGCCTGCCAGGACGAGACCCGCGGCGGCGGCGGCGGCCCCGAGGAGGACGACCTCGAATCGTGGGCCAGCCTGACCCAGGGCAGCTTCACGGCCTCATGGACCCTGCGCAACACCAGCGGGTATCCCATCGACGAGCTGTACGCCAGCCCGAGCACCGCCGAGAGCTGGGGCGCCGAGGTGCTCAACGGCCAGAGCATCGCGACGGGAGCCTCGGCCACCGTCTATCTCGACCCCAACGAGTTCGACCTCAAGTTCATCGTGGCCGGCACCGAAGGCTCGCAGTTCGGCCTGGACCTCCAGGACGGCTTCACCCTCGAGTTCGACCCCGACTACATGGCCGAGACCTGCGGAGTGCCCGAGTCGAGCACCGAGTGGTGCAGCTCCCAGGCGCAGGGCGAATACGGCTCGCATTTCGTGATGCGCAACACCTCGGGCTTCTCGGTCAGCTACATCCACATCCGGCCCAAGGGCGAGACCGACTGGGGCCGCGACGTGCTGGGCGACTCGGAAGTGCTCGAAGACGGCGAGGACCTGAAGATCTACCTGAACTGCGGCGAATACGACATCCGCCTCGACTACTCCTCGGCAAAATGCGAGTACCAGGCCCAGCTTTGCAGCCAGGGCGGCGAGATGGTCTGGGAGGTCAGCCGCGAGATGGCCATCGGCTGCATCAAGCAGCAGAACGAGCCCACCGGCCTGACCTGGAGCGAGGCCGTCTGGAGCGGACAAGGCCTGACGGCCGGGTACGACAGCCAGATCCTGCTCGAAAACACCAGCCAATGGACCATCTTCGCCTGCTTCGTGGCCCCGATGGACAGCGAGAGCTTCGGCGACGACATCTTCGGCGACGAGATCCTGGCCAACGGCGGCAAAGCCACCATCAACCTCAAGGCCGGCACCTACCAGGTCAAGCTGATCGACGAGGACGGCGACGAGTGCATCCAGGAGGTGACGGTGGCCGCCGGCGAGCCCTACTATTGGACCATCGACGACGACAACCACATGGAGTGCATCTTCGGCGAGTCGGGCGAAGCCGGGGACGACGACACCGTCTGGGCAAGCCTTTCCAGCGAGGCCGGATTCCCCGACCAGATGACCTTCCGCAACAACTCCAACGAGACCCTCTACTACCTGTACGTCAGCCCCTCCGAGTCGAGCTCCTGGGGCGCCGACGTGCTGGGCGACCAGGTCTGGAGCCCCGGCCAGAGCCTGACCGTCTATTTCGACTGCGCGCAGGGCAGCTTCGACCTGAAGTACCTGACCGAGGACGACATGAACTGCACGCAGTTCGGCATGGACCTCTGCTCGGGCGACCCGGTCAACATCACGCAAGAAGACCTCGACGCCTGCCGCGCCGAGAACTCGGGCGAGTACACCGAAGAATCCATCAACCTCTGGGCAGGCGGCCAAGAGTCCGAATACGACTCGCGAGCCCTGTTCATCAACAGCTCCAACACCAGCATCTACTACCTCTACATCAGCCCCACCGGCCTCAACGAATGGGGTGGCGACGTGCTCGGGAGCGAGGTCATCAGCGCGGGCACCAACTTCGAGATCGGCCTCAACTGCGACAACTACGACCTGCGCATGCAAGACGAGAACGGCACCGACTACATCGTGCCCAACCAGCGCCTCTGCGGCGGAAACATGATCATCGACAGCCAGAAGCTCGAGGGCTGGAGCCAGGATGGAGAACGCAACAGCCAGGACCATCCCGGTTTCGCGCTCGTCAACCTTTCCACGCAGACCTTCCTGAACCTCTACGTCTATGGCCGCGACGACGAGAACCTCTACGGCGCCGACCTGCTCGGCAACAGCCAGGTGCTCAGCCCCGACCAGATGCTCCGCATGAACATCCCGTGCAAGAAGTTCAACATCCGCGTGGTCACCGACCTGGGGACCTACCAGTTCAACAAGAAGAAGCTCTGCGAGACCTTCGGCATCACCGACGAGCTGCTCGAGCGCGCCAAGCTCTGAGCCGCTTTGCTCCAAAGGCCCCGCGAGGGCCATTTCCAACACGAGGCCGCCCCCAAGAGGGCGGCCTTGCTGTTTGGGCATCCCGATCCTCGGCCAGGCTCGCGCCGGATACCAAGCCGCGGCCAATGCAGCCTATCGCGTTTGATGGCAACTTGGTATAAGGTAATAAGGTTTGTTTGACACCTCTAAGTAAAAGGCTAGATTCAGTTTGCATTATCAATACGAAAAGTTTTTTTCCACGAAATGCACGAAAAACACGAAAAATATTCTTGTCCTCGAAAGGGATGGAGGGTGCGAAAGCGGTTTTGAAGGAAAGGGTTT
>JAIFMG010000040.1 GCA_020048645.1 Bacteroidota bacterium | reverse complement strand
ATATGTTTTATAAAAAAAACGATGATTTTGTACTTGATACTTTGTTAAATCAACTTTGCTCCATGGAAATAGTTTTTAGACTGGACTCAAAATTGGGTCCAGCATAAAAACCATTATTTGCATTTTTCTATTTCTAACCCATTGATAATCAAAGATGATTTTTGAAAGCGAATTTTAGAAGTGATCTTTTTAGACCGCGCTCATAAGTAAGTTCCTAAAATTATTTTCATTATCCTTTTGGCGCCTTTAAACACATGGGCACAGTAGTGAAAACACATAGGCACATAGTTTTTTTATGTAACTATTTGATTTCAAATTATTTGCTTATGTGTTTTAATTTAATGTGATGAAGAATCAGCACATATTGATTTGAACATTAATTTGAAATTTTATACAAGTTAATTTTGAAGTCTTACTTAACAAGTTGCGTTCGTGGGTGAAATATCCGAAGCATCAGCACCCGACAAAAGCGGGCTGCTTGGCCAATCCCGAAGGGATTGAATGTCAATAGCCCCGGATGAAATCCGGGTAGAACCGCCGCGAACCAGAACCCCGAAGGGGGTCAATCCGAAAGCCAGGACGTGCCCAGTCAATCCATCACGTTAGAACGCAACTTGGCATGAGGCGCGGCCCCGAGGCCCCTCAGCGCTCCAGCTTCTCGCGCAGGAAGGCGCCCGTCTGCGACTCGGCGCAGCGCGCCAGGCCCTCGGGCGTGCCGGCGAAGACCAGCCTGCCGCCCTTGTCGCCCGCGTCGGGGCCGATGTCGATGATGTGGTCGGCCACCTTGGCCACCTCCAGGTTGTGCTCGATGACCACCACCGTGTGCCCCCGCTCGATGAGCTGGCCGAAGGCATCGACCAGCGTGCGGATGTCGTGGAAGTGCAGCCCCGTGGTGGGCTCGTCGAAGAGGAACATCTGCCTTTGGCCCTGCTTTTCGCTGCCCAGGAAGCTGGCCAGCTTGATGCGCTGGCTCTCGCCGCCGCTCAGGCTGCTCGACGACTGGCCCAGCCGCACGTAGTCGAGGCCCACCTTGGCCAGCAGCTCCAGCCGCTCGGCGGCCCGGCGCGCCGAGCGGTTCTTGGAGTCGGCCCCGAAGAACTCGACGGCCTCGCGGACGGTCATGCCCAGGATGTCGTGGATGTTCTTGCCCCGGTAGCGCACCTCGAGCACCTCCTCGCGGAAGCGCTTGCCCCCGCAGCTTTCGCACTCCAGCTCCACGTCGGCCATGAACTGCATCTCCACGTGTACCACGCCCTCGCCCTGGCATTCCTCGCAGCGGCCTCCGGCCACGTTGAACGAGAAGTGCGCCGGCTGGAAGTTGTTCGAGACGGCCAGTGGGCACTCGGCCATCAGTTGGCGGATCTCGTCGTAGGCCTTGACGTAGGTGGCCGGGTTGGAGCGCGACGAGCGCCCGATGGGGCTCTGGTTGACCATCTCGACCCCTTGCAGCGCGTCAAGGTCGCCCGTCAGGGCCAGGTGGCGCCCCACGCTGGTGGCCAGTCCGAAGTGCTTGGCCAGCGCTCCGTAGAGCACCCCGCGCACCAGCGACGACTTGCCCGAGCCGCTGACGCCCGTCACGACCGTGAGCACGCCCAGCGGGAAGGCCACGTCGATGTCCTGGAGGTTGTTCTCCTGCGCGCCTTCCACCTTGATGGACTTGGTCCATTTGCGCCGCCTGGCAGGCAGTTCGATGCGCAGGCGGCCGTCGAGGTAGCCGGCCGTGAGGCTCTCGGGGCAGCGCTCCGAGAGCAGCTCCGTGGGGCCCTGATAGACCACCTGCCCGCCCAGCTCGCCGGCCTTGGGGCCGATGTCGATCAGGTAGTCGGAGGCCCGCATGATCTCCTCGTCGTGCTCGACCACCAGCACCGTGTTTCCCAAGCGCTGGAGCTGCCGCAGCACCCGCACCAGGCGCTGGGTGTCGCGGGCGTGCAGTCCGATGCTGGGCTCGTCGAGGATGTAGAGCGAGCCCACCAGGCTGCTGCCCAGCGAGGTGGCCAGGTTGATGCGCTGCGACTCGCCGCCCGAGAGGGTCTGGGCCGGGCGGTTGAGCGTCAGGTAGCCGAGCCCGACGTCGCAGAGGAACCGCAGGCGGTTCTTGATCTCGACCAGCAGGCGCTTGGCCACCTGGGCGTCGTGCTCGTCGAGCTGGAGGCCGGCGAACAGCTCGCCCAGCCTGTCGATGGGCAGGTTGACCATCTGGTCGATGGAAAGGCCTCCCACGCGGACGAAGAGGGCCTCGGGGCGCAGGCGCGAGCCTTTGCAGACGGGGCAGAGGGTCTTGCCGCGGTAGCGGGCCAGCATGACGCGGTTCTGGATCTTGTAGCCCTCGGCCTCGAGCTGGGCGAAGAAGCTGTTGATGCCCGTGCCGTGGGTGTCGTCCCAGAGCTCGTCCTTCTGCCGCGGGCTGAGCTCGCGGTAGGGCTTGTGGACGGGAAATCCGGCCTTGCCGGCGCGCAGGACGAGGTTGCGGCGGTAGTTGTCGAGCTTCTCGCCTTTCCAGCAGGCCACGGCGCCATCGTGGAGCGAGAGCTTGGGGTTGGGGATGACCAGCTCGGGGGCGATGCCGATGGTGGTGCCGAAGCCCTCGCAGCGGGGGCAGGCGCCCAGGGGGTTGTTGAAGCTGAACAGGTTGGCGCTGGGGTCCTCGAACTTGATGCCGTCGGCCTCGAACTGGTTCGAGAACTCCCGCTCCTGCTCTCCCCAGGGGCCCTCGAGCCGGACGCGGCACGCGCCATGCCCCTCGTAGAAGGCCGTCTGCGCCGAGTCGGCCAGCCGCGAGAGGGTGTCCTCCTCGACGCTGGCCCTGACGCGGTCCACCAGGATGAGGATCTCGCTCGGGTCGGCGAGCATCTGGGGATCCTCGAGCAGCTCGTCGATGCGCAGGACGCGGCGCTCGCCGCCCGCCAGGCGCAGCTCTACGCGGGTGAAGCCCTGCTTCATGAGGACCTCGAGCTGCTCGTGCCGCGAGCGCTCGGGATGCTGGCGGAAGGGGGCCAGGACGAAGGCCGTGCTCTCGGGTGCCGCCGAGGCCACGAAGTCCACCACGTCGCTGACCGCGTGTCGCCGCACCTCGAGGCCGGACGTGGGCGAGAAGGTCTTGCCGACGCGGGCGAAGAGCAGCTTGATGTAGTCGTAGATCTCGGTGGAGGTGCCCACGGTGGAGCGGGGGTTGCGCGAGCCGCTCTTCTGCTCGATGGCGATGGCCGGCGGTATGCCGCGGATGAAGTCCACCTCGGGCTTGTTGATGCGCCCCAGGAACTGGCGGGCGTAGGCCGAGAGGCTCTCGACGTAGCGGCGCTGGCCCTCGGCGTAGAGGGTGTCGAAGGCCAGGGAGGACTTGCCCGAGCCGGAGAGGCCCGTGACGACCACCAGTTGGTTCCGGGGAATGTCCACGTCCACGCGCCTGAGGTTGTTGACCCTGGCGCCTTTGACCACGATGTGGCTCTTGGGCCCTACGCTGTTCGGCATGATGTCGTCTTGAAAAAGGAGGATGTCGCGGTCCCGGGAACCTCCCCGGGCTTTCGGGCCGCGAATATAGCCGCTTGGCGGATTAAGAAAAACTTAAAGTTTCATCAATGAAAGCCCATATTGCCGCGCTGGGCGCCAGGCGGCGGCGGCACTTTCTCGGAAAATGGCCATATTTGCAACAAGCTCCCCAATCCCGCGCGACACACCTAAGCGCGGATGGGGGCGGAGGGCCAAGCCAAAACCAAAGGAAAGGAGGAACTATCGAAGCACATTACGCCACGCTCTTACCACTTACACCAATACCACTCACATCATGGAACACAGCAGTTTGAACGACCGCGACCTGGTCAGCAGGTTCTGCGAAGGCGATACCGACGCCATGGAGGTCCTGGTCAACCGGCACAAGGACCGGCTCTACACCTACATCTACATGATGGTGAAGAACCACGACCTGGCCGAGGACATCTTCCAGGACACCTTCGTCAAGGTGATCAGCTCCTTGCGCAAGGACCGCTACACCGAGCGCGGCGTCTTCGTCTCGTGGGTCTCGCGCATCGCCCACAACCTGGTCATCGACCACTTCCGCCGCGAGAAGAACTTCCGGACCCAGTCCAAGGACGAGGGCCTGACCGACGTATTCAACTCCACCCAGTTCAGCGAGCCGACCATCGAGGACCGCATCATCCTCGACTACGTCCATTCCACCGTCAAGGAGCTCGTCCAGGAGCTGCCGCCCGAGCAGAAGAAGGTCGTGGAGCTTCGGCACTACGCCGGCCTGAGTTTCCGCGAGATCGCCGACCAGACCGGGGTGAGCATCAACACCGCACTGGGAAGGATGCGCTACGCCCTGATAAACCTTCGCAAACTCATGGATGCCAAGAAACTTAATTTGAGTCTGAGTTGAGCCGAAGGCCTTTTTGCTGAATTACTTTTTGTCGAACAAATCGTCTTTTCTTGCCTAATGAGGTGTGAAGCCACAATTACATTTTAATTTCTGGCGTTTGTTTTGTACCTTGAAGGTCAAAAAAATCCCCCGAAATGAAATGGAACCCTTTCAAGTTCTTCCTCACCGTGGATGACACCGACGACGACGACGACGAAATCATGGACCTCGACGAGGTCCTGGATCCCAAGAACAACGGGCACGAATACCTCGACGACCTCATGGACAAAGCCGAGGCCGAGCCCAGCGAGGGCATCCTCAAGAGGATCTTCAACTTCGTCCGCGGCAACAACTAGGGCGGCCGGCCGGCACCGGCTGCCCTGGTTTTTTTTTCGCGGAAAGGAATCCCGCGGCAAAACTTTTTTCCAAGAATTTAATAACTGGCTTGTATTCAAGCCCAAGACTTAACAATATCTTTGCGATTCCGCGTTCGTATCGGCACTCCTGGGCCTTTTCGGAAGGATTCTTTGATCGTGTGCTCTTGAGTTTGGCACAATAGTTGGAATACCCACTTTGGAAGCGTAATTTATGGCCATAGATTAGTTCCTAAGACCCTTAAAACCAACGAATTGACCCAAAACTCAAAAACGCAGGAACATGAAATCGAAATTCGACGCAACGGAAGAATCGCGGCAAGAAGACCACGACCTGGTGAGAAAATTCATGCAAGGAGATGTTAACGCCATCGAAAGGCTGATCACCAAGCACAAAAACCGCGTCTTCACCTATATTTTGCTGGTGGTCAAAGACCACGATCTGGCCGAGGATATTTTCCAGGAAACCTTCATCAAGGTCATCCGTTCCCTGCGCAAGGGCAAGTACGAGGAAAAAGGCATCTTCATCTCCTGGGTCATCCGCATCGCCCACAACCAGGTCATCGACCATTTCCGCAAGGAAAACAAGCAGCGGACCATCTCGAACGACGCCACCGAGCAGGACCTTTTCAACTCGCCCGAGCTGGCCGACGAGAACATCGAGGACCGGCTGGTCCAGGACCAGATCGCCAAGGACGTCCGGCGCCTGATCAACCAGCTTCCCGAAGACCAGCAGCAGGTCGTCCTGCTCCGGCACTACGGCGGCCTGAGCTTCAAGGAAATCGCCCGCGAGACCGGCGTCAGCATCAACACGGCCCTGGGCCGGATGCGCTACGCCCTGATCAACCTCCGCAAGATCGTCAAGGCCACCAAGATAACCCTTACCCCCATGTGAGCATGAGCCAAAAGCCTACACCCAACCGAGGGCGGCGTTTCCGGACAGGAGGCGCCGCCCTCGGCCTTTGTAGGGCGGAGCACCCGTTTTCTTTCGCGGGCCGGGCCAAGCGTACTAAAGCCTCCAGGGGGGCGTTCTATCTGCGTGTTCAAAACGCCCTCAACCCCACAAGCCTATGCGACAAACCCACCTTCAGATCATGACGCTGGAAATCAACGACTTCGACAACGCCGCGAGCAGGCTGCGCCTTTGGCCGCTCGGCCAGGAGGCGCCCGTCCAGCCTAGCCGTCCCATTCCCGTGGTGGACATCCACTCCCTTCCCGAAGAGCAGCTCCTTTCCCCCAGCCCCAGGGCGCTCAAGAAGGTCCTCGATTTCCTTCGGGAGGCTTGAGCGGGCCTTGGGGCCCGACACTCCCCGCCCCTCGATGCGAGAAACAGAAGGCCGCGGCCGCCTCCGGACAGGAGGCCGCCGCGGCCTTCGGGCTCCAGCCCCTGGCCTGGGGCCGAAGCCGGCTCATATGTCCTTGACGCAGCGGAAGCCGTAGGTGTAGTAGCCCACGAAGGGGAAGCTGAAGTCGCGCTTGGCCACGCGGAGCTTGTCCTTGTCGTCGAAGAAAGAGCCGCCGCGCAGCACCTTGGCCTGGCCCTCGGAGGGTCCCTGGGGGTTGTTGGCCGTGCCGGTGCGGTAGTAGTTGTTGTCGTACCAGTCGCTGCACCACTCGGCCACGTTGCCGCTCATGTCGTAGAGGCCGAGCTCGTTGCGCTGCTTCTTGCCGACGGGCAGGGTGTTGCGACTGTTGCGGCTGTACCAGGCTGCGGTGTCGGCCACGGCCGAGCCGCTGTATTGGAACAAGCGGCCCTTGTTGCCGCCGCGGGCGGAGTACTCCCACTCGGCCTCGGTGGGCAGGCGGAAGCCGTAGTGGCGGCAGAACTCGTTGGCCCCGTACCAGGTGACGTTGATCACGGGATAGCGGGCGAAGCTGGGCTGGGGCTCCCAGTTCTGGCCGTTGTAGCGCAGGCCCCACTCTTCCTCGAAAATCATGTCCTGCCCGGCGTTGCCTCCGCCTTTGACCACGTCGCTGCCATAGGCGTTCAGGAAGAGGGCGTACTGCGAGTTGGTCACCTCGAACTGGTGCATGTAGAAGCTGCCCACGGTGACCTTGCGGACCGGGTTCTCGTCGGCGAAGGACGCGCTCCCCATGTCGAACTGCCCACCGCGGACGTAAACCATGTTGGGCGGGGCGTTGAGCTGGAACTGGCGCTCCTCGCGCAGGATGGCCAGGATGCGGGTGGCGTCGTCGCGGAACTTGCCGTTGGGGTACTTGATCACGTAGGCCTCGTAGGCCTCGATCGTGCCCAGGCGCACGGCCTCGTTGTAGATCCGGTCCTCGTTGAGGATGTGCTCCTGTCGTTCTCGCTCGATGCGCTGCACCTCGGCCTTGGCCTGCTCCTGGTGCTCGCCTTGCGGAAATTCGCGGAGGTACTGCTGGAAGGCCTCGATCGTGCCCTTGGCCACGGCCGCCTGGTAGGCCCGCTGGTCGCGCAGGCGTTGCTCGCGCTGCCGCTGCTTCTCCTTGATCACGTTGATCTGCCGCCGGGCCTCGACCACGTACTTGCCGTCGGGGAAGCGCTGGATGTAGTAATCGTAGGCGGCGGTGGAGGTGTCGCGGCGGGCTATCCGGTAGGCTTCCTCCTCGTTCTGGGCGCTCTCGATGGAGTCCCTGACGGCCATCGTCTGGGCGATCTCGGCCTTGATGGTGGAGCTGTACTTGCCCCGCGGATATTGCTTGAGGAAGTCCTCCATGGCCACGAGCGTGCCGAGCGACATGGTCGCCTCATAGTCGGCGTCCTCTTGGGTGAACACTGTTTCCGCGACCGTGTTGGCAGCGCTGTCCTCAACGTTGCCGCGTCGGATGTTGATTTCCTGCCCTGCTTCGGGCGACTCGGTCTCGGAACCGCAGGACGAAAGGGAAAGCAATTGCGCGACGACCAACAAAGCCCCTAGCCAGTAGTTCAACCAGGATACCTTTGCTTCATTCTTCATGGTGGTGGTTTGGATGGTGGTCCGGCGCCAGCGGCGGCGGAGTCGGATACGGTGTAAGGTGCGAGCGCCAGTTTTTCCTTGGCTTGACAAATTTAAGGAAATTGCTCAAAATCCCCCCTTTGCCCAAGGTGGCCTTGTCAGCGCCGGGCGGCAATACTTTGCCCGGAGGGTTCGCCAAAACTGGGCCAAAGCAGCAAGATGGAAGTCTGGACGAATGTTTTTCGGGAAAAGCTCAGGGCCGCAGACCGAAGGTTCGGCGGGCCAGGCCGCCCATGACGGCCGACCAGTCGTCCCGGCCCTGGCCAGGGCGCGCTTGCCGGGGCCAGACCTCGCCCCCAGGGCCGCGCTCCAGCTCGAAGATGAACACGAAGGCCTCCAGCGGGTCTTCCGAACTGGGGTCAAGCATCCCCATCCGCAGGTCGATCAGGTAGTCGCGCCCTTGGGCCTGGTGGGCCATCCAGTAGCCGTCGCTGAACCAGTCGAGCCGTTCCAGCGCCGCCGAGCCCGACAGGTGCTCCAGCAGCTCGGCCCGCCGGGGGTAGTAGCGGAACTCGACCTCCCGAGACTTGTCGAACAGCGAGTGGTGCCCCACGTGGAAGCCCGAGTCGGTCTGGGCCACGCAGTACCACAGCACCGAGCTCAGGAAGCCCGGGCTCGACATGACCCGCTGGGCCTCAACGCCCTGCTCGCGCAGCGATCGCTCGAAGACCTGGTCGGCCTGGGACTTGTTCAGGAAGGTGATGCCCATGTAGAGCGTGCTGACGAACAGCCCGATGGCGTTGGCCCGCTGGCGCTTCGGCTCGCCGCGGCCCCGCCGCATGGCCGCCACAAGGCCCACCAGCAGCGGGACGGTGTAGAGCGGGTCAATGATGGAGACGTTGTTCGTGCTGGCCCGGTAGTCGGTCAAGGGCAGGAAGAGCTGGGTGCCGTAGGTGGTGAAGGTGTCGATCAGCACGTGCGTCAGCAGGATCAGCCAGAAGTAGGCGAACCAATGCCCGTAAGCGATCGCGTGCTTGCGGAAGGCCCAGCGGAAAAGCCAGGCCAGCAGCAGCGAAAGCCCCAGGAGCGTCAGCAGCGCGTGCGAGGGCCCCCGGTGGAACGCCAGCCGGCTGACAGGGTCCAGCCAGGGGTTGAACAGCACGTCGAGGTCGGGCAGGGTGCCGAAGAACATGCCCCACAGGGGGGCCTTGTTGCCGATCTTCTTGCCCAGGACGGCCTCGCCGACGGCGGCACCGAGCGTGAGTTGGGTCAGTGAGTCCATCAGGATGTTTCAGATGTGGGTAGGCTTGCGCCGCCTCAGAGCGGCTTGCGCAAGATGAAGTGGTCGCGCAGCAGCTTGGCCTGGCCCGTCACGGCCTCCAGGTCTTCGGCGCCGACGGGGCTGCTGTACGACCTCATCCGCTGCCGTTCCAGCCTGCCGTCGATTTCCACCAGAACGGCCTCGTGCTGCGTCTGCACCGAGCCGATCCTGGCGAAGGCCTCCTTGAAGCGGTCCATGTTCTCCAGGAGCGTCTTCATCTGCGGATCCTGGCTTTGCCGGAAGTAGAAGCCCAGGGTGGCGTTCAGCATCGAGGCGAAGCTCTTGCGCGCGCCCACCAGGTCGTACAGGTAGAGCGAGTCCATGGGCGTCTGCCCCACCAGGTGCATCTCGGCCACGAACGCGCCCGCGATTGCCACCAGGTCCAGCGAGTTGCGGTAGCGGCTGGCGTAGTCGCGGTTCAGGCCTTGGGTGAAAAAGCGCAGGCTCCGCCGGAACCGCGTGTCCGAGAGGGCGCTGTCCATCGCCGGGCCGTGCGGCAGGGCGCCCGTGGCCTCGGCCAGGGCATCCAGCAGTGCCAGGTGCTGCCGGGCCCGCGCATCCTGGCCGAAAAGCTCGCAATAGAGCATCTGGGTAGAGAAGAAGCCCAGCGCGAAGGACTGGTCGAAATCTGTGCGGAGCTGGCTCGGCCGGGGTATGGGCGTCAGCGCGGAGGCCTTGAAGAGGTCCAGGCTGTCTTGGAGGACGTCGTTGTAGGCCCAGGGCAGGTCGGCCGAGAGCAGGCAGGCCGTCTGTTGGGTGTTGGTGCCCATGGTGTCCATCACCTCGTCCACGTTGATCTTGTCAATCCAGCGCCCGCATTCGCAGCGTGTGAAGAGCGCTGAGGAAAAAAGCGCGGCAAAGCCCAGAAACACGCTCAATCTTCTCATTTTTAGGGTTTTGGTTTATTGGGAGTAGAATCGGCGCCAAAGTTAACATTTTTTCAAGGATGCCTGCTTTGGCCTCTTCAGTACTCGAGCATCGCTATCGTGATGCCGGATCCGCCCCGCTCGACATGCTCGTCGCGGCAGGACTTCACCAGCGGCATGGCCCGCAGGTGCTGCCGCACCAGGTCGCGCAGGATGCCGTTGCCGGTTCCGTGCAAGATGCGCACTTCCTTGGCGAAGGCCACCACGGCCTGGTCGATGAAGCGCAGGGTCGTCTCCACGGCCTCCTCGCCCCGCAGCCCCCGGATGTCGATCTCGGGCCGGAACTGCATGTTCTGCTCGAAGATGCGCTGGGCCAACTGCGTGTCGGCCAGGGTCTTGCCCACCTTGGGCTTGGGGCCGACCCGCTCCAGCCGATCCAGCTTCAGCTTGCTGGTCATCAGGCCGAAGGCCACCGTGGCCTCCTTGCCGTCCAGGGCCAGCAGCTCGCCCGTGGCCTCCTGGCCTTGCAGGCGCACCAGGTCGCCCACCCGCGGCGGGGCGGCGGGCTTGGGCGGGCGGGGCGGGCGCTCGTCCTTCTTCGGCTCCGCGCCCTGCTTCTTGCGGCGGGCCTCGCGCTCTTGCAGCTTGCGCATCTTGGCCTCCACCCGCTCGGCCTCCTGCCGGGCGTTCTCCTCCTGCTCCTGCTTGAAGTCCTCGAGCTCCTTGCGGGCCGCGCGGGTGGTCTCCTTGTCGGCCTTCGACTCGTTGATGCGCCGGATGGTGTTCTCGATCTGGCGGTTGGCCTGCTCCACGATTTCCTTGGCCTCGCGGCGGGCGGCATCCAGCAGCAGCCGCTTCTTGCCCATGAGGAACTCGTTCTCCTGGCGGTAGCTCTGTATCTCCTTTTCGAGCTGGAGGTTCCGCTGCTCGAACAGGCGCCGCTGGTGGCGCAGCTCCCAGCGCTCCTCCTCGAGCTCCTGGGTGCGCTTCTCGTAGTCGAGCACGTCCTTGCCCAGGTTCTGGCTCGCGGCCTCGAGCAGCTCCTCGGGCATGCCCATGCGCCGCGCGATCTCGAAGGCGAACGAGCGCCCGGGCTTGCCCACCAGCAGCTTGAAGATCGGGCGCATCTCGGCGTTGTTGAACAGCATGGCCCCGTTCAGGATGCCCGGCGTCTGGGTCGCGTAGTTCTTGAGGTTGGTGTAGTGCGTCGTTACCACGCCATGCGCCCCCTGCCGGTGCAGGCTTTCGAGCACGGCCTGCGCGATGGCTCCGCCCAGCAGCGGCTCGGTGCCCGTGCCGAACTCGTCGATCAGGAACAGCGTGTCGGGGCCCGCCACCTGGCAGAAGTGCGTCATGTTGCGCAGGTGCGAGCTGTAGGTGCTCAGGTCGTTCTCGATAGACTGCTGGTCGCCGATGTCGATCAGGATGCCCCGGAAGATGCCCATGCGGCTGTGCTCGGTCGCGGGGGTGAGCAGCCCGCACTGGTGCATGTACTGAAGCAGTCCGGTGGTCTTCAGGCAGACGGACTTGCCCCCGGCGTTGGGCCCCGAGATGACCAGGATGCGGTCCTGGCCGTCCAGCTCCAGGTCCAGGGGCACGATGGCCTGGTGGGTCTTGGCCAGCTTGCGCTCCAGCAGCGGGTGCCGGGCCTGGCGCAGGTCCAGCATGGGCCGGTCTTCGAGGCGGGGCATCACGGCCTTCATGTCGAGGGCGGTCCAGGCCTTCGCGGCGATGAAGTCGAGCTGGCCCAGGGTCTCGTTCGAGCGCAACAGGTCCTCGCGGTAGGGGCGCAGGTCGTTGGTCAGCAGCACCAGCACCCGCACCACTTCGCGCTTCTCGGCGAAATAGAGCTCGCGGATGGCGTTGTTGGCCTCGACCAGCTCCAGCGGCTCCACGAAGGCCGTCTTGCCGGTGGCCGACTCATCGTGGACCAGGCCGGGGATGCGGCGCTTGTGGGCCGCCGCGATGGGGATCAGCATCTTGCCATCGCGCACCGTGGGCGTGGTGTCAGGGTCCACCAGGCCCGCCTCGATGGCCTTGCGCAGGATGCCCGCCAGGGTCTTCGAGAGCTGGCGCTCCTTGGCCTCCATCTGCCGCCGGATCTCGCGCAGCTCGGGCGAGGCGCCGTCGCGCACATGGCCCTTGGCGTCCACCACCTGGTCGATGCGATCCACCACAAAGGGGTAGAAGCTCATGCCCGAGGCCAGCTCCCAGAGCAGCGGGTAGGCCTGCCGAGGCTCCTCCTCGCGGAAGAAGCGCTCGATGCCCCGGAAGGCCTCCAGCGTCTTGCGCAGGTCCAGCAGCTCGGCCACCGAAAGGTGCTGGCCCTCCAGCCGCACCCTGGCCAGCGGCTCGCGCAGGTCCGCGTAGCCCAGCAGCGGCGGTTCCACGTCCGAGAGGCACACCCGCGCGTACTCGTGCGTCTGCCGCAGCAGCAGCCGAAGCTCCGCCGCTGCGGTCGTGAAAGCCATTCTTTCCACCCATTCTTGGCCCATCGCGGCCAGGCAGCGCCCCTTGACCCATTCGCGGACCTGGTCGAAGCCCAGTTTCTCCTCGATTTCAGCGGGATAGTTCGCCGTTTCGACAGTGTAGTCATGTTCCATGCCGCGAAGATACGACTTTCAACTTTTTGGCCCGCCGGCGAGGGCTGCTCGCCGCTTTGCCCCAGCCAAGGTCAATGAGCCGGGCCTGATGGCGATTGGCCTTCGGGGGTGATACCAAGTCGCTCCCAAACGTGATGGAATGCCTCGAAACCTCGCCCAACCCCGAAGGGGTGAAATTGTCTCCATGGGTGATGAAGGGCCAGATTCCTGCGCCACGCCCTTTCCCCTTCGCCGGATTATTTCGCCTCTTCAGGGCTTGGCATGGGTTAATGTCCGCGTTCCGATGGGCTTCACCCATCGCTAGGATATGGCGCCCCTTCAGGGCTTTCGCGGCGAATCCCAGGCATCCGAAAGGGGCGTAGCCCTGACATCTTCGTAGCATCGCATCGCCACTGCACCCTCAAAAGGGGCGTAGCCCTGACATCTTTTGCCAACCCGCGCCCGGCTGGCTACAACCCTTCCATCCCTTCGGGATTCGCCCGGAATCTTCCAAATTTCGCAGGATGCTGACGATTTGTATTTATCACCCTCGAAAGCAATTCGGCCTCAGTGGTCCTTCGCCGCGTAGGCCGCTTTGCGCAGGCGGTCCATGATCGCCCGGCCGATGCCCTGCTCGGGCACGGTCTCGGCCACGATGAAGGGCAGGTCGCCATCCTCGAGCTCGTGCAGGGCTCGGAACAAGCCGACGGCATACTCGAGCAGGTCGGCCTTGGCAGTCAGGCGGATGACCCGCGCGTAGCCCGCGTCGAACTTCCCGGAAAAGGAAAGCAGGCCCGCCTGGCGCTTGTCGATGTCGGGCGTTTGGCCATCGCAGACCAGGAACATCGGCTTGCGGGGGCTGTAATGCGACTTGAGCATCCCTGGGGCCAGCGTCGCTTCCGAGAGCGGGGCGTGGTCTTGCGGGAGGAGCTCTTCGAGCTGCTCGGCGGTGATGATGCCCTGGCGCAAGAGGCGGAATCCCTTGTCGGTCAGGGCAATGATGGTGGACTCGATGCCGAGCGAGGTGCTGCCGCCGTCGAGGATCATGTCCACGCCGGGCAGGCCCTTGGCCACGTGGGCGGCGGTGGTGGGGCTGATGCGCCCGAAGGGGTTCGCGCTGGGGGCGGCCAGCGGGCGGCCGGCGGCGCGGATCAGGCGCAGCGCCAGCGGGTGGTCGGGCATGCGCAGCCCGACGGTGGGCAGGCCCGAGGTGACCAGGTCGGGGAGGTGGGGCCGCTTGGGCAGGACCAGCGTCAGGGGCCCAGGCCAGAAACGGTCGGTGAGCAGGCGCACGCGGGAGTCGGCAACCAGGGCGAGCTGTCCAACCTGCTCGGGGTCAGCGATGTGGACGATGAGCGGGTCGAAGGCGGGACGCTGTTTGAGCTCGAAGATCTTGGCCACGGCCAGCGGATTCAGGGCATCGGCGCCAAGGCCATAGACCGTTTCGGTGGGAAATGCGACGAGCTTCCCAGCGCGGATGAGCCGGGCGGCCTTGTCGATGTCGGTATCTTCAGCCATTGGGTTGGGTTTTACAGGGGGCGGGCATCGGCAGTGCCTGGCTCGCGAAGATAGGCAGGAGCTGCCGACACGCAAACAAGGCCGCGTCAGGCGGGGCGCTTGGCGAGTTCGGCCTTGAGCCGCCGGATTTCGGCCCGGAGCAGCTCCTCGCGGTGTTGGGCCTCTTCTTGGGTGGCTTGCAGCTCCTCGAGGTTCTGGCGCAGCTCCTCTTCCTGCGAGCTGAGCAGGTGGGCCTGTTCCTTGGAGGCCTTGAGGAGGTCCTGGGTGCGCAGGTTGGCCATGAAGTTGGCCAGCGAGCGGGAGATGTTGTCGGAGGCGCGGTCGAGGAAGTCGAGGTGGTGCGAGGGCAAGGGCTTGAGGCTGGCCATTTCGAGGGCGCCGAGGATCTTGTCGCGCGAGCGGAGCGGCACCAGGGCCAGGTGGCTGGGAGGCGTGTCGCCCAAGCCGGATCGGATGGTCAGGTAGTTGGGGGGCAATTCGGTGAAAACCAGTCGCTTTCCTTCTTCGATGCACATGCCGACAAGGCCTTCGCCGGGCGCGAGGGTCTGCCCGTCGAGCTGTTCGTGGTTGTAGGCCACGCAGGCGAGCAGGCGGATCTGCTCCCGCTCGGGCTCGGCAAGGTAGAGGCCCATCTGCTGGACGTCGATCAGCTTGGCCAGGAAGAACACCAGCGCGGAGGCGAAAGGCTCGAGGGCGGTGAAGCTCTGGTTGAGCAGGTCGCCCAGCCGGGCGAGCGACTCGGCGGCCCAGCGCTCCTGGGCCTCGCGCTCATCCTGGCGGAGCTTGGCCAAACGGTTCTGTTCCAGCTTGTCGCGCATGTCCACCAGGGCCAGCCCCAGGGTGTCCTGCTTGCCCAGGGGCTTGAAATCGGCCTGGAAGTTGCCTTGCGCGATTTCGTTGGCGAAGGCGGCCCGCAGTCCGAGGCTCTCCGAAAGTTCGCGGATCTTGCCGAGCATCTGCCCGATTTCATCTTGTTTTTGGATGACGATGGACTGCTGGGTGTCGCCCTTGGCCAGGCGGTCCACTTTCTTTTGGACGAAGCGGATGGAGCTGTCGAGGTAGGCGGCGTTGCGCAGCAGCAGGGCGGTGATGGCCAGGGTGAACAGCGCCAGCATCCAGAAAAGCCCTCGGGTGCTCCGCTCGATTTCCCCGCGGGTGCTCTCCTGTACCACTTGGGCCATGCGGGTCAGGGCCCCACCGACCTGGAGGCCAAGGCGTTCCACGCGGGCGCGCTGCCCGGCGTCGCTCGTCACGCCGATCTGGCGGTCTTTATCGACCAGGTCGCGGAAGACGGTCTCGTAGAGTTCGAACAAGTTGTTCAACTGGCTGATGGCCAGGGGGTCTCGCCATGCGGCTTCTTGCCGGAGCAGCGCCTTGCTAAACAAAATCTGCTCCGAGAACAGTTCGAGGTAGCGCATGTCGCGGCGCAGGAGGTAGTCCTTTTCGTGGCGGCGGAGCGTGAGCATGGCCACCCGCAAGTCCTGTGCGCGGTCCATCGAGTCGATCTTGGTCTCGATGGTGTGGACCAGGCCGCGCATCTGCCCTTCGAGGCCGTGGTTCTTGAATCCCTTCTGCCGGGTCAGGAGCACGAGCTTGGCGAAAGCCTCGGTCTGCTGCTCGATGCCCTGGCCCAGCAGTTGCAACTCGCGGTCGAGGTAGGCCGAGCGCACCAGCTCCTCCTGGGCCAGCAGGGCCAGCGCCTCGGAGGCCTGCTGCCTAAGCTCGGTGTACTGGCCCAGGAAAGGACTGTTCCCGGTCTCGTAGAACGTGTTGGAAATCACGTCGTACAACTGGAAGTCCTTCTCGCGCTGGCGCATGGCCTCCGAAATCTGGTAGAGCCGCTGGAACTGGCTGTTGACCTCGTAGGCCTTGAAGGCCCGGCCCAGCAGAAGGCGGGTCGAGACCGCCATCAGCAGCAGGATCAGCAGCACCCCGGCGGCGGTGGCATACATCAGGAATTTGAGGGACAGGCTTTTGCGGATCATGGGGCGTCGAATGGAATCGAAATTTACGAAAAAAGCCCTGCGCGCTGAAAAACCGTTTGTCATTTTTTTCGGATCCAGTCCAGCATCGGCTTGAACCTCCCCATCGGAAGCATGGCCTCGCTCGGTTCGGTAGGGAGATCATGCGGCTTTGGACAAGCCTCGCCAACCCTCGCGCCGGGCAGATGCCCGCTCCGCGACCCATCGCTTGGGCAGTGCTTGAGAGCCTTCGGAAATGTCCGCCCGCAGAACGAGATTCCCAAGGCCCAGCCAAAACTTCTCTTCTGAAAACCAAGATGATGCGAGCATCTCTCAGCGACTCCCAGCAAGCGCGGACGGGTGCGCGAAAAAAAATGTCACGAGCCTTGCGGTTTCAAAACCAGTTTTGTATTATTGCAGTCCAACCCAATCTAAGGAGGAGCAATCTTCACTTCAAGACCGCCGGTGTCCGGTGCCAAAACACTTGACAGAAGCGGTGGAAGATTGTTGTTTGAAGTGTGTTTACATTAACTTTTGACACAATAGCAATGAATGGAATTGCAGTTTCTCCAGGCTTCACTTTTGAAAAATTTAAAATCTTAATCGCATCACTTGTTATTTCAGTTGCAATTGGAATTACAATCTACCATGCAATCGAAAAGCCGACAAGCGTTCCGACCGATATTTCTGCCGATACAGATATTGATTGGGCAAAACCACCCTGTGATCCGAATGATTTAAGCGATGACTGGAAAGAAATTACAAATCCAAATATGAGAAACAGACGTATATTCACCTATAGAGACACGAATATCAAAATAGCTTTTGACAAAGGGATTCCTGGTGAGCCTCGATTCAGAGGAGTTGACCATTGGCATAGATTTAATCCAAACCCATTAAGCGACAAGGACTTATATTTGGATAGAAATGGAAATCCCACCGGGAAGAATACGAATTCTTCACACATAAAACCATGCCAATAGCGATGAAAGACAAAAATATACCCATGATGTTTTATGACGAAACAGAAAATGGTGGTAATTTATTTCTGTTTGCTGATGTTCCTGTAATGGAAATATTGTCCCAATTGCCGAAAAGTTACAAAATCAAAGATTTGTATCTAATGGCATCAAATTATGATTTGGAATACATTTACAGTGACGACATAAAGCAGAAAGATTCAATCGAAGAACTTGTAGATTTTTTCACAAACAATCAACAATATTCCATAGATGACATGGACATTGTTTGTCAGAATGACGTTAAAATCTCTGTTCATGACGATAACGAGCTTACCTTTATCTTTCCAAAAACATATCAATATGTTCGATTCATCCACAAAATATTGGATGGACTAAATTACAATTCGAAAAGCGTGGTTTCAAAACTTGTGAATAATAGGAACAAGTATTTGCTGATGGATAAGCCGGATATTTTGGTAAAACAATATTCGGATTTTAATGACTATTGGGCTGAAAATGAATGAGAAGAAACCAAGGCAAGCCGCTTGGATACAGTAGTATTGGGGCGTTTTGCTTCGCTGAGGTCTTCGCGAGAAAGTCGCCAAAACATTGCCGCAACCCCAATTTCGCTACATTCAGGTCATAAACCGCTGCGATCTCATGACCGAACGTGGCAATTGAATGTTGAACTCGTAAAGTGAGAGCCATGACCTTGAACCTCTACGAAATGACAGCCGAGTTTTATGACTTTGGCAACGGGCGACGGGTCCTCCAGGATGACCTGGGTTTTTATCTGAACGAATTTCAAGCTGGGCAAGCGATACTCGAGGTAGGATGTGGCACTGGGCGAGTAGGATTGGAGCTGGCCAAGCACGGCTGCGAAGTCAGCGGGCTTGACCTCTCAATTCCAATGCTGAACGTGTTTCGACGAAAATTGAAATCCAACCCGAGCCTCAAAGTCGCACTGTTTCATGCCGACATGACATGCTTTGAGCTCTCGATGCTTTTCGATGGCATCATCTTGCCATACCGGGTTTTTCAGGCGCTGAGAAGCCATGACGAAAGGATCAAATGCTTGGAGTCCATCAAGAAGCACATGAAGGCAGATACAAGGGTCATCGTAACAATGTTTGACCCTAATCTCAAAGCCATGCACGACGGCTATCCAAAATCATTCATTGATTTTGACCTCTACGCAGCAGACTTGGGCTGCCATGTACGCAGAATCATAACCGAGTTTGAACCCGATTGGGAACGTCAGATTGTTTTTTATGAAATGATTTGCCAGAAACACCGAGACGGAAGGGTACTTGAGGAATATTCGGAGCGGCTGGAGCTTGGTTTTCTTTTACCCAGACAGGCGGAAGCGTTGTTTTTGCAAAATGGTTTTCGAATAGAGGCTACTTACGGATACTACGATTATAGCGCAAGGCTCGAATTTGAGCCAAGGGAGCAGATATATGTTCTTGGTTACAAGTCATAAACGCGACTTTGCCGGCGATTCCTGTCAAGTTGCCCTCCAATGAGTCGCTTTCAGAGCGATTTCCGCGGATTGGAAACAGCCAAGCCGGTCCAATCCATAGTGCGTTCCGAGGCGAAAAAGGTCGCGGCTTGGGGTTGCATTGCTTGCTTCCGGGTGCATCACCCATGATTTTGGGACAACCTTCAGCAACTCACAAACCAGGAAAAAGTCAGTTCCGCACTCCGTCGCTTGGGCAGGGCTTGAAAGCCATTGTCAGCCTGTTTTGAGCATATAGAAAGATGGCATTGAAAACTTGGCCAAGCGGGTGCTTGCCTTTCCGATCGTCGCCCGCGACGCGCAGGGGCGGGGCGCATGGCCCATCGGTGATGCCTGTCTGGCGATTCCTTTTCTTCTTGTCTATTGCTTTGTAAGCCAAGGAGATACGAATTGTATTCCAAGCTAAAAATCTGATAGACAATTGGTTGTGTTTTTGATGCAATTCAACAGTTTCTAAAAAAATCGGTCTCATCCGCTTTGTGCTTGCGAATTTTTAGTTTTATTTGAGAAAAGTTTGAAAAACTGACAACTGTTTGCCCCACCCTTAAAAACCCTTCAAGATGGCTGACCCGCGTATCCTCCAGACCCTCAAGCGCTACTTCGGCTACGACAGTTTCCGCCCTTTGCAGAGCGAAATCATCGAGCACGTCCTCTCAGGCCAGGATGCCCTGGTGCTGATGCCCACGGGCGGCGGAAAGTCGCTCTGCTACCAGATTCCGGCCCTGGTCCAGCCGGGCGTCTGCGTGGTGGTCTCGCCCCTGATCGCCCTGATGAGGGACCAGGTGGGCGCGCTCAAGAGCAACGGCGTCGCGGCCGAGTTTATCAACAGCAGCCAAAGCTCCGCCGAACAGGCTGCCATTGAGGCCCGCGTCTATCAAGGCCAGGTCAAGCTGCTCTATGTTTCGCCCGAAAAGCTGCTCGGCCGCGACTTTTCGCAAATGCTCCAGCGCATCCAGCCCAGCCTCTTCGCCATCGACGAGGCCCACTGCATCTCGGCCTGGGGCCACGACTTCCGCCCCGAATACACCCAGTTGGCCTTCCTCAAGAAGCAGTTCCCCGGGACGCCCGTGCTGGCCCTGACCGCCACGGCCGACAAGGTCACGCGCCGCGACATCCTCAAGCAGATCGGCATCGAGGATGGCCGCACCTTCATCGCCTCGTTCGACCGTCCGAACTTGAGCCTCAACGTCTTGCCTGGCCAGGACCGCATCCAGCGCATCCTCCGCTTCATCGAACGGAGGCCGGGCCAGTCGGGCATCGTCTATTGCCTGAGCCGCAACGCCACCGAGTCGGTCGCCACCCGCCTGCGCGACGCGGGCATCGAGGCCGACTTCTACCACGCCGGCCTGGACCCCGCCGAGCGCTCGGCCCGGCAAGACCGCTTCATCACCGACCAGGTGCCCATCATCTGCGCCACGGTGGCCTTCGGCATGGGCATCGACAAGCCCAACGTGCGCTGGGTCATCCATTACAACATGCCAAAAAACATCGAGAGCTACTACCAGGAAATTGGCCGGGCCGGCCGCGACGGGCTGAAATCGGACACGCTGCTCTTTTACAGCTATGGCGATGTCATCAACTATCAGAAATTCATAGAGGAAAGCCAGAACCAGGAAGTCGAAAGGGCCAAGCTCCAGCGGATGCAAGATTTCACCGAGGCCCAGTTCTGCCGCCGGCGGGTGCTGCTGAGCTACTTCGGGCAAGACATGGAGCAGGACTGCGGCAACTGCGACGTCTGCCAGGATCCGCCCAAGCGATTCGACGGCACTGTCTTGGCCCAGAAGGCCCTCTCGGCCATCTTGCGCTGCCAGGAGAAAGTCGGCCTGAACACCCTGGTGGACGTGCTCAAAGGCAGCATCACCCAGAAGGTGCGCGACGGCGGATTCGACCTGATCAAGACCTTCGGCGCCGGCCGCGACCTCTCGTTCAGCCATTGGCAGAACTACTTGATGCAGATGCTCAACCAGGGCCTGATGGACATGGCCTACGACGAGGAAAACGTCCTGAAAACCAACGAGGTGAGCAAGCAGGTGCTTTTCAATGGACGAAAGGTGATGCTCAACGTCCCAATCGACCTGCGGCAGAAGGACCTGCTGGCCAAGTCCAAGGAGAAGCCGCAGCCCACGCAGGACCCCGACGAGCGCCTGTTCGAGCAACTGCGCCGCCTGCGCAAGGACCTGGCCGAGAACCGCGGCGTGCCGCCCTACGTGGTCTTCTCGGACGCGGCCCTCAAGGACATGGCCGCCAAAAAGCCCACGACCCTCGAGGCCTTCGCCTTGGTTTCGGGCGTCGGGCAGAAGAAGCTCGAGGACTTTGGGCAGGTCTTCGTGGACCGCATCGGCGACTTCGTGGCCCTGCACGACGAGCTGCCCAGCGGCAAGGCCGGCATTGTCGGCAGTTCGATGCTACGGACCTGGGAGCTTCTGAAGGCCACGCCTGACATTGTAGCGGTGGCACGCCAGCGCGACCTGGCGCCTTCCACCATCTGGGGGCACATCATGGAACTGGTCGAGGCCGACAAAGCCATTGATATTCAGCTACTTATTCCAGAAAGCCAAAGAAAGCTCATCGCCGAGGCCATCGAGCAGACCGGCGAGAGCCTCAAGGCCAAGGTCATCTTCGAGCATCTGAAGGGGACGATAGATTATTCGCCGATTCGCGTCATGATGGCCTTGCATCGAAAAAATCAATCCAAAAAATAATCAATGCGTGAAATTAATAAATGGTAACGATAATATTTAGCATGATTTTTCCCATTTGTACCTATGGCCAGCCTACGCACGAGAGCGAGCTGATCGCCCAGGACAAAGGCAGGCGGTTCCGCTACCCTTGGGAGCGGAGCCCGTTCGTGCCGAACGGGCGGACCTTCCACGCGAACCTGCGGCTGCGTTTCTGAGATGCGGGGCGGCTGGGGTCTCTTGGCGGGCGTTTGGCTGGCGGCGGCCTTGCTGGCCATCGTCTCGCTGGGCCTGGGGGCGGTCCGCATCGGCCTGCCCGAGCTTGGCCAGGCGCTGCTCTCGCCGGGCGCTGACAGCCTGGAGGCGCGCATCGTCTGGCAGTTCCGGCTTCCGAAGACCCTGACGGCCATTTTCGCGGGCATGTCGCTGGGCATCAGCGGCCTGCTGATGCAGAGCATTTTCCGCAACCCGCTGGCGGGGCCTTATGTGCTGGGCATCAGCTCGGGGGCCAGCCTTGGGGTGGCGGTGCTGGTGCTGGGCGCCGAGGCGGGCATGGTGGGCGCGTGGAGCCTCGCGGTGAGTTCGTGGCTGGGCGCGGGCGCGGTGCTGCTGGGCGTGCTGTGGGTCTCGCGGCGTGTCTCGGACAGCATGACGGTGCTGGTGCTGGGCATCCTGTTCGGCGCGGTGGCCTCGTCGGTGGTGGGCATCTTGCAGTACTTCAGCCCCGCGAGCCAGCTCAAGTCGTTCGTAGTCTGGACCTTGGGCAGCCTGGGCGGGGTCGGGCCCAGCCAGTTGGGGGTGTTGGCGGCGGCCAGCCTGGGCGCCTCGCTGCTGGCCCTGGGCCTCTCGAAGGGCCTCGACGGCTCGCTGTTGGGCGACGAAGGTGCGCGGGCCTTGGGGCAGGATCCGCGTCGGCTGCGCGCGCTGGCCTTCGTGAGCACCAGCATCATGGCCGGAACCGTCACGGCCTTCTGCGGGCCGATCGGCTTCGTGGGCATCGTGGTGCCGCACCTGGCCCGGATGCTGTCCCGCGGGAGCCGCCACCTGCTGCTGATCCCGCTTTCGGGAGGCATCGGCGCCCTGGTCATGGTGGCCGCCGACATGGCCTCGCTGGCCGCCGGGGCCGAGCAGCCCTTGCCCATCAACTCCATCACGGCCCTGGCGGGCGTGCCCATGGTGGCCTGGATCCTGCTCTCGAAGCGCCGTCTCCAGGTCTGATGCCAAGTGGAATATCGGAACGCGACTTGGCATTGTGCCCAATCGGGTTCCGATAGTTCACCATCGAGCTCGGCTGTGCATGGAAACCGACGACCCAATCCAGCGAGTGCGGCACATTCGAATGCCGCATTGTCCGAGCCATTCGCGCCAAGGTTTGGCGGAAGCTCCCGCGGATCCGCATTTTCGTTGGAAAATCGCTCTTTTGCGGCGGTCTGCCTTCGAACTTGGCCAAGGAAATTTCCAAATCATTTTTATATTTGTGAACAGCAAAACCGAAAACGATTGAAATATGACAAGTTCTTGATTGACAAGCCCATAGAAAATATCGCATAACCAGTTTCCCAACGGAATCGCCAACCAACCAACAATCACCTTCTTAACAAAAAAAGACATGTCCAAGACAAGCAAACACCCCAAGGGGCTGATGGTGCTCTTTTTCACGGAGATGTGGGAGCGCTTCGGCTTCTACCTTATCCTCGGCATCTTCACGCTCTACATGGTCGCCGGTGGCGACGAGAAATTTCCGGGCATGGGCCTGAGCAACGCCCAGTCGGCCGACATTTACGGAACTTACCTGGCCTTGGTTTACCTGACGCCCTTTTTCGGCGGCCTGCTGGCCGACCGTGTCCTGGGCTATCGCCGCTCGATTGTCATTGGCGGCCTGCTGATGGCCGCGGGCTACCTGGGGCTGGCCATTCCGAACAGTTTTCCGGCGTTTTTCGGTTCCTTGCTGCTGATCATCTTGGGCAATGGCTTGTTCAAACCGAATATCTCGGTTTTGTTGGGCAAACTTTATGAAAACGACGAATACAAACATCTTAAAGATTCTGGCTTCAACATCTTCTACATGGGCATCAACGTCGGGGCTTTCATCTGCAACTTCGTGGCGGCCTACCTGCGGCTCGAGTTCGGCTGGGGCTGGGCCTTCGGGGCCGCGGGCATCGGCATGTTGATCGGCGTGACCTGGCTGCTCATCGGGCAGACGATGGCTCCGCGCATCAAGGAGGCCGACGTCATCTCGCCCACCCAGGAAGGCGACATGCCCCTGGGCCAGATCTTCGTCAAGCTGTTCGTCCCCGCGATGGTGGCCGCCGCCTTGGGCTGGTTCATCCCGGGCAACGTCTTCGGCGCCGATTCCACCGACGCCTTCATCTTCTTCAGCATCCCGGTCATCCTCTTCTACATCAACCTGGTACGCACGGCCGCGCCCGAAGAGAAGGAGCCCATCAAGGCGCTGCTGGCCGTCATGGGCGTGGTCGTGGTCTTCTGGGCGGTCTTCCACCAGAACGGCTCGGCCCTGACCTTCTGGGCCAAGAACAACACCGACCGCGAGGCCGGTACCATCACCCAGACCGTCTTCAGCACCCTCAAGCTCACCGAGGAAGTCTCCACCGCGCCCCGCGTCAGCGAGAACTCCGGCCTGCACGGCGAGTTCCTCGGCTACACCGTGAGCGGGAGCTACTACTTCGACAACTTCGACGGCCAGGCGCCCGCAGGCAACATCGTAGAAGTGCCCGCAGACGTCAAGAACATCTACCGCGCCGACTACGTCGAGCAGGCCCGCCTGCCCCTGGTCAAGGCCCTTGAGGAAGCCGCCGAGGCCGACAAGGCCGCCGCACAGGCCCGCCTCGAACAGTGGGACCAGGCCTCGCAGGCTTGGCTGGCCCAGATGGGCCTGACCCAGGCCGAGCAGCTCGCCTGGGAGAACATCCCCGACGACAAGAAATCGGGCTGGGGAACCATGATGCTCTGGCCCACCGAGTTGCAGGCCTCCATCAACCCCTTCTTCATCATCATCTTCACCCCGGTGGTGGTGGCCTTCTTCACCTTCTTGCGCAACCGCTCGAAAGAGCCTTCCACGCCCGCCAAGATCGGCATCGGCCTGTTCATCACGGCCATGTCGATGCTGGTCATGGTCGGCGCCGCGCTGGTCTCGGACAGCGGCACCACCAAGACCTCCGTGGCCTGGCTGTTCGGCGTCTATGGCGTCATCACCTTCGGCGAGCTGTTCCTCAGCCCGATGGGCCTCTCGCTGGTCTCGAAGCTCAGCCCCAAGCGCATCGCGGCGCTGATGATGGGCGGCTGGTTCCTTTCGACGGCCATTGGCAACAAGCTCTCGGGCGTGCTCTCGGGCTTCTGGGACCTTTTCGAGCGCAAGGAGTTCTTCTTCCTGACCAACGTGGCGCTGGTGATGGTGGCCGTGGTCGGCATCTTCATCCTGCTGCCCTGGCTGCGCCGGGTCGTCGAAGAGAACGAGAAGAAGCCCATGACCTGAATCGGTTTTGCCGGCAAAACGCGAGCGGCGGCCCCAGCCAAGGAGCCGCCGCTCTTGCGTTGGGGCGGGCCATGTCGCCGGCCTATTCGACGGCGCGGATTTTCAGGCCGACCTCCATGACGCCCAGCAGGGCCGGGCTGTCGCTGGCGTGGTAGAGCTGGAAGGCCTGCTTTCCCGGCTCGCCGATTTCGAGCCGCGGCACGATGACCTGCTCCAGGTCCCAGATGTCGCCCATGCCCGAGCCGAGGTAGCCGCTGGCGTCGCGCACCTCCAGCATCTCGGCGAAGCTGCTGTCGGCGCCCGAGGGGGCCGTGTGCCGCAGCAGGATGGGCACCCGCTCGTTGGGGAAGCCCTCCACGTGCCGCAACACGATGGAAAGCTCGTAGGCCCCGGCCTTTTCGAGCACGGGGCTGAACATCAGGCCCATGGGCTGCTCCCACATGGCCTGGTCCATCGTCTGGTGGTCTTCGAATACCTTGGCGCTGTCGCAGGCGGCGAGCAACGCCAGCGCGAGGATGCCCCAGAGGGTCTTTCTTTTCATGGTCTTGGAGTTTGGGGGGTGGGTGGGGCAGCTAGGGTTGAGGTGAATGTGTAACAAATTGTTATTCAATTATTTGAGTTAAATTGTCATTTCCTCATTTCGTTGAATTTTCGACAATTTCAATTTCTTCAGGCGAAAGTTCGTACAGTTGATAGACCATTTTGTCGATTTCCTTGTCCGTCTGGTTTATCTGGATGCGAAGCTCGTTTATTCTAAGTTGCGTGGTGTTGAAATAGTCTCTCCACTGGTTGTTCGCATCGCCCAAGCTGATCTTGATTTTCTGCTTAGAAAGCTCATTTTTGAACGCGTCGTATTCCATTTCGTAAAATGCGTCCAACTTTTTTGTTATGTTGATGCTTTTTTTCTGCCCTTGGAGCAAAGCATCGGCTGGGGAAAGTTCTTCTAACAGCGTTTTGATGAAATTGTGTTTTTCGGTTTGCAGTTCTTTGTTCAAAGAAAGCATTCGGTTGGCTTTTTCGATGAAGGGTTGTTGTCCTGAAATATCCTTGAGCCGGGGTAAAGGAAATGGTTCCAGGTATTTGGTTTGGTACCTAAAATATCCGCCTCTTAATTCTGTTCCTGTGTTTTTGATGAAAAACCATAGGATTTTAGAATTTAGAAGCGAAAGCCAAAATTTAGTGTCCTCTTTAAAAGCATCATTTTTGACAAAACTGTACAAAGTCGTCCCATGGTAAAACTTGCCTTCGTCAAAACTCATGTTGGAACCCAGTGAAATGTCGGGTGTTATGATTTTAGGTTGTTCAAAGATGGCCAGGCTCTTGGGATAAATGTAAAGAAACCATCCTTCTTTGTCCATTTTTCCTTTTTCTCGCCCTCTCAAGAAAGTTTCATTTTTCTTGAGGTATTCGTATCCGGAGGGGAAATTGGTTTTGATGAAATCTTCGGTCATGGGCGTGGCTTTTCCGTCTTGCAGCAGATAGGGGAAAATCACAAAATATTGGTTTTCAAGATGTCGATATTTGGATATGTCTTCGCCTTTCAGCATTGGCTGAACAAGACGACTTTCGATTCTGACAATCTTGTCCAATGCTTTCGAGTATCCTTCCACGAAAGTTCCCAATCGCTTTCCTTTGATTTGGTAAACGTCATCACCACTTGTTTGCAGTCCGACAAAAATCTTTGCGAACACATCCTTCACCCTAAGTGCCTGTTGGTTGATCTTTTCCAGAACATCCGCGATGCCAGCTTCGTTCAAATGCCATTTTTCAGAACTCAGCTTGTCATAGGAAATCAGTTCGAAAGTGAAAGGCAAGGCAATTTCATTCGGTTTTAACTGCTTGAACTTTAGTTGATTGTTTCCATTCGAGAGGTTGAAAACGCAGGTATAGGTTGACGCGTCCTCAAAAACCATCTCCGAACCAAAATGGACAAGACTCTCGGCAAATCTTTTTTCAGCCAACAAGCCCCGTATGCCTTTGCCAAATTCCGAAATCAAAAATTTGTGGGGCAAAATGAAGGATGCCTTCCCATCGGATTTTAGCAATGCCAAAGATTTTTCGAGAAATAAAACATAAATGTCATAATTTGATACCGCTGATTTGTAGTTCTTTTCATAGTACAAACTTTCTTTTTCGTAATTGGCTTTTAGGCCTTGTATTCGGACATAAGGAGGATTTCCCAAAACCACATCAAATCCTCCTTTTTTTGTTCCGTAGCCAGGCGAAGGCTCGTTGGCGGACGGAATCTTTTCGGCATATTCATAGACCTGCTTGGAAATCTCCAGTGCGTCTTTCGACAATTGGGCGGCCTGTTCTGCTTTGATTTGGGCTTCTTTAGATTTTTCTTTTACCAGTTTGATATAATCGGGTTTGCTTTCCGGCAGTTTTTGATAGACCTTTTCTTTTGCTTCAGGATGGAAAACATGTGGAAATTCCTTCTCCCAGTCAAATGCCTTGTCGCCAGCGATGTTGGGGTCGTCGATCAAGGAGTTTCCGCATTTTATGTTGCCCGACAGATCGGACAGTTTCCTGCCACGCTGCGCGGTTCGCAACCAAAGCGAAAGTTTGGCTATCTCAACGCTTTCTTCGTTGATATCAACACCATAAATGTTGTTTTCCAAAATGGTTTTGTCCGTGTCGTGCAAAGGCAAGGTCTCGCCAGTGAGCTCTTTGAGCCTGTCATCGATCTGCTTGTGCTCGGCGATCAGAAAATCGAGCGTTTGGTTCAGGAATGCTCCGCTACCGCAGGCCGGATCAAGGATTTTTAGATCGAAAAGCCAATTTTTGTAGGCGTTGAGCGTTTCAAAAAGCTGTTTTCCGATAGGGTTGAGCTTGGGCTTTCCCGAGGGATTGACCCTACGGGTGAAGTACGCATCGTCAATCAGCAAGTTGTGGATTCGCAATTCGGCTTTCTTCTTTTGGCAAAGCCTGCCAACCGTATTTTCTACGATGTATTGGGTGATGTATTTTGGGGTGTAAAACACACCATCTTTTTTGCGTTTGCTGAGTTCTTTCCGCGCGAGAGCATCCTTTTCCGTTCTTGACTCGTCGGCTTGCAATTCGCGCTCAATCTCTTCGATTTCGTTGAGTGAATGCTCAAAAATATGCCCCAAGATATTCACATCGACCTCGGAGCTGAAATCGTAGGCGGAAAGCTTCAGGCTATCCTTTTCCAAGACAGCATCATCAATTTTTATCTGGGAACTGTCCAATATTTCATCGTGGCGAAACAGTCCACCGTTATACGCGGGAATTTCGCCCCACTTTTGGTACACATGGCCTTTGTCCAGATGCTCGAAGAGTTTTTGGAAACGGCTGTAAAGCGGTTTGTATTCGTCGAGCTCCCTCAAATCTTTCCATTGCTCGATGATTTTGCTGATGGCATTGTGCGGTATCAGTCCGCAGTCTTCGGCAAAAAGGACGAAAAGAAAACGGTCCAAGAGCTTTTGCGACTTCTTGAAAAGCGTCAGCTTGTCGTATTGGGGGTTCCTAAGTATCAGGTTGTTGAAAACCTTGTCCTTGAACTGCTTGTAGTCCGTGTAAAGTTGGGCCGAGATTTTCTCTTCGTGGAATTTGGTCTCCTGCTTGAGCTTTTCTGGCAAATCGCTGGAAATGCTTTCGTGGCTCAACAGGAGGTAAAACTCGCTGAAACGGCGGGGTATGCTGCCAGTTTCGCGGCTCTGGGCCAGTTCGAACAAATCAAATTCTTCGTATTCGGTGGCATTTTCCACGTACAGGCGCAGGCTCTGGAAGTTCGAGGTGATCACATATTTGCAATCTGGCTGGTTGTTCTTGTAGCCAAAGGCCTGTTCTTTTATGCTTTCAATGTCTTTGGTCCTGGTCGATTTCAGTTCGATGACGCCAATGGCTTTCCCCTTCCGGATGATCGCGCCATCGGCTTTGCGGCTGTCTTTCAGGTTCTTGAACTCGGTGGTCAGGTTGTAATTTTCATCCGGGTTCAAGGAATAGCCCAAGGTTTGGACAAAGATTTCCCGCAAGAATCCTTCTTGGTAATTCTCTTCTTTGAGCTGCAGGATATTGGCCAGCCGTGCCAGGTTGCCATAGAATTTCTGGAAATTCTCAAACGCCTTGTTTACTTTGTCAGCATCAAGACCTTTCAAATATCTGTCCGTTACCGATTTTTGGAATAAGGCCATTTTCGTTGAGGTTAGGGATGGAAGTTAGAAAAGCTCGCTGGGGGGGGGGCAAATCGAAAACCTGCTGGCGCTACGGCCAGGATGCGGGAGGGTTGGGCGCTAGGCGGCCAGGGTCTGGATGCTGTTTTGGGAGGATGGGCCAGGGATTGGCCTGCGCAATTTAGTGCTCGATGGCGGGATTCCCAAATTTCCGCTGGACTTTTTCGCCGCATCTCCGGACAGCGTTGCGATAGCCGCGGGCGATTCGCCGAGCGAACGATCGCCCCAGAAACGACGAAAGCGGAACTCCGTGTCAGGGAACTCCGCCTTCGTTCTGGAAAGGTCCAGAAAGGTTTCAGTCGAGGTCCAGGTCGATGTCCATCGTCTGCCTCCTGCGTCTCCGAAGCCGGATGTTGGCCTTGGATTCCTCTCGCTTGATCAGTCTTTCGATGTTTTGCTGGTGGGTGAACAGCAGTAGCACCGACACCACGATTCCGAAGATGACCAAGGTCGTTGAGGTGGTCTTGAAGATGACCAGCAGCAGGAAGGGGAAGGACAGCCCGGCCACCATGGAGCTGAGGGAGACGTACTTCGAGACGAAGAGCATCGTCAGGAAGATGGCCACGGTCAGCAGCGCGGCGGGCGGATGGACGGCCAGGACCACTCCGAACAGGGTGGCCACGCCTTTGCCTCCACGGAAGCCCACATAGACGGGGAAGATGTGGCCCAGGATGGCCATGGCTCCCAAGAACAGGGCCGAGTTGTAGTAGGCCGAGGTGCCCGGGACGTAGTAGTCCGTCAGGCGGATCAGGCTCACGGCGGCGAAACCTTTGAGGATGTCGATGATGAGCACGGGGATGCCGGCCTTCTTGCCCAGCACCCGGAAGGTGTTGGTGGCTCCGGCGTTTCCGCTCCCATGCTCGCGGATGTCGATCCCGTAGAAAATCTTCCCTACCCAGACCGACGTGGCGATTGAGCCTATCAGATAGGCCAAGAGCGCCGCTGCGATTTTGAGGATTACTGGCATAAGCATTTTGGATTGGGTGAAACATTAAGACTCGGACGCGAAGGAACGAAAAATAAGGCGTATTAACAAATTTTATCCTTTGTGGAACTTGTTGAGGTGTAATGTTTTAGAAAAAATTGGGATGAAATTGGATGGGCCATCGGGCCGATCAGGGCCTGGTTGTTAGCGACCTTTTACGCAAACTTGCCCCGAATTGTTGTCTCAATCTGAATTTTTTTTGAACTTCCCAGGCCGGTGGCGCGCTCGCTTCACATTGGCTTCACCATTTCTTGACCCATGCCGATGCCCAATCTCCCGCGGTGGTCTGGCCGCCTGTTCCTGGCCCTGGCCTTGTCGGCTTCGCAGGCCCGGGCGCAAGACTGCCTCCTGCCTTACACCGACCCGTATGCCAACTGGGACGGCATTACGCATTGGACGGCTTACCAGATCCTTGGCCCGAACTACTTGGGGCCCAACGCCTTGCCTGTCCCGTACAGCCTATGGGGCCGTCTGCCCGAGCGGGCTTTCTACCGGCAGGCCGTCGGGGCGGGCTGGCAGGAGGGCGACCGCTCGCTCGACACCAAGCTGCGGCTGGGCCTGCCTTTCGCGCAGGGGCGGGTGGCCTTCTGGCTCGACTACGTGGCCGTGGAGGCCTTCCGCATGGACAGCGCGCTGAGCTACCGCAACCGCGCCTTCCTGCTGGGCGGGCGCGAGGGCTTTGCCTTCGGCGACCTAGCCTTCGCCACCGGCTTCGCGCTGGCCAGGGGGCACGCGCGGCTGCCCGACCTGGTGCTGCGGCTCTCGTGCCGGACGGCCTCGGGCACCGACAAGGAGGCCTCGCGCTTCATCGACTCGCCGGGCTATGCCGCGGACCTGGGCATGGGCCGCTCGGCGACGCTGCCCGGCGGCGGCACCCTGCGCTGGCACATGGCCGCCGGCTTCTACGTCTGGCAGACGGTCTGCCCGCACGGCCAGAACGACGCCTTCTCGCACGCGGGCGGGCTGTCGTTCGAGGGGCGGCGGCTGTCGGTCTCGGGCGAGCTGGCGGGCTACATGGGCTACTCCGACATGGGCGACTCGCCGCTGCTCTGGCGGGCCGAGCTGGCCTGGCAGGGGCGCCGGGCCGTCTGGAGGGCGAGCTCCTCGGCGGGGCTGCACAGTTGGCCGCACCGCCAAGTCGAGCTGTCGGCGAGCTGGGACTGGGGGCCCAACGCCGGCCTTCGGGGGCTGGCGCGGCTTGGACGGCTGGGCGGCTTTTCGTAGGTTCGCGGCCAACGAACAACGACTCTGCCATGCTCGAACAACTCAAGCGATTCGATACCGACCTGCTGCTGCTGCTCAACGGGGCGCATTCCCCATTTTGGGATGATGTGATGTGGTTTTTCAGCGAAAAGCTGGTCTGGATTCCTTTGTATCTGCTGATTTTCTACTTCTTTTTCCGCACGCAGGGCAAGCAGGCGTTCTGGACCCTGGGCTTCACGGTTCTGCTGGTTCTGCTGGCCGACCAGGGCTCGGTGCAGTTGTTCAAGAACGTCTTCGAGCGCCCGCGGCCGTGCCACGAGCCAGACCTCCAGCCAGTTCTGCATATGATCGGGGGCTGCGGAGGGGCCTTCGGCTTCGTCTCGTCGCACGCGGCCAACACCTTCGCGCTGGCGATGTTCAGCGCCTCGCATTTCGGGCGGAGCGGGTACGCCTGGGCGATCTTCCTCTGGGCTGCGGTGGTATCGTACAGCCGGGTCTATCTGGGCGTGCATTATCCGGGCGACATCCTAGGCGGCGCCCTCTGGGGAGTGCTGGTGGGCCTGCTGGTCTATCGGGCGCAGTTGTGGGCGCAGGCGCGCTGGGGCAGTGCGCCCAAGTGAGGTGGAGGCCTGAGGCTCCGTCCCATCGCGGAGGGCCCCGCCAGCGTGCGCGCGAGGGGGCCTTTTGCGCTCTGGGCGGAAATCGCTAAATTGGCCCCACGGCCATACACCTGGCCACACACCCTCCTACCTTTACACGTCATGGATCCACAATTGCAAATCGAAAAACTGCTGGGACGCGCGCCCAGCCTGTTGGAAAAACGTCTGGCCGAAATCATCCGCGATCGCAAGTGGAAATGGGTCCACCTCTGGCCCCAGGTCTCGAGGGTGCTGGTTCCTTCCGAGGGCCTTCTGCCTGCCCGCTGCCCGCTGACCGCGCAGGCGCACCGGCTGCCCATCGAGGGCGAGGCTCCGCACGGCTTCAACCTGGCCAAGCTGAACGCCAGCCTGTTCGAGCGCGGCGCCGAGCCTTTGGCCCGCCTGGGCGTCCTGGGCGCCGGGCCGCAGGAGGAGGCCGCCACGCAGGAGCAGATCCACCTCTGGCTCGAAAGGGTGGGCGAGTGGGGCGCGGCGTCGCAGGTCCCGTTCCTGGGGGGGCAGTTGCACCTGGCCAGCGCCCTTTCGCAGCGTCCCTTCACGACGGTGTTTTCGATGTTGGAAGTCCAGCCCGAAGCGCCCGAGCCGGCGCAGGGCGATGGCGGCGGCCCCTACACGCTCTACCACTTGGGCGCCTCCACCCGGCCGCTTTCGCGGTCCTTGGCCGAGCACGAGCTGCTCTCGAAAGACCCGACCCAGGCCATCGCCTCCTACGACGTGGAGCTGTCGCAGGAGCTCATGCTGATGGAAGCCGTGGCCGAGGCCCAGGAAAAGCGCCTGCTCCGCCGCGTCCGGGCCATTGCCAAGGGCGGGGCCGGCTACGCCCTCTTCCGCCTTTGCGAGACCGAGGGCGTGGGCCTGGAGGCGATGCTCCACCGCCTGCCCATGGCCGCCAAGGAAATGGGCGCCGAAGACCTGCTCCTGGCCGAAAACAGCGGGCGCCTGCTGGCGCTCGTCCGGCCCGACAAGCAGCACGAACTCGAGGAAGTCTTCCAGAAAAGAGGCCTGAACGCCAGGCCGTTCGGCCAAACCGACGACCAGCGCACGCTCCGCGTCTGGCACGGGCAGGAGCAAGTCTGCGCCCTGCCCATCACCACGGCCCTCTACCAAGGCCCTCGCCTGCCCTGGAGCGAGCAGACGGCCGTGCCCGCCAAGATGGCCCTGCAAAGCCAGTACGACATGGCCAGCCTGCCGGAGGTCAAGGACCTCAAGCACGCCGCCTACTCCCTGATCAAGAACCCCAACGTGCTCAGCAAGAACTGGCTCAACCACCTGCTCAAGAACCAGCCCGACCAGGACGGACAAGCCGTGCTGCTCTCCGAGGTCTGGGCCTTCGAGCATGGCGGATGCCGCTGGGCCGCCACCACAACTTCCAACTTCCGCTACGCCGAGGCCGACCCTGCCATCGGCTGCCAGATCCTCGTGGCCGAAGCCGTCCGCAAGCTGGCCTGCGCCGGGGTGCGCCCGCAGGGCATGGCCATGAGCCTGCACCTGGGCGACCGCGACAACCCCGAGGTCCGCTGGCAGTTCGGACAGGCTGTCCACGGCCTCGAAAGCATCGCCGCCCGCTTCGAACTGCCCGTCCACGAGCTCGACGTGGACTTCCAGCCCAACCCGGGCACGGGCCTCGAAGAGCCGCCGTTGGTGCCCGTGGTCTGCGTTTGGGGAAGCGTCGAAACCGACAAGCCCCTGACCACCAGCTTCCAAGCCAAGGGACACATGATCTTCCTGCTGGGCGAAAGCAAGGAGGACCTGGCCTGCTCCGAGCACCTCAACAGCTTCCTCAAGGTCAAGCACTCGCCCCCGCCCTACTTCGATGCCCAGGAGGCCGTCCGCCTCTCGGAACTGCTGCCACAGCTCGTCGAAAGGAGCCTGCTTGCCTCGGCCCACAGCGTCTCGGCCGGAGGGCTCTTCACCTGCCTGATGGAGTCTTGCGTCTCGTCCGACCAGGGCCTGGGCTTCGACCTGACCATGGACGCCGAGATCCGCCCCGACTCGTTTCTCTTCGGCGAAAGCCAGAACCGCGTCGTGGTCAGCGTCCCCCAAGACAAGGAGACCGAGTTCATCGACTTCATGATCGACGCCCGCTTCCCCTTCTCGACCCTCGGGCACGTAACCCGCGGCGAGATGCGCGTGGACGACAAGTCCTTCGGCTTCACGCACCACGCCCTGAAGCACTACCAGAACGCCCGCCGCCGGCACCATTCCTAGAACGCGGCCAGCGCATGGACGAGCGGCAGTTGCACCTGGTGGCCTTCAATGTTCCCTTCCCGGCGGACTACGGCGGGGTCATGGACATCTTCCACAAGATCCGCAGCCTAGCGCGCCTGGGCGTCCAGACGCACCTGCACGCCTTCACCTACGGGCGCGGGCCCTCGCGGCTGCTCGAGCGCATCTGCGCCTCGGTGAGCTACTACCCCCGCGAGCGCTCCTGGCTGCGCGGCCTTTCCACCGAGCCGTTCATCGTGCGCTCGCGGCGCGTGCCCGCCCTGCTCAAGAACCTGGCCGCCAAGCCCTTGCCCATCCTGTTCGAGGGCCAGCACTGCACCTCCTTCCTGGGCCACCCCGCCCTCGACGGCCAGCGCCAAGTGGTCCGCTCGCACAATGTCGAGCACCGCTACTACCGCGAGCTGGCCCAAAGCGGGGCCGACCTGCCCCGGCGCTTCTACTACCAGATCGAAAGCCTACGCCTGCGTGCGCACGAGGAGCACCTGGCCAAGGCCGACGCCCTCGCGGCCATTTCGCGCAAGGATGCCGACTACTTCCGGGCCCGCCTGCCCCAGACGCGGGTCGAGCACGTGAGCGCCTTCCACCCCGACGACAAAGTGGCATCGCCCTTGGGCAAAGGCAGTTACGCCCTCTACCACGGCAATCTGGAGGTCGAGGAGAACATCCGCGCCGTGGAGTTCCTCATCGCGGAAGTCATTCCGGAGGTGCCCTGGCCCTTCTTCATCGCCGGGAAAGGCCCCAGCCTGGCCCTGCGCCGCAAGGCCGAGCATCTGCCGCAGGTCAAGTGGGTGCCCAACCCCACCGAGGAGCAGATGGAGCGGCTCGTCAGCCAGGCCCATGTCCACGTGCTGCCCACCTTCCAGGATACAGGCGTGAAGCTCAAGCTCTTGCACGCCCTGCACAAGGGGCGGCACTGCGTTGCCAACCCGCCGATGGTCGAGGGCACGGGCCTCGAAGGCGCCTGCGCGCTGGCCCAGTCCGGCCCCGAGTTCGTGCAGCGCGTCGTCGAGCTCTTCGACCGCGGCTTCGACAGCGAGAGCCTCCAGCGCCGCGAGCTGCTGCTTCGCCCCTTCGCCAACTCGCTGAATGCCAAGCTGCTGGCGGATTTGGTTTTCGAGGCCTGACCCCCAGCGGCTTACGAGGGTGAAAACACAAATCGCCGGCATCCTGCAAAATTCGCGTCGAGACTCAAGCTTCCATTGTCATCTGCCAGGTTGTCTAGCCCTGCTTTCTAAAACGCAGGCTTCCGATTGAAAACCAAAGGCTTGACACTTGGCCAGTCAGCACCCAACCCACAACCCGCCCGAGCGCCAGAAAAACGCCCAGGCACTTGCTTTTCCAAAGTACAGGTTGTATCTTTGGCTATCGTCAATTTCAAACACCCAATGAGTAGGCTACGCTTCAAAACTTCGGATTTTCCAGGGCCCATGTTGACGGGTGCTCGCCGCTGGTATGCGGACTCCCGAACTTCCGAATCGGATTTTCGAAGCTGTTCATTGGACTGCCAATGTACCGTCGTGCTTTTGAGTTGAGGTTCAAGCGGATGGAAACAATGATGTTGTGCTTGATGGCAAAAGTGCATTTCGGCATTGTTCATATCTTGGATTGTTGATATTTTCGTATTTTGGACTTATGGAGAATAAAGATTTGAACAAGAATAAACTGATTGAGTATTGGATTGCTGGCTCTGATGATGATTATGAGACGATGATTGCAATGTTTGATTCAAAAAGGTTTAGTTGGTCTTTGTTTATTGGCCATTTGATGATTGAGAAACTGTTAAAGGCTTATTATGTCAAGATAAAATCTGACTATCCCCCTTTTATTCACAACCTTTTGAGACTTGCCGAGAAAGCTGAATTGAGTTTGACAGATGATTTGAAAATGCAACTCATTACGATTACAGCGTTTAACATCAATGCCCGGTACGATGATTACAAAATGAGTTTCAAGAAACAATGCACGAATGAATTTACCGCAGAGTGGATTGATAAATTAAAAGAACTGAGACCATGGATAAAAACATTGATACTGCAATAGCAAAGTACCTAGATTTGATCAAGGGCAAATTTGATGATATCGAGAGCGCATATCTGTTTGGCTCATATGCCAAAGGAAAATCGACAGAGGATAGCGACATAGACGTAGCATTGATTTTTACAAAGCTGGATGATTCAAAGCGATTTGATACCCAGGTACAACTTATGTTGTTGGCTGCGCAGGTTGATTCAAGGATTGAACCCCATCCGATTTCCCATGAAGATTTTGATTCCGAAAATCCATTTGTTGCAGAAATCAAAAAAACAGGAATTGAAGTTGCAACCTAAGCCACAGAAGTACAAAACATTTTACAATTAACTCTGGTTTCAGAGGTTCCCTTAGGTTCTTAGCTCTTCAACAAGTCAGCGAATACAGATAGGAAATCGCTTCGAAACCCTGCACGACACCATCCCCAATACGTCATAGAAAAGACTACCACACAACCCATCAACTTTTACGAAGGCAATGAACTGCGAGGACTGATCAGTCTATTTCAAATCCAATGAGCGATGAATGAAATCATTCCGGCAGGATCAATCGACAAATTTCAAATCGGGTGGAGTGTCGAACAGTTGCTGCAACATATCGAAGGCAAAGAATCCATTCGGTATGAAGAAAACGATTTCGCTGTTTTTATTTCGTACAATTGTTTTAAGTTTTGGATACCCAAAGAGAAAAACAAGCTGATTCAAATTGGTGCTTATACCGGATTCAAGGGAAAATACAACGGCATCGGCATCGGCTCGACATTGCGCGAGGTGAAAGAAAAATATGGAAGCTGGACCGAGGATCTGTATGTTTACGGCATTCCTCAAGTTGAAGGTTTGTGCTTTGAATTGGCAGACAACGGCATGGATGAGGAGTGGATATTAGAGCAAGCGCCTATCGAAGCGATTTACGTGAATGATCCGGATGAATTTCACAAGGAGGGCGATCCGGTTTTCGACGCGTCGCTGGGTTGAAAGGAGCAAAAGGCCCTCCCGCGGCCTGCCCGTTGGGGGCTAGGCGTGGGAGGGCCTGGGTGCCGCGGGGGCGAAGGGTCAGGAAAGCAAGGTCTTGACGACCTCGAAGTTGGTCTTGTTGTAGGGCGGGTAGCGCAGGGGCAGGTCCAGCAGGTTGGACTTGCTGAGGATGCCTTTCTCGTGCGAGAAGGTGTCGAAGCTGTACGGGCCGTGGTAGTTGCCCATGCCGCTGGCCCCGACTCCGCCGAAGGGCAGGTCGCCCAGCAGGTGGGTAACGGTCTCGTTCAGGCATCCTCCGCCGAAGGAAATCTCGGCGAGAACTTTGCTCTGGCGGCTTTCGGTCTCGCCGAAGTAGTAGAGGGCCAGGGGCTTGGGCCTGCGGTTGACGAAGGCGATGGCCTGGTCGAGCTCCTCGAACTCGAGGATGGGCAGGATGGGGCCGAAGATCTCGTCCTGCATGACCAGGCTCTCGGGATCCACCTCGTCGAGCAGGGTCGGGGCCAGGTAGAGGTCGTCGGCGTCGTGCTGGCCGCCGGCTACGACCTTCTGGCCTTCGAGCAGGGCCAGCAGCCGGTTGAGGTTGGGCAGGTTGACCACGCGGGGATAGTCGGGGCTTTTCTGGGGATCGGGGCCGTAGAACTCCTTGAGGGTCTCCTTGAGCAGGGGCAGGAAGCGCTTCTTGATGCTGGAATGCACCAGGAGGTAGTCGGGCGCGACGCAGGTCTGGCCGGCGTTGAGGAACTTGCCCCAGATGACGCGCTTGGCGGCGTGCTTGAGGTGGGCGTCGCGGTCCACGATGCAGGGGCTTTTGCCGCCGAGCTCGAGGGTTACGGGCGTCAGGTGCTCGGCGGCCATGCGCATGACGATCTTGCCCACGCGGGTGCTGCCCGTGAAGAAGATCTTGTCGAAGGGCAACTGGAGCAGGTCCTGGCTGGTCTGCGACTGCCCTTGGAAGACGGCCACGTACTCGCTGGGGAAGAACTCGCCGAGCATGACCTCGATGACGCTGGAGGTGTGCGGGGTCAGCTCGCTGGGCTTGAGGATAACGGTGTTGCCCGCGGCCAAGGCGGCGGCCAGGGGCGAGAGCGTGAGCAGCACGGGGTAGTTCCAGGGGGCGATGACGAGCACCTGGCCGTAGGGCTCCTTGAGCACGTAGCTCTCGGCCTTGAAGTGGGCCAGGTGGACGCCGACCTTGCGGGGCTTGGCCCAGTCCTTCAGGTGCTTGCGCAGCGTGCCTATCTCGTTGAGGACCATGCCGGTCTCGCTCAGGTACGACTCGAAGGGATGCTTGCGCAGGTCTTTGTGCAGGGCCTGGGCGAGCTGCGACTCGTACTTGAGGATGGCATCCTTGAGACGACCAAGGGACTTGAGCCGGAAGTCGAGGTCCTTGCTGGTCTGGGTGGCGAAAAACTCCCGCTGCTGGGAGAAGCAGGACGCGATGGCTTCGGCCTGCGGGTTCTGGTGGACGGCTTGCGTGGGCATGGTCTGGGGGAGCTAGAGGGTTGGTTTCGAGGACTGTGGATTCATCGCTTGACGATGCCGTAGAGAACGATGTTGACCAGGTCGTGGATGCTGCTCTCCTTGTACTCGTCGTCCTGGTTGAGGAAGATGGGCGCCTCCATGCCTTTCATGGCCGTGATGATGGCCACGGCGGCCAGCGCGGGGTCGTAGATCTGGAACCGGCCCTGCTCGACGCCCTCGCGGAGCAGCGCGGCGAAGCGCTGGGTCTGCGTGGCGTCGTGCAGGGTTCGGAACTTGCTGATGAAGGCCAGGTGGCCGAGGCCCTCGTTCTTGAGGGCGTCAAGCAGGGTGTCGAACTTGCCGATTTCCTTCATGCGGGCCAGGATGTAGCTGCCGATCTTCTCGGCCGGGGTCTTGGCGTTCTCGATGGCCTTGAGCAGGATGCCGTCGAACTGCTCGGCCTCGCGCTCTACGACAGCCCGATAGACTTCCTCCTTGCTCTTGAAGTAGTAGTAGATCGAGCTTTTGCCCTTGTTGGCCGCCATCGCGATGTCGTCCATGGTCGTCTTCTTGTAGCCGTACTTTCGGAAGATTTCCTTGGCCACATCCACGATGTTTTCCCTGATTCTGTCTTTTTGCACCATATCGCTGGTTGTCGGGGGGGGGAGAGATTTGAGGTTGGGATCCAGCTCAGAAAGCCAGCTCCAGGATTTCGAGAACGTCGCTGGCGTTGACCATCTTGGGGTTCGAGATCATGGCGCCGTCCTCCATGGCCTTCTCGACGATCTGGGCGAACTGCTCGCGCCGGACGCCTGCCTCGCCGAGCTTGTTGGGCATTCCGCAGGCCTTGTTGAGGGCGTGGTTCATCAGCACGATGGTCTCGATGGCCTTGCGCGGGCGCTCGCGCTTGGCGGCGCGGGCGAAGGCCTCGTCGCCCGCCAGGGGCAGGAGCAGCTCGCCGTAGAGCTCGGCCATGCGGGGGTTGTCGAGGTTGAAGCGCATGACGTAGGGCAGCAGGATGGAGTTGGCCAGCCCGTGCGGGATGTGCGCGACGGCACCGAGGGCGTGGGCGATGCCATGCACGGCCCCGACCATGGAGTTCGAGAAGGCGGTGCCGGCCATGAGCGAGGCGTTGGCCAGGGCGAACCGGCGCTTGGCGTCGTTGCCCTGCTTGACGGTCTCGATGAGGTTGTCGCGCAGCAGGCCGATGGCGGCCACGGCGTAGGCGTCGCTGAGCGGGTTCTTCTGGAGGCAGGTGTAGGCCTCCACGGCGTGGGTCATGGCGTCCATGCCGGTGGCGGCGGTGATCTTGGGCGGCAGGCTCATGGTCATGCGCGGGTCGAGGACGGCCAGCCGGGGCATGAGCAGGTTGGAGGTGAAGGGCAGCTTCACGTTGTTGCGGGTGTCGGAGATGACGGCCACCTGCGTAACCTCCGAGCCGGTGCCCGAAGTGGTCGGCACCACGATCAGCGGCCGCTGGGGCTTGCTCAGGCGGTCGGCCCCGGTGAGGCTGGCGATGTCGTCGGTGCCTTCCGAGACCACGATGTTGACGCCCTTGGTGGTGTCGATGACGGAGCCTCCGCCCACGGCCACCAGGCAGTCGCAGCGGGTCTCCTTGTAGATCCGGGCGATCTCGTTGACCACTTCGAGCGACGAGTCGGGCGGGGTCTGGTCGTAGATGGCCCCGATGGTCAGGTTCGAGTCGCGGAAGCCGCGGAGCACGTGCTCGAGCAGGCCCGCCCGGACAATGCCCGGGTCGGTGACCACCAGCGGACGGCTGACGCCCATCATGCCCATTTCGTAGGGAATGGTTTCCAGGGCTTCGGTTCCCGCGTTGATTTTCACGGGGTTGTAGAACTCGTAATAAGTCGGCATCATGATGAGGAGGGTGTTTTTTTGGGGTGAAGGATGGGGGCGAAACGTCGGGGCGGGCTGGCTCATTGGCCCAGCACCAGGCCGCGGGTGAGCAGCTTGAGGCGGTTGAGCTGCCGGTTGAGGTCCATCTTCATGGGCGCCTTGAGCACGTTGCGGCTCAGGAATCCCGGGAAGAGGTAGCCCTGGGCCACGTAGATCATGCGGATCAGGCGCAGCGACTCGGCGATGCTTCCCTTGACCCCGATCTTGTGCTCGGCGAAGACGTGGTGCGCGCCGACCTCGGTGATGATCATCCGGTAGGCCGTGCTCAGGTTCTTGATGTCCACCACCAGGTCGGCGTCGGCCTTCTTCTTCAGGCCCAGGAAGACCAGGCCCTCGCGGCGCTTCTCCATGGCCAGGCTGGGGCCGTTGGGCAGCACGTCCATGCTGAAAGAGAAGCCGATGGGCCATTTCTCGGATTCCTTCATCACCTCCGGCTCGAAGCGGGAGGCCGATTGCAAGGTGCGGCCCAAGGCGAAGAAGCCGGCCTCGACGACCTTGCGCTTGATCGGGTCCTTGCCGGCCGAGTAGTTCGTGATCACGTTCGTCCTGCTCATGGTTCAAGGGGGGATTTTAGGGTGGGAGGATGACGGGGTTAAGTTTTCAACCAATAAAGTGAAACGGTCGAAAGGTACAATTTTTCCACCATTCCTCCAAGATGATTTTCCACGGTCATTTCCACCCTAGCGCAAAGCGCTGGAAATGAAGCGCTTGCCAGGCCGGTTCCGGTTCGGCCTCGCACATGGGACGCTTCGAAATGAAAACCCGCCGGAGAGTGATCTCCGACGGGTCCAACCCTCAAAAAACTAACTAGAGCAATGAAAATAAAAAACCTAAAAGTTCAACGCCTTGTTCAAGAAGTCGTTGTATGGCTTGGCCTGTCTGAAGGCCTCGATCATCCTGTCAAAGAACTCCGGGTCCAGCAGCTCGTCGGAGCGCAAGGGCACGAGGATTTCGTAGCTCTTGAACCGGACCAGTTCGCGGCGCGGGTGGTCTTTGTCCACGCCGCGGGGCAAGGTCTTGACCTTCTCGCCCCTGATTTCCCCGAAGGTTTGCCGGAAAGCATCGCTCTCGATGATTCGGCTGAAGGCATCCGGCTCGTCCAGAATGGCGTCGCGGATGGCTTTCAAGGACTTGCTGTCCGGGCTGTAGGCGCCTGCCCCCAGCATGGACCCACCGTCCTCGAGGTGGATGTAGTAGCCCGCCTGCCGGGTCTTGGTCCCTTCGGGGGCCAGGATGGCTCCGAAGTGGGCCTTGTAGGGGGCCTTGTCCTTGGTGAAGCGCTGGTCTTGGTGGATCCGGAAGATGCAATCTTCAGGACGAACCGCCGCCAGGGCCGGATTTTCGGCCGCCAATCCGTTGAGGGCGGCCCGGACAAGTTCCGTGAAAGCAGACTTGGCTTGCAGGTAGCGCTCCCTGTTGGCCTCGAACCATTCCTTTTTGTTGTTCCCCTTCAGGTCCGACAAGAAGGGCAGAATCGCATTTTCTGGCATATCCGTTTTCAAGTGGGTTCATTGCAAAAATACAAATCGACTCCATTCGCGATACTGCCTCCGGGGGCGCCTCGGTTCTTCGAGAGCGCTGATATTCAAGGCGTAAACGTTTGCGCTAGGAAGATAACTACTTGAATGTCTTTTGTTTGGCCTTCAAATGTTAAAAAAATGAAAAAACACTTCTTTTGCATTTTTTTAACATTTGAAGCCATTTGCGATAGCCTTTGCAAACGTTTGCGAATCTGGCAGTTAAGCGAGAAGGCGTTGGCAAAGGAAGGACAAGCGCATGAATTTCGTTGCGATTCTGGGAAGAAAATCCAAAAATCGCCCGCAAAAAGCCCACCCTGGCGGGGGCGCTCCGCCTGCCCCGGAGTGGGCTCCGCTGCCCTAAGGCTGGTCGGCTCCGTTGCGCGGTGGTCGGGCTCGCTACTCGTCGCTGTCGAGGTTGTCGAGGAAGGCCTCCAGGGTGGCCAGGGCCTTGTCGGCCTCTTCCATGAAACCTTGGTGCCCCGAGTGCTCGAAGACGGCCAGGGTGGTCAGCACGGGCAGGCGCACCTGGGCCAGGTGGGCGAAGGGGAAGAAGTTGTCGTGCTTGCCGACGATGTAGAGGAAGGGCGCCTTGAGGCTTGCCAGGGTCTCGGTCCGGTCGGGGCGGTGCTTCATGGCGTTGAGGCAGGCCACGACGCCCGAGTCGGGGGTCATCTGGGCCACCTCGACGCAATATTCGACATCGAAGGCGAAATCCTCGAGGTTGTCTTGGGCGAAGACCTTGGGCACGTTCATGCGGCAGAGCTTGTTCTTCTGGCCCTGCAAGACCAGCGCGATCTGCCGGTCGCGGTTCTCGCGGGCCTCGTCGGGGTCGGCGAAGGGGTGCGAGTGGAAGAGGCAGAGGGCCTGCAGCCGCTCGGGGAAGAGCTCGGCGAAGGCCAGGGCCACGTATCCGCCCATCGAGTGGCCGACCAGGGTGGCCCTTTGGACCTGCTCGGCGTCGAGCACGGCGCGCACGGCCTCGGCCATCTGCTCGATGGACTGGCTGGGGCCGAAGTCGTCGCTGGCGCCATGCCCGGGCAGGTCGATGTTGACGACCCGGAACCGCTTGGCCAGGTCGCTGTCGAGGCCGCGCCAGATTTCGATGGATTCGAGGTATCCGTGCAGGAGCACGACGCATTTGCCGTGGCCGTTGTCTTCGTATCGGATCTTCCTGCCTTGGCTTTCAATTACTTCTACCATTTTCTTGTTAAGATTGGGGAGGTTTTCGCCCGCTGGGCGGCGCGTCCAGCCGTTGGGGCTTGCTTCTCAATTTCACCAAAAAAAAGCAAAAAGTCAAGCGCGGGAGCCGACAAAAAAACGGCCCTCCGAACCGGAGGGCCGCCGTGGAGATGTTGGGCACGGGCTCTTCACTCATCGCCCTCGGCGAAGCCGCGCAGGTAGGCGAAGGCCGGGGCCAGCTCGCCCTGGTGGGCGATGGTGGCCCTGTCGATGACGCCGTCGATGTCGCGCAGCAGCAGCGAGGGGAAGACCCGCTCGACCAGGCCGGCGCCGAAGTCGATGGACGAGCTGCGGGGCGCCTCGCCGGGGAGGTTGTCCACGGCCATGACTGTTACGCTGCCCGGCTCGAAGGGCGCGGTCTCGGCGCCGGTCTGGGGCGAGTAGCCGTAGAGCGGCTCGGCGATGGAGGCCGGGCGCAGGGTGGAGGGGATGGGCCCGTCGAGGTCGCAGCTCACGTCGGCGATGACCTTGAGGCGGAAGCCGGGCTCGAGCATCTGCTCGCGGGTGAAGAACTCGGGCGAGCGGGGGTCCCAGTAGTGGCCCGTGATGAGCATGTCGGCGGCCTTGGCGTAGGGCAGGAAGCGCGACTGGTACTGGTCGGGGTGCTTGTAGAAGTGCTGCGAGTCGAACATCTTGCCATCCTCGCGCTCGACGTAGTGCCAGGGGTCGAGCTGGGTGAAGACGGTCTTGTCGAACTCGCGGCTGAGGAACTCCTGCGGGCTGACCTTCTCGATGTCCATCGAGACCAGGACCTCCATGGCCCCGTGGGCGACGCGGCCTCCGCCCGTGATGACGATCTTGGTCTTCGGCAGGTCGATGCGCTCGAGGGCCTCGTACATCTGCTTGACATCCAGCAGGCTGTGGGCGCGGGGCAGCTCGTAGGCCTTCTCGCGCAGGCCCAGGGCGTAGAGGCCGTTGTAGGCGCCCACGACCCCGGCCCAGTGCCCGAAGGCCACGAGCCGCTTGCCGTCGAGGTCGGTCAGGTACTCGTAGTCTATCAGGGTGATGCCTCGGCGCAGCGCCTCCTGGAGCAGCCGGCGGTTGCCAGACTGCTTCTTGGCCGTGTGCGAGAAGAAGAGGTAGGTCTTGCCCGGCAGCAGGCTTTCGGGGTCCACCTCCTTGACCCCGAGCAGGTAGTCGCATCCGCTGAGGTCTTCTTGCAGGGTGATCCCCTTCGAGTCGTACTCGTGGTCGGGGTAGCAGCGGGTGGGGCTGGGCTGCACCAGCACCTGCACGTGCGGGTAGCGGTGCAGCAGGCCCTGGGCCTTGCCCGGCGAGAGGGCCACCCGGCGGTCGAGCGGTTTCTTGGTCTCGCGCAGTATGCCGATTTTGACGTCTTTGATCATGGCTTCGTGGAGTTGTTGAGGGTTGTTTCCGGGGCCGTCGAGGGCGGCGCCTAGGGGCCAAAGGTAGCAAAAGGCAGGCAAAGGCAGGGCCCGCGGGGCAGCCGAAATTTGGCGGCAAGGCAATCTTTTTGGCTTCCAGGGACGTTTTTGCGGAAAAAGGGGGCTGCTGCCGCGGATGGGATGGGCGCTAGCAGTCAAAGCACTGGCGATCAAGAGCATGGGACCCTCCATTGGGCCTGGGTTCCTTGCTTTCACAAAAAAAACGACCAATCCCCCATTTTTTTTTGCGTCCCGGGGAAATATGCCTATCTTCGCGATGCCTAAGTTGGCAATGGGGCTGACATGGCTATCGACAGCAACGTAGGTTGGTAGGTAAGCACGCCGAGTGATGCGAACTATACTCGTTAATCAATGTCCGCGAACCTTTAACTGGCAACACTACTTCTTACAGGCTCGCTGCTTAATCCACGCTCAGCGTGATTTCGCTTAATCCTTCCCAGGACGGGGGGGACGGCCAGCTTCCCCCGGGTTAGGTCCGGTAGCTCGGGGACCAGAGGCTTCGCCTTACTGGAATAGCCTGGTGAACGCTTCGTGCGCCAGGTGAAACTCAAAGAAGCTCAAGGCCTCGTTCGGAAGTCCCAATCCAGGCGAGGCACGAAAACCAAGATGGGAATAAGCGTGTAGAAAGCCTATGGGCCACTTGTTTGGACGAGGGTTCGATTCCCTCCAGCTCCACCACTACCCGCCTTTTGGCGAACAAGCCCGCCTCCGGACGCGTCCGGCAGGCGGGCTTGGCTTTTGTGGCCTGCAGGTGCTTCAGTCGGCCCCGTGGCGGCGGAATCCCTCGCCCCGGATCTCGTGGGCGTTGAGGATGGTCACGAAGGCCTCGGGGTCGGTCTCGGCGATGAAGTCCTTGAGCACCTCGGTCTCGCGGCGGTTGAGCACCGTGAAGATGACCCGCTTGTCCTGGCTCTGGAAGAGGCCCTTGCCCTCGAAGATGGTGCCCCCGCGCTCCAGGTCCTCGATGATCTTGGCGCGGATGCGCTCGTGCTCCTTCGAGACGATGAACAGCGTCCGCTCGGCGTCGGCCCCTTCCAGCACCAGGTCGATCACCTTGCCGGTGATGTAGATGACGATCCAGGAGTAGAGCGGGATCTTCCAGTCGGCGAAGGCCAGCAGGCCCACCAGCACGATGGTCGAGTCCACGATGATCAGCATCCGGCCCAGGGGGATCCGCAGGAAGCGGGTGCCGATCATGGCGATGATGTCGGAGCCGCCCGAGGTGGCCTTGGACTTGAAGACCAGGCCCAGGCCCAGGCCCAGCAGCACCCCGCCGAAGATCGACGAGAGCAGCGGGTCGCCCTCCACCAGCGGCTCACTGCCCCAGGCCCACTCCACCAGGTCCACGAAGACGGCCGTCAGGGTGAAGCCCACCACCGTCTTGATGCCGAAGCGCGGGCCCAGGACCCGGATGCCCAGCAGCGTCAGCGGGATGTCCATCGAGAGGGCCGTCATGCCGATGGGAAGGCCGAACAAGTGGTGGAGGACAATGGCGATGCCATAGACCCCGCCGGGCGCCAGCTTGTAGGGCGAGACGAAGAGCACGAAGCCCAGCGACATGATGAAGGTGCCCAGCACGATCAGCAGGTAGGCCCGGAACCATTGCCGGGTGAAGATCTTCTCTTTCGACAGGAAAGCCATAGCGCGAAGTTTTTGGGGGTGAGCGGAGCCGTGGGCGGCGACTGGCCCCCGAGCGGGCCGCGAAAATAGCTTTTCCCCCCCGAACGCCCTCCTTGGCCCGCGCGGGGGCGGGCGGGCAAAGGACCAGGAAAGCCGATGCCGGGCCGCCAATTCGCGTCAAAATCCGCGGCAGCCCCACCTCAATTGGGGGGATGTCGATTTTTTCTTTAATTCGCGGATGCTTTCGACAACAGAAAACAGTATTCATTCCAAAAAAAGCAAACCATGTCATCCATACGTTTCAGCGCCATCCAGGAACTGTTCGCACGGCAGCCGCTCAAGGTCAGCCCGCCCGCCAAGAAGACCTCCGAGTATTTCGGCATCAACGTCTTCGACAAGCCCAAGATGCAGAAGTACCTCTCCAAGGAGGCCTACAAGGCCGTGGTTACCGCCATGGAGAAAGGGACCCGCATCGACCGCAAGATCGCCAACCAGGTGGCCATCGGCATGAAGGCCTGGGCCATCGACCAGGGCGTCACCCACTACACCCACTGGTTCCACCCCCTCAACGACGCCACCGCCGAGAAGCATGACGCCTTCGTGGACCGCGACCGGGATGGAAAGCTGTTCGAGAACTTCGACGGCGACGAGCTCGTGCAGCAGGAGCCCGACGCCTCCAGCCTCCCGCACGGCGGCATCCGCAACACCTTCGAGGCCCGCGGCTACTCCGCCTGGGACCCCAGCTCCCCCGCCTTCATCGTCGAGACCACCCTCTGCATCCCCACCATCTTCGTGGCCTACACCGGCGAGGCCCTCGACTACAAGACGCCCCTGATGCGCTCCCTGACCGCCCTCGACAAGGCCGCCGTCCGCGTCTGCCAGTACTTCGACAAGGCCGTCACCAAGGTCATCTCCACCCTGGGCTGGGAGCAGGAGTACTTCCTGCTCGACGAGGCCCTCTACTACGCCCGCCCCGACCTGATCCTCACCGACCGCACCCTCATGGGCCACTCCTCGGCCAAGGACCAGCAGCTCAGCGACCACTACTTCGGCTCCATCCCCGAGCGCGTGGCCTCCTTCATGCTCGACCTCGAATTCGAGTGCTACAAGCTCGGCGTGCTGATCAAGACCCGCCACAACGAGGTGGCCCCCAACCAGTTCGAATGCGCGCCCCTCTTCGAGGAGACCAACCTGGCCGTTGACCACAACCAGCTCCTGATGGAAATCATGCGCAAGGTGGCCCGCCGGCACAAGTTCCGCGTCCTGTTCCACGAGAAGCCCTACAAGGGAATCAACGGCTCCGGCAAGCACAACAACTGGTCCATGGCCACCGACACCGGCGTCAACCTCCTGGCCCCCGGCAAGAACCCCAAGTCCAACATGCAGTTCCTGACCTTCCTGGTCAACACCGTCAAGGCCGTACACCAGCATGCCGACCTGCTCCGCGCCAGCATCGTCTCCCACGGCAACGTCCACCGGCTCGGCGCGCACGAGGCCCCGCCCGCCATCATCTCCACCTTCCTGGGCACCCAGCTCAGCCGGATGCTCGACGAGATCGAGGAGAAGGTGACCGACCGCAAGATGACCCCCGACGAGAAGACCGACCTCAAGCTCGACATCGGCAAGATCCCGGAAATCCTGCTCGACAACACCGACCGCAACCGCACCTCGCCCTTCGCCTTCACCGGCAACCGCTTCGAGTTCCGCGCCGTCGGCTCGTCGGCCAACTGCGGCTCGCCCATGATCACCCTCAACACCGTCGTGGCCAACCAGCTCCGCCTCTTCGCCGACGAGGTGGACGCCCTGGTCGACGCGGGCATCAAGAAGGACGAGGCCATCCTCCAGGTCCTGCGCCGCTACATCGTCGAGTCCAAGTCTGTCCGCTTCGAAGGCGACGGATACAGCCACGAGTGGGTCGAGGAAGCCGCCCGCCGGGGCCTGTCCAACGTCCGCGACGTGCCCGAGGCCCTGCAAGCCCTGCTCCAGCCCGAGTCCATCGCGGTCTTCGAGGAGAACGAGGTCCTCTCGCGCCGCGAGATCGAGGCCCGCTACAACATCCGCCTCGAAATCTTCATCAGCAAGGTCCAGATCGAGTCGCGCGTGCTCGGAGACCTGGCCATCAACCACATCATCCCCACCGCCATCCGCTACCAGGCCATGCTCGTGGAGAGCGTCCGCGGCATCAAGGAAATCTTCTCCGAGGCCGAAGCCACCGAGCTCACCGCCTCGCGCATGGACCGCATCCGCGAGATCGGAAACCACCTCAACTTCATCAAGGCCAAGGTCAACGAGATGGTCGAGGCCCGCAAGGTCGCCAACGCCAAGGAAGACATCCTCGAGCGCGCCAACGACTACTCCAAGGCCATCTTCCCCTTCCTCGACCTCATCCGCTACCACATCGACAAGCTCGAGCTCATCGTGGACGACCAAATGTGGCCCCTGCCCAAGTACCGCGAGATGCTCTTCGCCCGATAGGCGCCCACCCGCAGGCCCAAGAAAAAAGCCACCCCAAAAAGGTGGCTTTTTTCTTGGGCCTGCGGGAACCGTGGCCTGGCGACCAGCCGCTTTCGATGCTGGTGCCAAGTCGTGTTCTAACGTGATGGATCGCCTGGACGACTCGCCCAACCCCGAAGGGGTGCCAGGGTTGCAGAAAGCGTAGCCAAGCCAAAGAGGCGAACCCCGAAGGGGTTGGTCAAGTCGTCAAGGCAATCCATCACCATTGGACGCGACTTGGTATCAGGTAGGCCGCAAGTCGTTGGCTTTCAACGGGGTTGTTGCTTTTCCAGAAAGATGCGCCGGCTTTCGCGGTCGGCGGCAGTAACGGCGCGTGGCACCCCCGAGCGCCCCAACCGCCCAAAGGCCGGCCCCGCGGCGGGGCCGGCCTTTGGGCGGTTGGCCGCGCGGTCAGCGCAGGAAGGCGCTGAGCATCCAGGCGTCCTTCTCGTTGCGCTTGATGAAGTCGCTGACCATGGCCGCCGTTCCCTCGTCGTTGCTCTCGGAGGCCAGGGCCAGGACCTCGCGCTCCTTTTCGAGCATCAGGCTCAGGTTCTGGACCACTTGCTGGGCCGTCTCGATGCCGCCGCTGACGTCCGAGACCTCGCGGATGGAAGAGCTGGCCAGGAATCCGGTGAAGGTGTGCAGCGGGCGCTGGCCCAGGGTCAGGATGCGCTCGGCCACCTCGTCGATGGAGGCGAAGGCGGCATCGTACATCTCCTCATACTTGAGGTGGAGCTGGAAGAAGTCCCGCCCGACGACATTCCAGTGGAAGCCCCGGAGGTTCTGGTAGAAGACTTCGTAGTCGGCCAGCAGCTCGTTGAGCTTGACGGCGATCTTTTCTGCGTAATCCTTCGAAAGGCCGATTATCTTTTGCATGGTCGGATGTTTTTTTAGGTGTAACTCTCCGCGAATTTAGGGAAAGCATTTGGATAATCAAAATAGATAATTTGACTCACAGGATAGATTCCATCTATACCGAAACCTTCAAATCATTCCCCCTTTTGAAAACAATAGACCCCAAGACAGGAAAATATTGTCCTTGGGGCTTTGGGGTGGATTGGGAAGGCAAATGGCACGAATTGGGTGGATGATCACGGACATGGCATTGAAATTCAACATATTTCCGGCTTCTGTTTGCCCTAGGATCCTGTTTCCACAAAAAATGTTGAAGAGCCAAAAAAGATTTTCCCTGTACGTTTGAACACAACTTGCCCTCAGGAGCGCCAGCGGACCTTGATGTAGCGGCGGTTCTTGCGGATCTTGTCGGGAATGGCCTCGAGGATCTCGCGGCGCAGCTCCTCGATGAGGCGCTCCTTGACGAAGCTGTTGTGGACCACGAGGCTGACCTCGCGGACGGGCTGCGGCTCGGCGAAGGGGCGGACGTTGTCGAGCTCGGCATCGAGCGAGAGCTCGGGCACGAGGGTGTAGCCGAAGTTGGTGCGTATCAGGCGCTTGAGGGTTTCGATGGAGCCGCTCTCGTACTGGAGGCGGCCCAGGTTGGCGGAGCTGGGGCGGTGGCAGATGTTGAGCACCTGGTTGCGGAAGCAGTGGCCCTGGTTGAGCACCCAGAGCCCGTCGGCCTGCTCGACGTCGTCGGGCGAGACCTCGTCGAGCAGCGAGAGGGGGTGGCCGGGCGAGACGAAGAGGTGGAAAGGCTCGTAGTAGAGCGGCACCTCGCGCAGGTCGGCCTCGTCGAGCGGCGTAACCAGCAGGCCGACGTCGATCTTGCCGTCGCGGAGCTTGGAGATGATCTCGGAGGACTTCATCTCCTCGACCAGCAGCCGGGTCTTGGGGTTGTGCTCGATGAAGTCTCCCACGAAAAGGGGCAGCAGGTAAGGCGCGACCGTGGGAATGACCCCGAGCCGGAACTCGCCCTCGACGCTCTCCTGCTCGCCTCGGACCAGGGCCTGCATCTGCTCGACCTCGCGGAGCACCTGCCGGGCCTTCTCGACGATCAGCGCGCCCATCTGGGTGGGCCGCAGGGGCGACTTCTTGCGGTTGAAGATGCTGAATCCCATCTCGTTCTCGAGCTTCTTGAGCTGCATGGTCAGGGTGGGCTGGCTGACCAGGCAATGCTCGGCGGCCACGGAAAAGCTGCGGTAGCTGTCCAGGGCCACGACGTATTTCAACTGTTGCAGGGTCATGCGGGAGGGATTTCGGTTGGGTGGAAATGGGCTTGCGGAAGGATTTCGGAGTCAGGGCACCAGGCACTGCGCCAGGACGTCGCGGGCGTCCGGGCCTTCGTTGCAAAGCAGGTCGAGGGCCGAGAGCCCGGGCAGGAAGCCGTGCCGGGGGGCGAACACCTGGGCGTAGGGCCGCTGGCGGAAGTCCGGGTCGGGCGCCTGGCGGGCCTCCTTGGGCGAGAAGAGCGGCCGGCAGTCGGCCCAATTCGGCAGCTCGTGGGCTGGGCAGTCGAGGAAAAGAGGCTGCTTGCGGATGCCGAAGGCGCGGAGCAGGAACTGGAGCAGGGCCAAGTCGAGCTCGATGAGCCGCTCGTGCCGGGCCCAGAGGATCTGGCGCAGCTCATCCTCGAAATGCTCGAAGAAGGGCGATGAGCGGTAGGCCGAGACGATGCTCTGCCAGTGGTTGCGCCACCAGGGGAGGCTGTTGTCCACCAGGGCCTCGGCCATGGGCAGGCGCAGGCCTCGCCCGGCCCTGACGGGCACGACGAGCTCCAGCGGTCCGTTGGCGGCGGCCAGGCGGGCGCGGTTGCGGAAGGTCTGCTTGGAATAGCGCTCGCCTTGGCAGAAGACGATGGTGTCGTAGAGCAGGAACTTGCCCAGGTACTGGATGTTGGGCAGGTAGGCCATGTCGAGCAGCGCGGCCTCGCGCCCAGGGGCTGTGGGTTTCATCGCAGGGGGATCATGTCGTTGGAAAGTTCGATGTCGCGCAGCTCGCCGGCGAGCCGGACGCCGCGCACGCGGGCGGGCAGGCTGAGCACCAGGCGGTGGCTGGCGCGGCCGTCGGCCCAGGTGTCGAGGGGCAGCGGTACGCGTTCGAGCTCCTGGCTGGCATCCTGCCCGTAGAAGACCAGGACGGTGGGCAGGGGCATGCTGCCGACCTTGCGGACCACGAGCTCGTACTGGCCATCGTCGAGGCGGCGGAAGTCGGCCAGGGCCAGGTCGGGGAAGCCGGGCTCGAAGAACCAGCTCTTCCAAAACCAGGAAAGGTCGCGGCCGGAGACCTGGTCGAAGGTGTAGAAGAAGTCGTAGGGCGTCGGGTGCTTGCCCTGCCAGCGGCGGATGTAGGTCTGGAGGGCCTCCAGGAACAGCTCGGGCCCCAGCAGGCCGCGCAGCAGGTGGTAGGCCACGAACGAGCGGTAGTAGGTCGGGATGTAGTACTCGAAGCCCAGGGTCATGGCCGAGGGCAGCATCATGGGCGCGTCGAACTGCGTCCCGGCGTAGCCGAGCACCTGGTTCATGGCCGAACGCAGCTCGGCGCCGGGCATCTGGGTGAAGCGGTCGATCAGCGGGGCGGAGAAGAACATGGCCCAGCCCTCGTCCATCCAGGCGTAACGGCTCTGGTCGATGCCCATCATGAAAGGGAAGTAGGTGTGCGCGGCCTCGTGGACGACCACGTCGTAGGTGGCGCTGGCCGAGCCGCGGGGCGAGTTGTTCATCATCATGGGGAACTCCATGCCCGAAGGCCCGCCGCAGAAGGCGGTCATGTGCGGGAAGGGGTACTCGACGGCGGGCATGGAATCGGTGAAGAAGGCCAGGGCCTCGGCGATCATCTGCGGGGCCTTGCCGAAATGCAGGGCCTGGGCGGGCGGATAGGCGGCATGGGCCATGACCTTCCGGCCCGAGGAAAGGACCACGGCGCGGGCGCTCCAGTGATAGACGGAACTGGCGCCAAAGGCGAAGTCGCTGACCTTCTGGGCCTTGAAGTGCCAGGTGCGGGTCGGCCCGGGCAGGGCCTCGCGCTCGAGCTGGGCCTGCTGGCCGGCCACGAGCAGGGTCTGGTCGGAGTCGGCGGCCCGGGCCAGGGCCTCGAGCGCCGAGGGCGGGAGCACCTCGCCGGGGTTCTGGAGCTCGCCCGTGGCCCAGACGGTGAAGGGCGTGGGCAGGGTCAGGCGCACGTCGAAGTCGGCGAAATCCTGGAAGACCTCCTGCTGGCCGTTGTAGGGCAGGCGGTCCCAGCCGCGGAGGTCGTCGCGGACGGCCACCTGCGGGAACCAGTAGCCCGCGAACAGGCTGTTGGGCCCGAACCGGCCCATGCGGACGAGCTCGTGCTGGGGCAGGGAGAGGCTCCAGCGCAGGCTGACGCGCAGGGTGTAGCCCGGCGAGGCCGACTGCGCGAGGTTGACCTGGAGCGAAGTCCCGTCGCGGCTGAGCGAGCCGGGGCCGTAGGGGCGGCCATTGACGACCAGGTCGGTTATCTGCGTGCCGTCGTGGAGGTCGCGCTCGTCGAGCTCCACCTTGCGCTGGGCCCCGCGGCGGTAGAGGTCCTGGTAGAGGTTGAAGCACAACTGGCCCAGGCGTTCAGGCCCGTTGTGGACATAGACCAGCCGCATGGCCCCCTCGATACGGCCCAGCTCGGGCTCGACGCTGGCCTGTATCTGGTAGCTGGCCTGGTTCTGCCAGTAGGCCGGCCCAGGCTCGCCCGTGCGCGAGCGCGTGCCACGCTCGTAGGCCTCGCGGATCTCCCGCGGCTCGTAAAGCCCGCCCTGCGCCCAGGCAAGCCCCGGAAAGCCTTGCAGAATCAACAATGAAACAATTGAAAACCAGTAACTTGCCTTGTCCATCCGATGTCAACAGTTTGGGGTGATTGGAACCGAAAAAAAAAATGCCCTCCGTTTGGAAATTGTATGCGAGAACGCGTAATTTAGGCTTAGTTTTTAACCTAAAACCTTACTACAATGGCAGAGAAAAAAGGAACGAAAGCCGGTGGCGAAAAGAACAAAGATGCTGAAAAAGGCAAAAAGTTCACCACCAAGGAAGAAAAGCAACAGAACAAGAAAGGCAAGTAGCCTGCTGCTCTTCCCCTCAAGTCAAGATTGGAAAAGGCGGCTCCCCATCCCGGGAAGCCGCCTTTTTCAAAGTCGAATTGTGTTTTTTTAAGAAAAAATAGACTGGGTGGTTCCAAAAAATCTATCTTCATGGAACAATCCAAACCCTACAAGCCATGGAAAACATCCACCGATCGCGCTACTGCGAAATGAACTGGGAGCCACAGGCCCGCGTCTTCGAGGTAATATGGCTGCCCGAGAGTTCCGAGATGGAAGCCCAGGAATACAAGGCCATCATGCTCCGCGTGGCCGAACACCTGCGGGCCAACCCCGACCCGCTCAACATGCTCGCCGACAACAAGCACCTGGCCTTCTCGATAACCCCGGACCTTCAGGAGTGGGTGCTGGCCAACGTCCTGGTCCACGCGACCAAGGGCCGGGCGGCCATCGTGCTCAGCGAAGAGATCTTCACGCAGGTATCGCTGGAGCAGGTGCTCGACGACCACACGGACAAGGCATATGAATTGCGGTATTTCGATTCGGTTGAAGAAGCTCGGAAATGGTTTTCATAGTCTTGTCTATCAGGGCCTAAATAAAAAAATCAAGCCAAGAAGACAGAAGACAAGAATACCAGGATACTTTTTTTGAACTTGGACGGACGGGCAATCGGAATAAATGCCTATCTTAGCGGCCGCAAGCATTCCCCAAAACCCGTTGACCCACGACCGATGAAAAAAGTCACCCAGACGGCGCTCAAAGCCCTTTTCGCCGCCCTGCTGCTGCAAGGCGGCATCTCCTGCTCCGGCGAAGGCGGCACGCAAGAGCCAGGCCAGAAAGACAGCACGGAGCAAATCCCCAGCACGACCCACAGCTACTCGCAGCCGGCCATTCTCGACTACGGCCAGGAGCTGGACGCGCTCAAGGAGGCCTTCTACCCGATCGGCTGGAGCCCGAGCGGGCAACTGGCCTACTACCACGAGCCTTTCCCGGGCGAGACGGGCATGTACCTGGCCCAGCTCTGCCTGTTCGACCCGGCCACCAGCGGCACCCAGGTGCTCTGGGAGCTGGGCACCGACGCCGAGATGCCCTTCGACGAGGGCGGCATCAAGACCCTGTGGGAAAAAGAAGGCCAGGCCTTCGCCGACCTGCTCGGCCAAAGGGAAGTGGTGCCCACGCAGGCCTTCCAGATGCTGGGCAAGGAGTTCAGCTACGAGGGCAAGGACTACACGCTCTCGGTCGAGACGGCCACCAAGGAGCACCCCTACGACGGCTACCGGGTCGTGAGCCAGGCCAGCTTCATCGTCCGGAACAAGGAAATGGGGGCCCAGCAAGTGGAGGACAAGCTGCCGGAAGACGAGATCTTCATGCTCGACGCGCATGTTTTCGGCGTGCTGCTTCAGCCGTCGAGCTCCAAGGGCATCATGCTCTGCGCCTACGAGCGCACAGGCATCGGCGGCCCGCCCAACTACCTCAAAATCAAGATAGTTCCCATCAACCTGAGCCAAGGTTTCAACGCGATGTGAGGCCCATGCCCGCGGCGAGCCGCGGCGGCGGAGCGCGTATTTTTTCGGGATGCGCGAAAAATCACTATTTTAGGAAGGCAAAAAAAAACAAGAACATCCATGGAAATAAGGAACCATTTGCTCAAAGAAGGCGGCCAGGTGAAGCCTTTCACCCGCTCGCCGAACCACAGTGGCGAATTCAAAGCCGGAAACCTGGACACCATCGTGATCCACTACACGGCGGGCCCGACGGCCCAATCGGCCATCAACACCCTGGTCAGCCCCAGGGTCCAGGCCTCGGCGCACGTGGTCATCGACTACGACGGCAGCATCACGCAACTGGTGCCCTTCAACCTGGTGGCCTGGCACGCGGGCCCCAGCAAGCACCTGACCCGCACGGGCATGAACCAGCACTCCATCGGCATCGAGATCGTGAACGAGGGGCCGCTGACCAAGAGCGGGAACGTCTTCCGGGGCCAGTACGGGACCACCTACAACCCCAGCGACGCCTTCTACGGCACCCACCGCAACCAGACCCAGCCCAAGTACTGGCACGCCTACAAAGAGGCCCAGATACAGGCCACCGAGGAGCTCTGCGCGTCGCTGATCGAGAAGTACAGCATCAAGTACATCGTCGGCCACGAGGAGATCACCAGCTTCAAGCAGGACCCCGGGCCGGCCTTCCCGCTCGACACCTTCCGCAACCGCCTGCTGGGCACCGGCCGGGCCGAAGACGGCCCCGACCAGACCAGCCAGGAGATGCGCGTGGGGGTCAGCTTCCTGAACATCCGCTCGGGCCCCAGCTCCACCAACCCCAAGGTGGCCGAGGCCCTGGAAAAAGGCACCAAGGTCCGCGTCCTGGAGACCCGGAACGGATGGGCCAAGGTCGAGACCACCATCCAAGGGTGGGTGTCCGCCGAGTTCCTCACCCAAAGCTAAGCCCCTAATACCCAAGCTATGAAACGAATACTCACCATCGTGGCAGTGGTGGTGGCCCTGATGGTCATCATCGGCCTGCTCTACGACCGGGGCGTCTTCGACGGAGTGAGCTGGCAACCCCTGACCATGATCCTGGCCGCCCTGGCCGGGCCCTTCATGCTGGTCAAGAACTGGTTCCAGCGCATCCTCGACACCGAGAACCGCCGCCCCCGCGGCGCCCGAGGGCGCGTGCAGGAGAGCGAGCAGCGCTACGACAACGTCCGCGCCCAGGAGACCCAGGTCCGCGAGCAGCTCGACCAGGAAATCCGCCAGCGCGAGCAGCGCGTGCAGCAGCTCAAGGAGGAGGAGAAGCTCATCGACGACCGCATCCGCACGCTCCGCGAGCAACGGGAATCCGTCCACCAGGAGGTCGAGAACATGGACGACGAGCAGCTCAACGACGAATTCGGCAAATACTATGGCTAAGCCCCTGAGAACACTGGCCGCATGGCTCATCGTCATGGCCGCCTGCCTGCCCTCCGCCGCCCAGAACTACCCCATCCGCCTGATCCCGGGCCAAAGCTGGGAGAACAAGGTGGACAAGACCGAGTGGGTGCTCTCGGAAGAGCAGTTCAAGAAAACCATCGAGAAGGCCAAGCTGCTGGAGATCTCGGACTCCCTGGTCGTGGCCTACGAGCGCAAAGTCGAGAACCTCGAGGCCCAGATTGGCGAGAAGAACTCCATCATCGCCCTGATGCGCGAGAAGGAGGCCTCCTACGAGCGCCAGATAACGGCCTCGGAGGAACACGCCTTCGAGATGCGCCGCGAAGCCCTCCGCCAGGCCCGCATGAAGACCTTCGCCCTGCTGGGCATCCCCGTGGCGCTGCTCATCGGCTTCCTCGTCAACTAGACCTACTGAAAAACATCAACCAGACCCAACACATGCAAGCAGAATTGGATTTTCAAGACAGTTTCGGGGGGCAACAGGTTTACACCACCGTCAACAGTTCGCAGTTGATGGACGCCTCCTCATGGGAATACCTCGTCCTGGTTTACCTGCCCATCGCCCTCTGGATGTTCGGAACCATGTTCCTGTTCATCCTGTTGCTCAAGAAGTTCACCTTCGGCAAATGGTACGACGCCGACAACAAGGAAATCGAGAACCCCTACTCGGGCGAGACCTTCAGCATGCCCCGGGGCGTCCTGCGGGGCATCCTGACCATGACCCTCCTCTTCGTGGTGGTCTTCTTCGAGCTGGCCACGGTACACATCATCGAGTTCGAGGTGCAGTTCCACCAGTTCATGGTGGCCTTCCAGATGATGATCGCCTTCTACTTCGGCTCCAAGGTCATGCACCACGTCACCAGCGCCAACCGCAGCATCGCCATCGAAAGCTCGGGCATCTCCGGCGACGGCACCGTGGCCGAGCCTCCGCCCCACTCCGGCAACCCCGCCGGCAACAGCGTCATCGCGCCTCCGCTCGGCGTGCGGACAGCCAACAGCGACCCGGCCTCGGGCTCGAACGGCACCCTGGACCCGGCAAGCCCCAACCCGAACACCACCCGCCGCGCGGACGACGAGTTCGGCGGCGGCTCCGGAGCCGCGGGCTGACAACGCCAGCGCGTCCTTTTCGAAAGCGGAAGGCCTTCCCCCGATCGGGGGAAGGCCTTCCGCTTTCTGGTGCCCCTGGGAACGTCCCGCGGACCCGGAAGCCAGGCCGGAAGGAGGGCCGGAAGGAAAAAAACTCGCAAGCCCAGTCGGGTCGGGAACGAAAAATACTTGGGCAAACCAATTCCCCCAGAAAGCCTGGCGCGGATATTCCAAAGGGCAAAGTATCCGCTCAAACCGCCTAATTTCAAACAATTTAGAATTTTTAAGTTTTAAATGCAAGTTTATCCCCCTATATTTCGTATTATGAAGAACTTGCATGCCTCCCCTCGCAAAGAACACCCATTTATTTATTTTTGCGACAGAGACCTCCACCTAACCCTTCCGCGATGCAACAAAAAGGACTCCTCCTTTTGGCCGGCCTCCTGCTTGTCCACCTGGCCAGCCTGGCGCAGGACACCCCGACCCTCAGGCTCCAAAACACCCACGAGGCCACCGTGCTCCAGGTCTGCTACAGCAAGACCGGCGAATGGGTGGCCAGCTCGGGCGACGACAACCAGATAAAGGTCTGGCAGAACGAAACCGGGAAGCTCGTCCAGACCTTCGACAACCAAGGCCATCCGGCCGAGGCGCTGGCCTTCCACCCCGGGATGAACCAACTGGTCTCCAGCTCCGGCAACGCCATCCTGGTCTGGGACATCAAGACGGGCGAAGTGGTCGGCAAGCTGGAAGGCCACGACAGGCCCATCCACGCCCTGGCCTTCTCGCACGACGGGAAATGGCTGGCCAGCGCCGGCGACGACCCGCAGATCGTGGTCTGGGACATGCAGGAGCGCAAGAAGGAGAAGGAGCTGGTCGAGAAGATCGAGTACACCAACACCTACCTGGCCCTGCAGTTCAGCCTCGACGACCAACTGCTCTTCGCCGCCGGGGAGGACATCTACATCAAGGCCTGGGACTGGAGGCGCAAGCGCGTCGAGTACAAGCTGGCCATGCACCCCAACAGCATCAACGACCTGGCCCTCTCGCCCATGGGCACCCTGCTGGCCTCGGCCAGCAACGACCACACCGTCAAGATCTGGAACCTGAGCAACCGCGAGGAGGCCGTCACCCTGAGCTATCCCGGCTTCGCCGCGCAGAGCGTGGCCTTCCATCCCTCCGAGGACAAGGTCGTGGTCGGGTACTTCAAGAGCCTTTCCGACTCGCTGGGGATCGCCAACAGGAGCCTCGGCAAGACCGTGCTCTGGAACCTGAACAAGAACCAGATGGAATGGGAGGTCGTCGAGAACAGCGGCGTGCGCTGCATCAGCCCGCACCCGCTCGGGCAGGACTTCCTGGCCTGCACCGGCCAGAAGCAGATCGTCCAGCGGGGATATGCCAACGGCCTGGCCTACAAGAGCTTCGGCATCAGCACCGAAATCAACGACATCGCGCTGGTGGAGGAGCGCGACGAGCTGCTGGTGGCCAGCGACGACGGGCTGATCAAGGTCTGGGACCTGAACGAGGGGCGCATCAAGGGCGTCATCGACACCAAGATGCAGGGCGCGGTGACGGCCATGAGCTACGACCCCAGCACGGGCCAGCTCCTGACCGCGGTCGAGAACGTGCTGCAGTACTGGATGTACGACGAGGCCTCGCAGCGCTTTCGCGAGGTCAACGTGTTCCAGGTGCCCGGCGGGCAGGTCAACGGCATCGAGTTCACCCGCGACTTCTCGTCCATCCTGCTTTCGCGGACGGTGCGCCGCCCGGCGGTTGACAACCAGGAGCTGCTGAGCCTCTACAACGGCGGGGTCATCCCCGACTTCATGCAGCGCTACACCGACTCGGCCTACCTGGAGGTGTGGAACCCCTACCGGGGCCAGATGGTCTCGCGGTTCGAGGATTTCGACCCGAGGGGCAGGGGCGTCGCCGCGCACCCCAGCCAGCGCAGCTTCGTCTTCCACAACGGGCGCAACGAGGTCGTGGAATGCCAGATGCAGCAGGGCTACGCGCTGGCGGTGCTGGAGGCCTCCGGCAGCCGCGAGGCCACGGGCAACACCCTGGCCACCCTGAACGCCCAGATGCTCGAGGCCGGGCTGGCCGGGGCAGTTGACCAAGGCCGGGCCGTGCGCTTCCGGAATGCCCCGGTCACCAGCATGGCCTACAGCTCCGACGGCAAGTACGTGGCCTTCGGCAGCCAGGATGGCGTGGTCAAGGTCATGGACACCCAGAGCCGCGCCATGTGGACCCTCTCGCAGTTCGCCAACCCCATCGCCGACCTCTGCTTCGACGAGAACAACTACTACCTCGCCGTGGCCCACGGCAGCAGCATCGAGCTTTGGGCGCCCACGCTCATGCGCCAAATCGGCACCTTCGAGGACGGGAGGGGCATCCGGAAGGTCATCTTCTACGACCAGGGCCGCCGGCTGGCCAGCGCCAGCCTCGAGGGCGGGGTCCGCGTCTGGGACGTCGAGTCCCTCAAGCCCCTGGCCCAGATGGTCTGCGTGGGCGAGCAGGACTACGTCTGCCTGGTCGAGCCCATGTACTACCGCAGCTCCGAGAACGGCGGCCAGGGCGTGGGCATCTACTTCCACGGCAAGACCTTTCCCCTGGAGCAGTTCCACTCCTACTTCAACCGCCCCGACCTGGTCCTGGCACGGCTGGGAGACCAGTCCGAAATGGCAGCCAGGACCTTCGAGCGCATCAACGCCATCCGGAACGCCAACACCAGCCCAGGACAGCTTTCCGACGACGACATCTTCCACCTGCCCACGGTCGAGATCCTCAACCGCGAGAGCATCCGGAGCCGCAGCCGGGCCGGAAAGGTCGTGCTCAACATCATGGCCCAGGACAGCCGCTTCCGCCTCGACCGGCTCGAGGTCTGCGTCAACAAGGTGCCCGTCTTCGGCCAGCAGGGCCTGGACCTGCGCCGCTTCGACACCGACTGGCACAAGCAGGACCTCCACCTGGAGCTGGTCGAGGGGGTCAACGTCATCGAGATCAAGGCCATCAACATCAACGGGGTGGAATCGCTCAGCCAGAGCGTCGAAATCTACAACAGCGAGGACCCCGAGCCCAAGGTCATGCACCTGGTCGGCCTGGGCGTCTCCCGCTTCGCCGACGCGGCCATGAACCTGGCCTACGCCACCAAGGACGTCAACGACCTGCTGGCCTACTTCGGACAGCAGCCCCTCCACTACGACAGCATCGTCGTGCATCGGCTCTTCGACCAGGACTTCACCATGGACAACCTCAACCGCCTGAAGGCCAAGCTCGGCTTCACCGAGACGGACGACCACGTCATGGTCTTCTTCGCCGGCTCGGCCATCCTGGACGCGGACATGAACTACTTCCTGGCCACTTCGTCGGTCAACTTCGCGGCGCCCGGCCAGGCGGGGATCCCCTTCGACAGCCTGATGGTGCTCTTCGACGGCATCCCGGCACGGGGCAAGACCCTGTTCTTCGACGTACACCACCACACCGGCCAGGCGGAGCTCAAGAGCGCCTTCCTGGTGCTGAACGAGCTGCTCGAGCAGCTTTTCCACCAGAGCGGCACCATGTCCATCTCCAGCGCCAGCTCCAAGCGCGAAATCGTCATGGGCGAGCAGCAGCGCAACGGCCTGTTCGCCCACCTGGTGCTCGAGGCCCTGAAGAGCGGCCGGGCCGACCTCGACTCCAACGGCACCATCATGCTCTCGGAGCTCAAGCGCTACATGGACGTGGAGGCGCCCAAGCCCGTGGACCACAAGCTGCTCTCGTCGCGCATCGAGGAGCTGGTCAGCGACGTGGCCCTCTGGCACCAGAAACGATGAGCACGGACCAGCGACCCTCGCCAGGCCCTGGGCGCAACAGGGCGAGCCGGGCTGCCCTGCTGGCCGTGGCGCTTCTTGCCCTGGCCGGGCCTGCCCGGCCGCAGGGGGCCAGCCTGGGCATCTCGGGCTACGTGGACGCCTACTGCGCGCAGTACGACCACCACCTGCCCAGCTCGGAGCTCCAGCCCTTCAGCAACGTGTCGCCGCGCAGCCGCGCCTTTGGCCTAAACATCGCGCAGGTGGGCCTGCGCTTCGTCGAGGAAAAGGCCAGGGCCACCCTGGTCATCCACCAGGGCGACATCGTGCGGGCGACCTGGTCGCAGACATTCCCCGCGTTGCAGGCGGCCAACGTGGGATTCCGCATGGCCAAGGGCCTCTGGCTCGACGCGGGATTCTTCCCCACGCACATCGGCACGGAGAGCTTCCTGCCGATGACGGACAAGCTCAGCTCCACGACGCTGGCCACCTTCCACGAGCCCTCCGACCAGGCCGGGGTTTGCCTCCGCTACGAAGGAAACGAGGCCCTGACGGCCCAGCTCTGGGTCGTCAACGGCTACAACCACTTCATGGACGCCAACCGGCAGAAGTCGGTCGGGCTGCTGCTGGGCTACGCGCTGCCCGGCGGGCTCAGCCTGGCCTACTCGAACCTGCTGGGCGTCGAGGCCTCCGCGGCGCTGCCCGCGGGCCAGGGCCTGCGCGCCTACCACAACCTCTACCTGGTGTGGCAGGCGCCCCGCTGGGTGCGGGCGACCCTCGGCGGCGACTTCGGCAGCCAGGCCCGCGGCAAGCTCGACGGGACGGGCCGGACGGCCACCCTGCGCAACGCGCTGTTCATCCTGACGGGCCAGTTCCACCCCAGTTTCTCAATGACCTTGCGCTGGGAGACCTTCCAGGACCCCGAGGGCATCGTCTCGGGCATCGTGCCCACGGACGACGGCAGCCCGAGGGGGCTCGAGGCCACGGGCTGGACCTTGGGCGCGGAGTACCTGCCGCATGAGCGGACCTACCTCCGCCTGGAGGGCCGCCGGCTCCAGACCCCGGAGGGGCTGGCGGTCTTCGACCCGGACCACCCGCGGACGCGCTGGGAGATCATGGCCACGCTAGGGCACAGCTTCGAGCTGGAGGCAATCGGGGGCGAACCCTGAGCGGGGCTCAGCGTTCCAGGAAGTACTTGATCTTCTCGAGCACCACGTCGAGCTTGAAGGGCTTGCTGATGTAGTCGTCCATGCCGGCGGCCAGGCAGGTCTCGCGGTCGCCCATGAGGGCGTTGGCCGTTACGGCGATGATGGGGATGTGGCTGGAGGTGCCGGTCTCGATCTCGCGGATCTTCTGGGTGGCCTTGATGCCGTCCATGACGGGCATCTGCACGTCCATGAGGATGATGTCGTACTTGGCCGAGACGAACTTGTCGATGGCGTCCTTGCCGTTGCTGGCCACGTCGATGTTCTTGACGAGCTTGTTGAGGCTCAGGATCATGATGCGCTGGTTGATCTCGTTGTCCTCCACCAGCAGAACGTTGGCCTGCTGGAGGTCGAGGCCCTTCTTGACGGGCCCCGACGGGTTGGCCAGCGGCGCCAGGCCGCCGGCCTCGGCCTGCTTTTTCTGGTGTACGGCGGTGCGGTTCTTCTTGAACTCCATGGTGATAGAAAACACGAGGTTTTCGCCTTGGACCTCGGCCTGGAAAGTCCCCCCGTTCTGGCTGAGCGTCCGCTCGGTCATGGTCAGGTCGAGCGACTTCTCGAGCTCGAGCTTGCCCGCCCGCGCGGCGGTGTGGCTGGCGGAGATGACGAGCTTGGCCAGGGCGATGTTGGACTCGGCGGCCGTCGGCTCGATGCCGAGCTGGAGGTCGATGGCCATGGGCGGGCCCGGCGAATGGTTGATGAAGTTCTCGATGAGGGCCAGGAGCACTTCCTTGACGATGATCGGGCTGCCGATGAGCCGGCTGGGAATGTCGGCCAGGGGGCGGAAGTTGAACTTGACGTTGCCGGAGTAGCGGTTGCTGAACAGGGTGAACACGCTCTCGATGGTGGCCGTGAGGCTGAAGCTGAGGTTCTTCTCCTTGCTGCGGTCGATGGAGACTCCGGTGAGTGTGTTGATGGAGTTGACCACGGTGGAGATGGTGTTGGCCGATGCCACGATGGTGTCGAGGTAGTCGCGCTGGAGGTCGTCCATCTCGGTCTTGCTGAGCAGGTCGGTGATGCCCTGGAGGTTGTTCAGGGGCGTGCGGATCTGGTGCGACAGGCGGGTGATGAACTGGTCCTTCTCCTTCTCGACCTTCTGCGAGTCGAGCATCTTCTTCTCGATGACGGCCGACAGGTCCCGGCGGTTCTTCTCGTAGAACAGGCTGACCATGAACACGGCCGCCCACGAGAGCAGGAAGCCGAACTGGAAGCTGAAGGCGAACTCGCCCTCGAGCCCCAGGCTGGGGCCCGCCAGGATGATGGAGGCCGAAAGGGCGAAGACCGCGCCCGAGACGATGCCGCCCTGCCGGGGGCCCAGGACGAACAAGGCGAACAGCGGATGGACGAAGAACCAGAACAGCCACTGCACCTGGCCCTTCGAGAAGGCCAGCAGCACGAGCAGCAGCGCCGAGACGCCCAGGGTGAGCAGGTAGCCGCTGAACTTGTAGTTCTTGGACTTGCGCAGGAAGACCAGGCAGATGGCGAAGAAGAGGGCCGAGACCGCGAAGGTCAGCAGCATGGGCGTGTTCTCGAACAGGAAGGCCCCGAAGGCGAAAAGGGAGCTGAAAGCCAAACCGATGATCGAGTAGATGTTGATCAGGATGACCCTGTTGACGATTTCGCTGTCGTAGAGGTGCGGCTGGCTACCGAAAAGGTTCTCTATCCACTTGGCGTTGGTTTGCATGACTTACTTTCGGTTGATGGGATCAGGCGGGCTGGCATGAGGACGAACGGTCAGCGAAGAAAGCCCGGCGGCGGGTCCGGCCATCCGGCTGGCAATGCAGGCCGCTGGTTTGCGTTTTGCGGGGACGACGCGCCCGCTGCCTTCTTGCCATGCTGGCGCTAATAAAGATAAATCTTTTTTTTGGATCGAGGAAAAGCAAGATGCCCGTTAAATTTTCGACATTTGGACATCCGCTTGCTCACCAGGGCTAAAATTTCGCAAAAATGAAAATTACTTCGCAAAGCACAAAACCCGAGCGCCGCGCCGGCCAGGCTTGCCCCCGGCGGCTCTGGCTCGCCTGCCTGCTGCTGGCCCTGGCCCCTGGCCTGGCGCTGGCCCAGGCCGACACGGCCCGGCTGGTCCCCTACTCGGCCAGCTACCGCTTCCACGACGGCCTCTACCTGGACTTCGGGCAGGTGCGGCAGAACAGCCCCGTCTCGAAGCTGCGGGTGCTGAGCAACCTGCCCCCCGACGACCCGGCCTACTTCGAGGAGCTGACCCGGCGCGAGCTGGTCACCTTCTACGACAACCTCGGCATGCAGCAGCAGGCCAAGCCCGAGGACCTCTGGGGCTACGCCGAGAACGGGAGGCTGCACATCCGCTGGAACGACAGCTTCAACCGCGTGTCCTACATGGGCTCGCTCTGCCATTTCGTGGCCAACAAGGTCATCTACCAGAACAACCCCTACGACCCCTACGCCACCTACTACGGCGTCAACCACTTCAACACCATGCCGCAGACGACCGTGGAGATGCGGCAGTACATCCTTGACTTCAGCTCGGGCGAGGTCTATGACTTCGCGGTGGACGCCGTGAAGCTCTGCCTGATGCCCGACCAGGAGCTGTTCGACGAGTTCAGCCACCTGGGCAAGCGCAAGCAGAAGCAGATGATGTTCTACTACCTGCGGCGGTACAACGAGCGCAACCCGCTGGCCCTGCCGGCTCAGTGAGCCGCGGCGGAGGCGGCAGGCAGGACCTCGAAGCCCACCACCAGAACGTCGTCGATCTGGCGGTAGTCGCTGCCCACCCAGGCCTCGAAGGCGCGGTTGAGCGAGTCCTTCTGCTGTATGGCCGTCTTCTCGTGTATCTCGAGGAACTTCTCGCGCAGGCGGCTGATCATGAACTTGCGCCCGTCGGCGCCGCCGAACTGGTCCTGGTAGCCGTCCGAGAAGATGTAGCACATGGTGGGCGAGTCCACCACGACCTCGTGCTCCTCGAAGGCGAGCAGCTCGCCCTTCTGGAAGCCTCCCACGCCGTTGCGGTCGCCCTTGAGGTGGAAGACCTGCCCCTGCCTGACGTACACCAGCGGGTTCTTGGCCCCGGCGAAGCGGATCTTCCCGGCGGCCATGTCGATGCTGCAGATGGCCATGTCCATGCCGTCCTGGTTGGAGGTCTCCTTCTGGCGCAGGGCGGTGTGGATGTTGTTGTGCAGCTTGGCCAGGATGGCCGAGGGGGAGTACTCGTGGCCGAACTTCACGATCTGGTTCAGGTAGGAGTCGCCCAGCATGCTCATCAGGGCCCCGGGCACGCCGTGGCCGGTGCAGTCGGCCGCCACCACGACCAGGTTGTCGCCCGAGTGGTAGAACCAGTAGAAGTCGCCCGAGACGATGTCGCGGGGCTTGTAGAGCACGAAGCTCTTCTTGAGGACGGCGCGCAGGGCCGCCAGGTTGGGCAGCATGGATTCCTGGATGCGCTTGGCGTAGGTGATGCTGTCGGTGATGTCCTTGTTCTTGGACTCGATGAGGTTCTTCTGCTCGACGACCTCCTGGGTGCGGATGCGGACGGTCTCCTCGAGCATCTCCTCGTTGCGCCGAAGCTGGGCGTTGGCGTCGCGGAGCTCCTCCTGGATGGCCTGGAGCTCCTCGATGTTCTGCCGGAGCTGCTCCTCCTGGATGGAGAGCTGCACGGCCTGCCGGCGCGACTGCTGGAGCAGCTCGAGGTTGCGCTCGTTGGACCGGATGGTGCTGACGGTGTAGCCGATGCGGAAGGCGCAGTTGCTCACGAACTCGACCTCGTAGTCGTCGAGCTTGCGCAGGAAGGACAGCTCGATGACCCCGTAGCACTCGTTCTCGACGATGATGGGGCACAGCACCAGGAAGGAAGGCTCGGTGTAGCCGCTCCCGCTCTCGACCTTGAGGTAGTCGGGCGGCAGGGTGTCGTAGGTGAGGGTCTGCCTGGCCAGGATGCACTCGCCCAGAAGGCCGCTGCCGGCATGGACGCGGCGCATCTGGTTCTTCTGCATGTCGAAGGCGATGGAGGCCACCAGCTCGTACTCCTCGGAGTCCTCGACCTGGACGTCGAGCAGGTACAGGCCGCCCTGCACGGCCTTGAGGTACCGGACGATGAAGCGCAGCACGCTGGCGGAGATGAGCTTGACGTCGCGGGACTCGCTGAGCATGTCGCCCAGGTAGGCCAGGCCCTGCGAGCTCCAGTTGGCCACGCGGCTCTCCTGCTGGCGGTCCCGCTCGAGCTGGCGGGCGTTGCTCAGGTTCTGGCGCATCTCGATCAGGGTGACGCCCAGGAGGTCCTCGTGGCTCAGGGGCTCGAAGGGCGCCTCGAAGTCGCCCTTGCCGATGCGCATGGCGAAGGTTACGGTCTTGTGCTGGGTGCTGACCAGCCGGTTCACCGCCCGGGCGATGTCGCCGATCTCGTCGTTGTTGACCGGGATGTCGCTCATCGGCAGCACGCCATGGCTGAGCTGCGTGATCGAGCCGCGGATGTTGTTCACGGGCTTGACCACCGACCGGCTGACCAGCAGGCCGATGAACAGCACGAACAGGATAAGCAGGAAGCCTCCTATGTTGATCCGTTTGCGCAGGGAGACCACCTGCTGGAGGAGCATCTCGTCGGAGGCGCTGCGCTCTTGCTCGAACAGGCCCAGCAGGTCGCCGATCATGGACAGGATGTGCCGGGTCAGCTCGGGCACTCCGCCGCCCTCCTCCATCTCGAAGTAGGAGGTCACCACCAGCATGGCGTTGTCGGGGTCATAGACCTCGAAGCTGTCGAACGGCTTGATGACGTACTTGTGCAGGTCCTCCAGGCTGTCCAGGGCATGGACTATTTTCCGCCCGAGGGCCTTCTCGCTTTCGCTCCAGCCCTCCGCGGCTTGGCCTATCCTGGCCTGGAAGCTCGGAAAGACGCTGTCGTGGACGGCCAGGAGCTCGTTCTTGCTGACGGTGTTGGACTTCTTGTCCACGTAAACCCAGATGAGCACCAGCTTGTGGGAGTTGATGACCTCGTACTGGAGCTCGCGCAGCATCTCGATGGAGGGCTGAATGACCGACTTGGTGTTCACGCTCGCCGACTGGCTCTGTTTGGCCGCCTCCCGAATCCAGAAGGTGTTGGCCACGGTGCTGATGAAAAGCAGGAGAAAACCTATGGAGAACTTGCGGATGATGGTGATCCTCATGGGTGCTTTGGCCGATTGTTCGTGCTAAGTTAGAGAAATATGTCCACTCTCCGAACTGCCATTCCCGAATTTGGAATGACATTCTTCGGATCGACAAAACTTATACACTTGCCAGAGGCCCCGGCCCGGCGCGAAACCTGTCCTGGAGAATGCTTGCCCACCTGCCGGCATGAAAAACCGCGGGGCCGCATCAGAAGGCTGTCCTGCCTTTGCCCAGCGACTTGGCCAGCAGGTCGCGCAGCGCGGCGGGGCTGGCCCGGAGCTCCCGCTCGATGGGGAAGACCTCCGAGAGGTCCGTGCTCTGGTCGGCCTCGAGCAGCACCAGCTCCACCAGCAGGCCGTTGGCGTCGCGGCGGAGCATGACCTGGCCGGAAAGGATTTCCTCCTGGTCCACCTCGGTGTTCTCGACCAGGCGGATGCTGAGGCTGTTCTTGCTTTGGTCGTAGGAAATCTTCATGGGCGGGAGCTTGGGTTCAATTGGGGCTGGCCTTTGCAAAACGCAGCCAAGATACCGTTTTATTTCGCAGGCCCAAAATTAGCCCAAGGGCCGCGCCCCGGGCCAACCCAGGCCCGGTAGATGCCCAAGGCCGACCCAGAAACGATGCCCGAGCAGGCGCGGGCGGACGCGCTTTGGGGATTTTGTGCTAATTTTCCGGGACACCAAAACGAGAGACCTTGGCCTTCCAATTCCTGTTTCAAGGCTTCCTGATCGGGATAGGAGTCTCGATCCCGCTGGGCCCCATTGGCATCCTGTGCATCAACCGCACCCTCAAGCAGGGGCTGCGCCGCGGGATGGTCTCGGGCCTGGGCGCCGCTGTGGCCGACACCTTCTACGCCGTCATCGCGGCTTTCGGCGTGACGGCCATCTCGGATTTCCTGGCCGACCACCAGACCCTGATCCGCGCCGTGGGCGGGGCCTACCTGATCTACCTGGGCCTGCGCTACTTCGTAACCGGGCCCCGGGCCATGCTCAACAACTTCCGCCGCCCCAACCACGGGCACTGGGCCAGCGACTTCGCCTCCATCTTCGCCCTGACCCTGTCCAACCCGCTGACGATCGTGGTGTTCGGGGCGCTCTTCGCCGGGCTGGGCATCCTCCAGGACGACACGCCGTCGTGGCTCATGGCCGCCATGAGCCTGGGCGTGCTGGCCGGCGCCTCGGCCTGGTGGTTCGCCGTTACCTTCCTGGTCAACCGGATGAGGTCGCGCATCAGCCTGCGCACGCTCTTCTGGGTCAACAAGTTCATGGGCGTGGCCATCGCGGCTCTGGGCGTGGTCGTGCTGGCCAGCGCCTTCTTCTAGGCCCATCGGCCCGCTGCGCCGGCCTTGGAATTTCCCTTTTTTTGCCTTTCCTTTGGGAGATGAAAACGCGGGCCGCGCCACGGCGAAGCCGTGCGGCTTGGCCGATAGCCACACATCCAAGGCCATGACCATGAGGAAGTTCTGGATTCTTTTCGCCCTTTGCGCCTGCGCGGCCCCCAGCCTATGGGCCCAAGGCCAATTCGCCTCCCTGGAAAGGCTGGTGGAGGACATCGCCGAGGACGCCGAGGACGAGGACATCGACCTCGAGCAGCTCGTGCTGGACCTGGCCGCCCTCCAAAACCAGCCCCTCGACCTGAACACCGCGACCCGCGAGGACTTCGAGAAGCTCCAGTTCCTGGACCACTTCGAGATCATGGTCCTGCTGCGCTACCGCGCCCAGGTCGGGCAGTTCAGGACCCTCTACGAGCTGCTCCTGCTCGAAGGATGGAACCGGCAGGACATCGACTGGCTGATGCCTTTCGTCAGCCTGAGCGACCCGGGGGCGGAGGAAGTCCGCTGGAGCAACGCCCTGCGCTACGGCAGGCACCAGTTCCTGCTCCGGAGCCAGGGCGTGCCGCAGACCCTGGAGGGCTTCCGCCCCCTGCCCCCGGACCAGGAGCTCTCGCCCAACGCCCGCTACCTGGGCGACCCGCTCAAGCACTTCGCCCGCTACGGGTACGCCTACTCCGACAAGCTCCGCTGGGGCCTGACGGCCGAGAAGGACGCCGGCGAGGAGTTCTTCCGGGGCAGCAACCGGCACGGATTCGACTTCTACTCGGCCCACCTGCAACTGGCCGGCGCGGGGCCCGTGGAGAACCTGGTGCTGGGCGACTTCCAGGCGCAGTTTGGCCAGGGGCTCGTGCAATGGGCCGGCCTGGGCATCGGCAAGACGCCCTACGTGCTGAACATCGACCGAAGGGCCCAGGGCCTGCGCCGATTCGCCTCGGCCGACGAGAACCAGTTCTTCCGCGGCGCGGGCGCGACCCTGCGGCTGGGCGCCTTCCGCCTGACGGGCTTCTACTCCGACAAGGCCCGCGACGCCAACCTGGACCTCTCGGCCGACAGCCTCGCGGAAAACGAAGAAGGCATCGAGGGGTTCACCTCGCTGCAAATCAGCGGCTTGCACGCCACGCCCGCGCAGGTCGAGGACGAGAAGTCGCTGCGGCTGCGCAACCTCGGGGCCAACCTGGCCTGGCAAGGCGAGCTGCTCGGCCTGGGGGCGACCTTCTCGCGGCACGAGTTCTCGGAGGAGGCCCTGCCCGGCGACCGCCTCGCGGACCTGCACGACCCGCGGGGCCGCTCGGGCTGGAACCTCGGGGCCGACTACCGCCTGGCCTGGCGGGGCCTGCTGCTGCTCGGCGAGACGGCCACCGACCAGGACGGCAACCTGGCCACGCTCAACGCCGCGAAGATGCAGCTCGGGGCGCAGGTCTCGCTGGCGGCGCTGCACCGCTCCTACTCGCCCGCCTACCGCGCGCCCTTCGCCCGCGGGTTCGGCGAGACCACGGCCACCAGCAACGAGCGGGGTTTCTACCTGGGCGCCGAGCTGCATCCGGCCCGCAAGTGGACGCTGCTGGCCTACGCCGACCTCTACAGCTTCCCCTGGGCCCGCTCCACGGTGGACAGGCCCAGCCAGGGGCAGGACTATTTCGCGCAGCTCGGCTTCCTGCCCAGCCGCCAGGTCTCGATGTACTGGCGCTTCAAGACCGAGAGCCGCCTGGCCAACGTGCCCGGCTGGGAGCAGACGGGCATCCGCCCCCAGGAGCAGACCCGCCTGACCCGCCTGCGCTTCCACATCGACTACCCCTGGGGCGGCCTGGAGCTGCGCAGCCGCGTCGAGGCCAACTGGTTCGAGGACAGCCAGGGGCGGAGCATGGGCTTCCTGGCCTACCAGGACCTGAACTACGCCTTCGCCGAACTGCCGCTGAAACTCTACTTCCGCTACGCCATCTTCGAGGCCGAGACCTTCGACAACCGGCTCTACGCCTACGAGAACGACGTGCTCTACGCCTTCTCCATCCCGGCCTACTTCGGGCGCGGCACCCGCTTCTACGCCATGGCCCGCCTCGAGCTGGCCGACCGCGTGGACCTCTGGCTCCGCTACGCCCAGACGTCCTTCGCCGACCGGGCGACCATCAGCTCGGGCCTCAACGAGATACAAGGAAGCCTGCGCTCCGAGTTCAAGGCCCAGCTCCGCGTCGTCTTCTGAGCCTGCCCCGGGGCCCCGGCGTTTTGCCAAGACCCCTGGCTTTCGTAACTTCGCAAAAAACCCGCCCATGCAGATCGCCAACCCCATCTACGACGTCGTCTTCAAGTACCTCATGGAGGACAGCAAGATCGCCAAGCTGATGATCTCGTCCATCATCGGCGAGACCATCGAGCGGATTTCCTTCCTCAGCCAGGAGCTCGCCTCCGAGATCGACCAGCAGAAGGGCAAGGCCAGCAAGCGCCAGCGCAGGAAAAGCCTGGGACTGACCGTCTATCGGCTCGACTTCTCGGCCCGGATCAAGACCCCGGACGGCCACAAGAACGTCATCATCGAGCTCCAGAAGGCCAAGTTCCCCACCGACATCCTCCGCTTCCGCAAGTACCTGGGCCTGCAGCTCTCCAAGAAGGAGAACGTCAACCGGATACGCGTCGGGGGCAGGACCCGGAAGGTCGGCACGCCCATCATCAGCATCTACTTCCTGGGGCACAAGCTCGACCACACCCAGGCCAGCGCCATCAAGGTCAGCCGCCAGTACATCGACCTGATCACGGGCGAGCCCATCCTCACCCGCGAGAACTTCATCGAGAGCCTCACGCTCGACAGCTACGTCATCCAGATCCCCTACCTGACCGGGCGAAGGCGCACCGAGCTCGAGGTCCTGCTCGGCGTATTCGACCAGAGCGACCCGGCCGACGACCAGCACCACATCCTCAACTTCAAGGCGGAGGACCTACCCGAGAAGTTCAGGCCCATCATCCGGAAGCTCCAGAAGGCCGTCCTGGACGCCGACATCCAGAGCAAGATGAACCTGGAGGACGGCATCATCGACGAGCTGGAGGACATGGAGCGGGAAATCGAGGACCTCGAGGGACAGGTCGAAAAGAGCGAACTCGAGAGGGCGAAAGTAGAGCAGGAAAAGGCGAAAGTAGAGCAGGAGAAGGCGAAAGCCGAACAGGAAAACCAAGCCCTCAAGAACGAGCTCGAAGCGCTGCGGAAACTGCTCGGCAAGTAGCGGCCCGAGCCCCCCACAACCCACAACACACCATGTCCAACACCTACCTGCCCAGCTTCGCCCGTGCCCTGAACGCCACCTCCGCCCTTTTCGCAGGCATGTTCGGGCTCCGGTTCGCCCAAATCGCCATCACGCGCTGGGTCGCGGAGCATTACCGTATCGCCGCCGACTTTGAGGGATTCTCGGTGCGGTACCTCACCCCGGACGGCTCGCTCCGCTGGGAGCCCGAAGTGGTGCTGCTGGTCATCGGCTCGGGCTTCCTTTTCCTGCTGGTGGCCAGCCTGGCGTTCCTTTGGCTGCACAACATCCAAACGCACAAGAAAGGCCCCATGAAGCTGGTCATGCTCTGGGGGAAGCTCTCGGCGATCTGGCTGCTGGCCTTCCCTTTCCTGGCCAACCCCATCCTGCGCAACGACTCGGACTACCTGCTCAGTTGGCTGAACGTGGGCGCCGTGGGCCAGTGGGTGGCGGCACTGGCAGCGGGCATCATCCTGTTCTTCACGGGCTTGCGCGCCAACATCGACTTCCTGCAAAGCTCCACTTCGCTCAGCGCCATGCAGGACCCGCGCCAGCAGAACCGGCTGCGCTGGCTGAGCGTCTCCCTGCCCCTGCTCCTGTTCCTGCCCCTGGCCTGGGCTTTCGGCTTCCCCGGGCCAGCCTTGGGCGACAAGGTGCTGCTGCTGGGCGCCCTGTTCTTCTGGGCACCGACCCTTCGCCTGCTCGACTCGGACTTCCTGACCATCATCAAAAGCGCGCCCGAACGCCCGCTCTGGTGGCTGGCCGCCCTGGCCCTGGCCCTGGTCGTCCTCGGCGCTTTGCTCTGAGCCGAACGCCCAACCCACCAACCCAAATCCCCGAACATGAAAAAGGAAGTCGCCAAAGAACTGCTGGCCAGCCTGATGGAGCGCTTCCCTGCGCGGATGGCCTGCGACACTTTGGGCGACTACAACGAGACCCAGACGCGGCAGGACTTCATCAATCCGTTCTTCGGGGCGTTGGGCTGGGACATCGACAATGCGAAACGCCTGGCCGAGCCTTACCGCGAAGTGCGGCAGGAGGACCGGATCAAGGTGAATGGCCATTCCAAAGCCCCTGACTACTCCTTCAACCTCGATGGGAAGAGGCAGTTCTTTGTGGAGGCCAAGAAGCCCTCGGTGCCCATCCGGGAGAACCCGGAACCTGCCTTGCAGCTCCGCAACTACGGATGGAACGCCGGCCTGAGCATCTCGATCGTCACGGACTTCGAAGAGTTCGCCGTTTACGACTGCACCCGCAAACCCAAGAAGACCGAAAACGCCAATGCCAAGCGCCTGAAATACATCTATTTCACCGACTACCTCAAGGAGTTCGACTTCCTGTACGACACCTTCGCCTACGAAAACGTGGTACGAGGCAGCCTCGAAAAGTACGCCAGCGCCCAAATCGACCGCAAGGCCATCGAGCCGGTCAATGTCGAGTTCCTCAAGACCCTGGAGGGCTGGCGCGACTACCTGGCCACGAACATCGCTTCGCGCATGCCCGCGCTGGCCGAAGAGGAAATCAACCAGGCCGTGCAGCAGACCATCGATCGGCTGGTCTTCCTGAAGGTTTGCGAGGACCGGAAAATCGAGCCGGAGAACACGCTCTTCCGCACCGTCCAGTCTGGAAACCACTATCAAAATCTGCTTGCCATCTTCTACCAGGCCGACGAGCGGTACAACTCCGGGCTCTTCGACTTCCAGAAGGACAAGCTCAGCCCGAGCCTCGAAATCGACAACAAGGTCATTCGCAACATCGTCTGGGAACTTTATGGCAAAAGCAAGCTCAACGAGGCGGAGTTTGGCTTCAACTTCGCCTACATCCCGGTCGAAATCCTCGGCATGGCCTACGAGCAGTTCCTGGGCAAAGTCATCCGCCTGGGAAGCGCCCGCGAGGCGCTGGTGGAGGACAAACCCGAGGTCCGCAAGGCCGGAGGGGTCTATTACACACCGGAATACATCGTTGAGCACATCGTGCGCGAAACCGTCGGGCGAATGACCCTGGGCAAGAATCCGCAGCAGGTAAGCCGGATCAAGATCCTGGACCCGAGCTGCGGCAGCGGGTCTTTCCTCCTGGGCGCCTACCAGTTCCTGCTCGACTTCCACCTGCGCTACTACCTCGAAAATCCCACCAAGGGCAAAAGGCCTCCGCTGACCCCGGACGGGCACCTGACGAGCCAAGAGAAAAAACGCATCCTCCTGAACAACATCCACGGCGTGGACATCGACCCGCAGGCCGTGGAGGTAACCAAGCTGAGCCTGCTGCTCAAGGCCTTGGAGGGCGAGACCGAAGCCTCCATCCAAACCAGCCTCAAGCTCTTCAACGAAAGGGTCCTGCCCACGATCGACCAGAACATCCAGTGCGGAAACTCGCTGGTCGCCCCCGATTTCTATGACCAGGGCGCCCTCCTTAGCCCCAAAGAAGAGCGGAAAATCAATGTATTCGACTGGAAGCAAGCCTTCCCCCAAGCATTTGCCCAGGGCGGATTCGATTGCGTGTTGGGCAATCCGCCCTACGTCCGAATCCAAAACCTCGACAAAAACACGCTGGAGTATTTCAGCCGCTACCAGTCGGCCATGGGAAACTTCGACCTCTACTGCCTTTTTGTCGAAAAAGGCGTCGAGCTGCTCAACCCGGCGGGCCAGCTCAGCTACATCCTGCCGCACCGCTTCTTCAAGACCGACTATGGCCAGGGCCTGCGGAACTACCTGGCCCAGAACCGCTTCCTACGCTCCATCTTCGACTTCGACGGATTCTACGTCTTCGACAATGCCAGCATCAACACCTGCGTGATGCACCTGGACAAGGCCCAGGCCGACGAGCACCTGGACTACCACCGCCTGGCCGACCACAAGATCCCCCTGCACGACCTCCGGGAATTTTTGCGCGAACCCAAAGCCGCCGACACGCGGCTGGTCAAGGGGAGAGTCCTGAAAAAGACCCTTTCGGCAGAATATTGGAACTTCGTCTTCGACGACGAGTTGGAGCTGTTCGAGAAGCTGAACCAAAACAAGCGGCTGGGCGACTGGCAGACCAAGATACTGGTGGGCTTGCAGACCAGCGCCGACCCGGTCTTCATCACCAAGCTGGTCGGCCAGACCGACGAGCATTTCGAGGTCTTCTCCAAGCATACCGGCCAGAAGCACCTCCTCGAAAAAGAAATCCTCTTCCCCTTGCTGCGGGGCGCAGAAGTGAAGCGGTACCGCTACCCGATCAACACCGACCTGCTGATTTTCCCCTATCTTGCGGAAAATGAAAAGGCGATTTTGATCGATGAAAAAACATTCAAAAAAAAATATCCCCGAATTTGGAAATACTTGAAAGCGTGCAAGCCCAGGTTGGAAGAACGCGACAAAGGCAAGCTCACTTATCCGTGGTATGCCTTCGGGCGAAGCCAAAACCTCGCTTCCTTCCACAAAAACAAGATCATGACCACCGTGCTGAGCGGCCACAACTCCTTCACGCTCGACCTTGAAGGCAAATTCTACTTTGTCGGCGGCGGAAACGCCGGGGTCTATGGCATCCAGCTTGCCGACAAGCGGTCCTATCCCTACCTCACGGGCCTGCTCAACTCCAAGCTGCTCAACTGGTACCACTCCAAGATCTCGCTGCGCTGCTACCAGACGGCCTTCTCCTACGGCAAGCGCTTCATCGAGCAATTGCCCATCAAGACCATCGACAAGAAGGACAAAGGCCAAAAAGCGCTCTTCGATAAGATTTCCCAGCTTGTCGAAAGCCTGCTGGAGCTGAACAAAAGGGCGCAGGCCACCCACCTGCAAGTGGAAATCGACCAGATCCAACGCCGGACGCAACACCTCGACAGCCAGATCGACGCGCTGGTCTATGAATTGTATGGCCTTCTGCCGCACGAGATCGCCCTTGTGGAACGCCAGCAAGCCCTCCCGCAAGCAGAGGCGATCGCCCCCTACCTCCCCCCTAACCCCCAACATCCCCAACCATGAAAAAGATCCTCATCGCCCTGATAGCCTTCGCCTTAGCGGCCGCTTCTTGCACCAAGTACGACGAAGGCGGCTTCTCGAACCTGGCCGACTCGAGGCTGCTCGCCCAATGGGAGCTCGTGGCCTACCTCCAGGATGGCACCGACATGACCGAACAGATCGCCGTGACGAACTACATGGAGGAGTTCTACAGCGGCGGCACCTACTACCGCGCCTACGACGACAAGGACGGCGAGGCCCAGAACCAGGCCGGAAGCTGGGAATGGAGCGACGACAAGACGACACTCTTCATGACCGGGCTCAGCGGCATCAGCTACCTCACGCCCGAACTGCCCCGGGTAGCCACGCCCTCGCTGCGCATCATCCGGCTCAAAGCCAGCGAGTTCTGGTACCGCTTCGAAAGCGAGGGCCATGTGCATGAGTTCCATTTGGAAGCGAAATGAGAGGACGACGGACTCCCAACGCCCGACAAATCGCACAAAAGATCCTTGCCCGCCTTGGGTGATTCTCGAAGGCGAAATCTACTTTTGCCCTGAACCGGAGCTTGCCACGCCAAGATCCGGGGCATCGGCTTGAATGCCGCTCGATGAATTTCTGTAATTTTGCGGCTCAAGAAAACATTGCCCCACAAACAAGGCACTGAAAACCAACGCATTGTACCAATTCTTCATAATTCCCAATCTTCACCCATGAAAAAGATTTTCGTGAACGCGCTGGCAGCCCTGGCGTTGCTGGCCAACGCCGCCTGCCAAGGCGGACAAGGCGAAGCCCCGGCCACCGACTCCACGGCCAAGGATTCCATCGCCGCCGAACCGGTTTCGACCCTCATTGAAAAAGAGGTCGAATACACCGACGGCTCAACCACTTACAAAGGCTTCCTGGCCTACGATGGCGCCAAGGAAGGCAAGCGCCCCGGCGTGCTCGTCGTACACGAGTGGTGGGGCCTGAACGACTACTCGCGCGAGCGCGCTCGGATGCTGGCCCAGGAAGGCTACGTGGCCCTGGCCCTGGACATGTACGGCGACGGCAAGCTGGCCGGGCATCCCGAGGAGGCCGGCGCCTTCTCGCAAGCCGTGTTCGCCAACCTCGACAGCATGAAGATCCGCTTCGAGGCCGCGCAGAAGTTCCTGGCCGAGCAAGAGCAGACCCAGACCGACCAGATCGCCGCCTTCGGCTACTGCTTCGGCGGCGGCGTGGTGCTGCACATGGCCCGCGCGGGCGCCGAGCTCGACGCCGTGGTCAGCTTCCACGGCAGCCTGGGCACCCAGACGCCCGCCAAGCCTGGCCAGGTCAAGGCCCGCGTGATGGTCTGCAACGGCGCCGACGACTCGTTCGTGCCCGCCGAGCAGATCACAGCCTTCAAGGCCGAGATGGACGCCGCCAAGGTGGACTACCAGTTCCACAACTACCCCGGCGCCATCCACTCCTTCACCAGCCCCGCGGCCGACTCGCTCGGCAAGCTCTTCGAACTGCCCCTGGCCTACAACCAGCAGGCCGACGAGCAGTCGTGGAGCCAGGCCCTCGAGCTGCTGCGCCAGAGCTTCTCGGCCCAGTAGGCCCCCTCTTTCCGAAAAAGGCGAAGCCCTGCCCGAGTGTCCTCGGGCAGGGCTTCGTGCTTAGGGGAAAACCGTATGGTTCAGAAGCGCAAGAACGGGTTCAGCCGCCGTTCGCGGCCGATGGTCGTGGGCTCGCCGTGGCCCGCGTAAACCACGAAGTCGTCGGGCAGGCAGAGCAGCTTGGAGCGGATGCCGTCGAGCAGTTGCTGGTGGTTGCCGCCGGGCAGGTCGGTGCGGCCGATGCTGCCCTGGAAGAGCACGTCGCCGCCCACCAGCCACTTGCGGGCGCGGTTGAGCAGCACCACGCTCCCGGGCGAGTGGCCGGGCACGTGCAGCACCTCCAGGCGCTCCAGGCCCAGCTCCAGCGTGTCGCCCTCGCGCAGGTGGCGGGCGATCGGGGGTACATCACCCTCGAAATCAAGTCCGTAGGCCGCAGCCACCTGGGCCGTGCGTACCAGCATCGGCTCGTCGCCCGCGTGGGCCCAGAACGGCAGGCCGAAGCGCTCGACCACCCAGGGCAGGCCCAGCACGTGGTCGATGTGGCAGTGCGTGTTGACCAGGGCCACCGGCTCGACGCCCCTGTCGGCCAGGTAGCGCTCCAGCTCGGCCCGCTCGGCGGCACTGCTGAAGCCCGGGTCGATGATCATGCCATGCCCCTGCTCGTCGTGCAGCAGGTAGCTGTTCTCTTGGAACGCGTTGCAGGTGAAGTATTTGACGGTCATGCTGTTTTTCTGTTTGGCCCAAAGTTAAGAAAACTCGGCAAGCCAATATGTTCAATAATTAAATAATTAAGTATTCAAATTTAATAATTAGTTATTCAAAATATATGAATATATTTTCGTGAAGATTTTCAAATAATTGATTATCAATTACTTATATTATTATTACCTTCATGGCACATTTATCGAATATGTCTCATCAAACAATACCCAACGCAGATGAGACAGTTCACAAGCCAACCGACCTGGCAAAGCACAAGCAAAGGACTCTTCCGGCAAACCAACCAAAACAAAGCCCCCATGGCAAACGAAAAAAACCTTTTCAAACTCAACTCCTTGCCACGCTTGGACGACTTCGGCCGCGATAAGTTGCAGCAAAGCCTAGCCATCGACGTCAAGGACTACATGAACTTCGTCGAGGAGAGCATCAAGGTGGTGCAGCGGCTGAGCCTCAAGGTGCCCGTCAAGTTGGCAGAGGACCAAGGCCAAACGGCGAGCGAAGAACACATCAAGTACGCGATCGACCTGGACGCCCTCAACGACAGGGACGCCGAGCGAGTGGAGCGGGAACTGTTTGAGCAAGAGCCCTCTGAAGTATCCCTTGATCATCCCACAAAAGCCAATGCGAGGACGGCCAAGATCAAGGAACGCGACGCCGAGGAGAAATGGATCCTGCTCGAAACATCCAACCGCGGACTTTCCGAAGTTTACGTGCGGGCCAACGACTACCAGCTCCGGATGCAACGAAACGCGTTGAAAAACCTGCGCGACAGGCCGCTCAAACATTACGAAGCCTTGCAGCGACTCTTCCAGAGAACCAGCTACGCGTTAAGTTACTTCAACGACACGGTGGACGACGCCGAGCAGCGCCTGGAGTGGAAAGTCCTGACGGACACCAGCAAAGACGGCACGGAGCAGCAGCGCGAGTTCGTGCGCAAGGCCCTGGCCACCGAAGACTTCTGCCTGCTGGAGGGCCCTCCGGGATCCGGGAAGACCACTGCCATCGTGGAGCTCATCGTGCAACTGGCACAACAAGGCAAACGCGTCCTGCTGGTTTCCGCCACCCACGTGGCCGTTGACAACGTCATCCACCGCATCCTGACCACGTACAAGGATGTTTGCGAGCAGCATGTCATGCCGATGCGCATCGGGAGCAAGGACAACGTCCGGAAGGATAGCGTCCTGCCCTATCTCATGCAAGACCTGACAGCGCGCACACGAAAAGAGCTGGTGAACAGACTCATGGCAATGCCCAGCTCCGAAAGCCGCGCAATGATGCTCGACAGCCTCAAAGGAAAAGAGGGGAAAGCGTATTTTGAAAAGTTGATACACGACAGCGTCAACCTTGTGGGAGCGACCATGATCGGCGTATTGCAACATCCTAAAATAAAAAACGCAACGAGCGATTCTGCTTTCGATGTCATGATCGTGGACGAAAGCTCGAAAGTTACCTTCCTCGATTTCCTGGTGCCAGCCCTCCATGCCAAGAAATGGATCCTGGTGGGCGACGACAAGCAGCTTTCGCCCTACGTCGAGGACGACATGGTGGCCCAGAGCATCAAGAGCCTGCTCGTGGCCCCCCAGCGCGAGATCCTGCGAGAGTCCTTCGAATTGCTGAGCCGCAGAGCCCAGTGGAGCAAGGACGGCGTGGCCGTGGTTTTCAGCCATGACCCTGATGGGATGGAAGAACACCTACGCCTTGCCGAGCCGTCCTGGTCCCTCCTGCGGCTGCCCATGAAGCCCGAGCCCAGCCTCGAAGCGGTGTTGGAGATGAACGGAGCGGACGTGGTCATCGCCGCCGAGGCCCATGCGGAAGCCCATATGAAGTTCATTGGCAGATACTTGCGCGTGAAGGCCTACTTCTTCGAGTCAGAAAACCCGCTGCCGGCGGAGCTCTCGCTTTTCCAAGCGGCGAGGCATCGGGTCGCGAAAAAAGACAAAAGCTATGTGGCACAGTACATATTCGACAACCAAGGGCAGGACTGGGAGGAGATGGTGGCCAGCCGCCTGAGCCAGCGGTTCCAGTACCGGATGCAGCCCGAAAACACCATTCGCTTGGAAAAGGAACTGAGCTTGCTGTTGCAGGACCACTCGCAAGACAACACAACCCCGCTGGCGGAGAGGGTCGAAGCCATCCATCGCGTCGCCTTCCCCTCCATCATGGAATTGCTGCACATCGGCATAGGACGCAAAACAGACCAGAATGGAAAAGAAGTCCAGAAATTGCTCTATGATGGCCTGATGGGGAACGAGGGCATCCGGAGCCAGAAGTTCGAATCCTTGAGCTACCAGCACCGCATGCACGACCAGATCGCCCAGACATCGCGCGAGCAGTTTTACCAGAATCAGAACCTTTTGACAGCCAACACGATAGTTCTGCGGGCCGACTTGCTGGGCGGCTACAAGCCTGGCGAAGACCGGGTGGTATGGCAAGCCAACGCGGACGAGACCTTCCGCAAGGCGCAGGGCAGGAAGGGCAGGCCAGAAAACATCAATCCGACCGAGGTGGACGACATTCGGGCCGAGCTGGCCGATTTCGCGGACTTTGCCAGCAGCAACCCTGACAAAACGTTTGAGGTGGCCGTGCTGACCTTCTACCGCGAACAGGAGGGCCAACTGCGCAAGATGCTCCGCAAATGGACGGGCCAGGGCGGCAAGAGCAAGAACTTCAGCAAAGGCAAGATCCAGATCACCCTTTGCACCGTGGACAAGTTCCAGGGCGACGAGGCCGACCTTGTACTGCTCTCCTTCGCAAAACACACCAAAAAAGCCTTCTACAACAGCCCCAACCGCCTCAACGTGGCCATCACCCGCGCCCGCCACAAGCTCGTGCTCTTTGGCAACCGCAGGTGGCTCAGCGAAAGGGCCAGCTCCCCGGCCGTGCGACAATTGGCCGAAAATTTCAAATCCCGACTCAATTCACGCTCAAAAAACTGAGACATCATGAAACTGAAAAAATCCATCACAACGGAGCGCTTCGAAGTGCTCGCCAGGTACACCAAGACCACCGAGAACCACTTCTTCCTGCCCGTGCTCAAACTTGCGGAAACACACGAAGTCCTCACCCCACAAACCCTCAAGGCCGAGCTCCTGCCCAACCTGCCCGAGAGTGCCGCGAGGAACATCCTCAACCGCATGGCCGAAATGGAATACTTGGTTGCCAAGCCGATTGCCAGGCAGGCTTCGGGCTACACATCCAGCAACGAAGCCCCGAAAACTGAAGCGTTCGTCCTCACCGAAACCGGGAGGGAAATGTCGAGGAAGGGCATCGTGGAAGAGCAACATTACGCGCTGCTCGAGCTCACCATAGGCCAACGTGGCGGGAACGGAATCGGGGCCGAGCTCACGGAGCAAACCATCTTCAAAATCGAGGAGAGGCCCCAATACGATCAACACAAGAACAAAGGGGAAATCAAAAATCATGGCCTGCTGAAAGGAATCGACCCCATGAAAACCCAGAGCCTCAAGAATGGAAATTTCCGAATCGTGGAAATCGAGAGAGTCATCAAGCAGTTGGACAACGAGAACCTGGAGCTGAAAATCGAAGCCAACGCCAAAAATGCAATGCTTCACATCGGGGATTACCAAGAGGCATGGAACGATGTCAATGAACAGCAAATCGAGCGGGAGCTGCTTTCCAGATCGGGCTATTCACTTGACAGGTTCAACAGAGTGCCCACGCCTTTCTTCGCAGATGACCTGCGCTTCTTCAGAGAGGTTCGCATCGACTCACCATGGTACAAGGGCCTCTACTTCGACAGCCTCGAGATTCCCAAGGTGCATTTTTTCCCTAGGGGTGAATTTGAAGCACACCAATGGCACGAACGGCTAGTGGCCAGCAAAATTGACCGTCAAGTTACCAGCGAAGAAGAGTTTGCGGCCATCATGCGTCAAGAAGCATCGCACTTCCAAGAATGGGAAAGTAAACTTGGACAATGGATGACCAGAACCCAGTTGGCCGAGAGGGCGCAACACATCTTGTCAGCCGAAAAAGCCTTCTACCTCCGCAGCCGCCTGACCACAATCGACTTCCTGAATTACTAACATTTAAAAAACAAAGCACCATGGCAACTTTCAAGCATACTAAAACCATCGCCAACGAAATCCAGCACAGCGACATCTTCGTCAGCACGGGCAACGAGTGGCAAGCCCAAGAGTACCGCGGCAACGGCCTCTTCGAGACGGGCCCCCGAACCCTCTTCCTCCGCCACCACCTGGTCGAAATGGTCGATTCCGCGCAAAACATGATCTGTCTGCAATCCTTTCTGGTTCAGGATACTCCCGTGATGGAGGCCATGCTGCGGGCAGAAAAGCGTGGGGTCAAGATCTTCCTGATGGACTCGGCGGAGGCCCGACTGGGAGACCCGAGCGAGGAGACAGACGGATTCGTGGAGGCGGATTACAAGAAACTTGTGAACGATCGCCTCAGAGGCATAGTAACGCACCGCCAGGCATCCTTTCTGCACGCTAAGTTTTTACTGGTCGATCCGCGCGGCCCGCAGGCCCGGGGCGCACTTTTCACCGGAAATTTCAACCAGAAGCCCTTCAGGGACAATCCCGAGTTGGGAGTCTTGCTCAATTTGGCCCAAATCGGCGAGCTTTACAAGTTGTTTGTGTACCACTTCTGGGAGCATTGCACCCACGAGCAAGGACTTTCCACGAATTTTGAAGCCGTGAAACCCCTGGGACGCTTCCAACCCTTCCGCCCGCAACATGTCATGGCGCTTTCCCCCGAAGCGAGTTGCTGCAACCTCGAAGACGAGCTGGCCGTTGCCATCGAGAGCGCCCAAGACCACATCAGCCTTTCGGTTTACAGCATCGAAAGTAGCCACAAGTTGACGCGGCTGCTTGTGCGGAAGCTGGAGGCGGGCCTGCGGGTCGAACTCTTCACCCGCCCGCGCCAGGCCAACCTCGAAGCGCTCCGGGAGCTGTCTCGGAAGGGGGCTACGGTTTACACGCATCCGCTCATCCATGCCAAGTCGCTGGTGGTGGACGGCCAGCGGGGCTTCGTGTTCAGCTCGAACCTCGCGACGCACGGCAACCGGCACGGCTTCGAGGTCGGAGTCAGGCTCGGCTCGGAGCAAACCAAAACCCTGGCCCAAATCCACCAAGACTGGACCCGGCAGTTTCCCCACCAGTTCCAGGCCACCGCGTCCAACCAGCGGGCGAGGCAATTCGCCCAACTCGACCCGCAAGGGAAATGGACGCCCAAGGACGTGGACAAACTACAGAAGACAGAGGCGACAAGCCACAAAGCCAGCAAGGTCGGTGAATTTATCGAAATTTTGAACGCGGAATGGAAACCATCGAAACAGCACGCGGCCGAAGTAACCTGGGTGAAGTCCATCGAGCTGGAAGGCAAACCCGAAAAAATGGAGGAGGTCAAGCGTGAGGATTGGGGAGTGGTCTATACCGCGAACAAGAAAGGCAAAACAATCCATGGCATCTTGCTCAACATGAGCCAATTCAGCGCGACCAAGGAAGAACTCGAGGCCTTGGCCCAATACTCGGACCACGTCCTTCGGGCACAAGACTGAAAACAAGGCCCAATACCACAAAAAAGCCGTCCCGAAAAATCGGGACGGCTTTTCCATTTCCAGGAAAAATCTTGGATGATGCGGGCAATCCGCACCAAACCTCACACCTCCATTTCCAGCAGTTTCTGGCTGTTTTCCTCGAATTGCAGCTTCTCGATGATTTCGCCGATCTCGCCGTTCATGATGGCGGCAAGGTTGTAGAGCGTCAGGTTGACGCGGTGGTCGGTAACACGGCCCTGGGGGAAGTTGTAGGTGCGGATCTTGGCGGAGCGGTCGCCGGTCGAGACCATCGTCTTGCGCTTGCTCGACAGCTCGTCCATTCGGCGCTGGTACTCGAGGTTGAAAATGCGGGTGCGCAGCTCCACCATCGCTTTTTCGATGTTTTTGAGCTTGGATTTCTGGTCTTGGCATTGCACCACGATGCCCGTGGGCAGGTGGGTCAGCCGCACGGCCGAGTAAGTGGTGTTGACGGACTGGCCGCCCGCGCCCGAGGAGCAGAACTCGTCGCGGCGAATGTCCTCCTTGCGGAGCTCCACGTCAAACTCCTCTGCCTCCGGCAACACGGCCACCGTGGCGGCGGAGGTGTGGACGCGGCCTTGGGCCTCGGTCTGGGGCACGCGCTGCACCCGGTGGACGCCCGACTCGTACTTGAGCAGGCCATAGACGCCCTGGCCCTCGACTTCCATGATGATTTCCTTGTAGCCGCCCATGGTGCCCTCGGTCATGGACGTAACGCTGACTTTCCAGCCCATCGCGTCGCAGAACTTGGCGTACATGCGGTAGAGGTCGCCGGCGAAAAGGCTGGCCTCGTCGCCGCCAGTCCCGGCGCGGATTTCGAGGATGGCGTTCTTGGCGTCTTCCGGCTCCGAGGGCACCAGCAACAGGCGAACCCGCTCCTCCAGCGGGGCGACTTTGCGGGTGGCCTCGTCGAGCTCCTGGCGGGCCATTTCGAGCATCTCGGGATCCGATTCGTCGCGAAGGATGGACCTGGCCTCCTGCACGGCAGCCACCAGCGAGGCGTACTCCTGGTAGGCCAAATGGATGGATTCCAGGTCTTTGTACTCCTTGTTGATCTGGACGAAGCGCTTCATGTCGGCCATGGACTCGGGGTCGGACATGGCTTCGGCCAGTTCGTGGTAGCGGTTCGAGGCGCTTTCGAGTTTTTTGAGCAGCGGAAATTCGGAATCCATGTTTCTGAAGTTTTGGGGGAACCTTCGGGAGGCTCACTCGTTGGCCAACGCGTTGATTTCCTTCATGATGGTCTTGGCCAGCTCGTCGGCCTTGTCGTGGCTGGGGCTCTCGCAATAGATGCGGATGATCGGCTCGGTGTTGGACATGCGCAAATGCACCCATTCGCGCTCGCGCTCGAACTCGATGCGGACACCGTCGATGGTATGTTGCGGCCTATCCTTGTACTTGAGGCTCATGGCCGAAAGTATGGTGTTTACCTCAAGGTCGGGCGAAAGTTGAATCTTGTTTTTCGAGATGTGGTAGTTCGGGAATCCGGCACGCATCTCGGATGCTTTTTGCTTCGACTTGGCCAAATGGCTCAGGAACAAGGCGATGCCGACCAAGGCGTCGCGGCCGTAGTGCAATTTGGGATAAATGACCCCGCCGTTTCCTTCCCCACCAATGGCGGCCTCGACATCCTTCATCTTCTGCACAACGTTGACCTCGCCGACGGCCGAGGCGAAATGTTCGCGACTGTACCGGGCGGCCACGTCGGCCAAGGCCCTGCTCGACGAAAGGTTCGAGACCGTGGGGCCTTTCTCGTGGCGCAGCACGTAGTCGGCCACGGCCACCAGCGTGTATTCCTCGCCGAAGAAGCTGCCCTCCTCGCAGACCATCGCCAGGCGGTCCACGTCCGGATCGACGGCGATGCCCAGGCTGGCGCTGCTCTCAATGACCGCGGAGCGCAGCTCGCCCAGGTGCTCGGGCAGCGGCTCGGGGTTGTGGGCGAACTTGCCCGTGGGTCTGCAGTTCACCTGCACTACCTTCTTGACGCCCAGGGCGGCCAGCAGCTTGGGCACGGCCACCCCGCCCACCGAGTTCACGGCATCGACCGCGATTTTGAAATCGGCCTGCCGAATGGCCTCGACATCCACGAGGCTGAGCCCAAGTATGGCCTCTATGTGCTTGTCCAGGAAGGAGTTGTCGAACTGCTCGGCTCCGAGCCTGTCCACCGGGGCGAAGCTGTAATCTTCGCTTTCGGCGATCTCGAGGATTTCCTGGCCATCGTCCGCCGAAAGGAACTCGCCTTTGGCGTCGAGCAGCTTGAGGGCGTTCCACTCGCGGGGGTTGTGGCTGGCCGTCAGGATGATGCCGCCATCGGCCTTCTCCAAGGCCACGGCCATTTCGACGGTCGGGGTGGTGGCCATTCCGATGTTGAGTACGTCGATTCCCATGCCCAACAAGGTTCCGCAAACCAGGTATGAGCACATCTCGCCCGAGGGGCGGGCGTCACGGCCCACCACGACTTTCAGGTTTTCGCGGGTGGTGTAGCGCTTGAGCCAGGCGGCGTAGGCCGAGGCGTATTTGACCAAGTCGTTGGGTGTCAGGGCGTCGCCCGGCTTTCCGCCGAGCGTTCCGCGTATGCCGGAAATGGATTTGATGAGGGTCATCGCGTTGGGCTTGATGCTGTTGAAACGGGATAAGAAGAAGTGCCGACGAAGCAAAGCTCGCCGAGCGATGCCTGCGAAATTGGACAAAATCGGGCAGAGCGCAAAACCGCGCTAAGGGAACGCGAACCAAGTCCTCGGGTCGGGCTGGGTGTGGCCCTTGGGCAGCGCCTTGTGCCAAAACTCGCCCGTGTGCAGGTCATAGTCGTAGTCTTCGCCCCAAGCGCGGGCGTTCTGGGCCACTTGCGCGATGGCGTCGAGCACGAAGTCCAACTCGGCGTCCGTCATGGTAGGATGCAACGAAAGCCGCACCCAGCCCGGCTTGAGCGAGAGGTCGCCCTGGTCGATCATCTGGGTGATGCGCTGCGACATCTCGAAGTTCACCTGGAGCAGGAAATGCCCGTAGGTGCCCGCGCAAGAGCAGCCGCCGCGGACCTGCACGCCGAAGCGGTCGTTGAGCAGGCGGACCACCAGGTTGTGGTGGATCTTCTCCAAGTAGAAGGAAATCACGCCGATACGTTCCTCGGCCCCATCGGCCAGGATGTGCAGCCCTTCGACGGCGCGCAGCCGCGGGAAGGCCACGGCCAGGAGCTGGCGCTCGCGTTCGTGGATGGCCTCGACGCCCATCTGCTCCTTCAGGCGAATGGCCAGGGCGGCGCGGATGGTCTGCAAGAAGGCGGGCGTGCCCCCGTCCTCGCGGGCCTCAATGTCGTCCACGTAGCGGTATTCGTTCCAGCGGTTGGTCCAACTGACCGTCCCGCCTCCGGGAATGTCCGGTGTCTTGTTTTGGTAAAGTTCCTTGTTGAAAACCAATACCCCCGAACTGCCCGGGCCGCCCAGGAACTTGTGCGGCGAAAAGAAGATCGCGTCCAGTCGGGCCGAAGGATCGGGCGGGTGCATGTCGATGTGGACGTAGGGCGCGGAGGCCGCGAAGTCCACGAAGCAGTAGCCGCCATGGCGGTGCATGATCCGGGCGAGCTCATGGACATCGGGCATGAGTCCGGTTACGTTGGAACAAGCTGAAAATGAGCCGATTTTGAGTGGCCTGTCCGCATATTTGGCAAGGGCTTCCTCCAGGCTTTGGGGGCGGACCAGCAGGTTCTCGTCGGGCGTTAGCACCACGACCTCGGCCAGGGTCTCGAGCCAGGAAGTGTGGTTGGAATGGTGCTCGAGGTGGGTGATGAAGACCACTGGGCGCTTCCCGGGCCGGATGCGAACGGGCTCGCAATACTCGTCGCAGCGCTCCGGTACCTTTAGGCCGAGGATGCGCTGGAGCTTGATCAAAACAGAGGTCATGCCGGGCCCGGTGGTGATGATGGCGTCGTCGGGGCTGGCGTTGACGTGGCGCTTGATCAGCCACTGGGCGTGGTGGTAGGCCTGCGTTGTCGTGCGGCCCGTCTGGCTCGACTCGGAGTGCGTGTTGCCGACCATCGGGCCGAAAAGCTCGGTCATTTTCTGCTCGATCGGGGCGTAAAGCCGCCCACTGGCGATCCAGTCGGCATAGACCATCCGCTTCATGCCGTAGGGTGTTTCGAACACGGCATCATGGCCGATTGTCTTGGTCCGGTATTGTTCAAAATGCTGCTCCAGGGGATTCATCTCAAGCTATTTTCAGAATGTCGTACAAAAAACAAAGAGTACATATGAAAATCATTCCACGGCAATCTGGTTTTGGCGAATCAGCTCGGCCATCTCGCTGAGCATCATGGCCGTGGCGCCCCACAAGGTTTGGCCATCGACTTTGAAATAGGGAGCATAAGTGGAATAGTTGGCCCCCGAGATGAGCTTGCTGCCCCTAGCCTCCGGATCGATGAGCAGCGCCGCATCCAACTCGATGACGCGCTCAACCTCATTGTGATCAGGTTGATAGACAGGACGTTGGCGCACAAACGCGACGGTGGGCAGCACCGAGATGCGGCTGACGGGGATGTAGAGCGGGCTGAGCTGGCCCAATACGTCCTGGGGCAGGGCCGTTGCGCCGATTTCCTCCTGGCACTCGCGCAAGGCGGCGGCGGCCAGGTCGGCGTCGGCGGGCTCGAGGTGGCCGCCGGGCAGGCTGAGCTGGCCGCTGTGGATGCCGCGGCTGGTGCGGCGGATGATGGGCAGGCGGACGCGCCCCTGCTCCTCGAAGAACAGCAGCAGCACACCCGCCTGGATCGCGCCTTGGGGCGTGGGGTCGTAGCCTTCGCGCAAGCGCTCGCCTGGGGCCATAAGAGCCTGGGCCTCAAGCCCCGGCAAGGGCAGGGCAAGGGCCTCGCGAACCTTGGCCGCGAATTGGTCAATCGTCGTCATTCCGTCCAGTTTTGCGCGAAGGTAGATAAAAACCAGCGACTTGCGCCCGGAATCGTGCCCCGCGAACAGCCTTTTCGCGAAAAAAGGCGCCTGGCAGCGACGCTTGGCGGATCTTCGGGAGGGGCTTTCCATCGCCCTGCGCGTGCCCATCGGCAGGCTGGCGAGAAATTGAGGAAAAAATCGGATATTCCGTGCGAAGGAATCGTGCGGTTTGCCGCGTGGCCCTCAACTTCAACACACTTTTGCCTAAACCGATAAATCCTTCTGGAAATTCCATCGCCACAACCGCGAGGGTAGGCGGCGCGGAGATTACGCGGTCCAATCGCCGCGCGATTCGCAGAGAAAAAGCATCACATTGCAGCACAAATAGCCGAGAAAGGTATTCTGCATCAAACAGAAAACCGGAAGTGCTTCACTTTTTTGCATGTAGCGAGTCATGCCAAAAATTGAAAGCCTGCACCCTGTCCCATACCCTGCCAGCCTAATCGACGATCAGCTTCTCGATGAGCTTGTACAAGTGAGTCCCCACAGATTTCGGATAGCCATCGAACGTATCAATCGACCGGGCACGAGCAATGGCTGAGCGCGTCAAGGGCAAGTATATCAACGGATTGGGTCTCTTGTTGTATCCCCTTTCGTCGCCCTGAAGTTGTGCGAGCAACCTGTCGATATAGTTCTTTTTCCCGTCCTTGGGATTCTCAATCAACAATTTTATTTCATCTTCTGTGAAATCAGACAGTCCTTTGAAGTGCAAAACCAACCATATTTCAAAGCAAGGGTTGCTCATTGCCAAATAAAAGTTCTCCACCTTCTTGCATTCGGCCACTAGCTCATCGAAACTCAACTTGTGGATTGTTTCCCAATCGTCACGATCAACAATCAGCCAAAACTCGTCGGTAGGCTTGAAACCATAAGAGCTTTTGGCTTCTTTCAATAACTTCTTTACACTAAAAGGATCAGATCCTCTACCTTTGTGCCTTGTCAGAGAAATGATTTCAATCAGACCACTTTTGTTGAAATGGTCTGACTTCCGAAAGTCCTCGAAATACTTCCTTTCCGTGACAGTTCCTTCGTAGGAAAGCACGAACATCTTTTGAGCGTCCCGGAAACCGCCTGGCCTGATGAGTGGAATCGGCTCTCTGGGCATGGCTATCCTTCATTTAAGGTCAAAACAGTCAAGTTGTTACGGTTGCCGAGCCTTGGGACCCCCTTGTATCGCCCCAGCAAGTAGTCGCGTCTTACTTCCTTGTCGAATCGGATGTTGTACTCTTCCAAGGAGTGCAAGCGGCTGATGCCCTCGCTCTCCTTCACAACAAACCAAATCTCATCCTTTCGCAGCAATTTTTGTGTGAGCAAACTTGACTCATGGCTCGCTACGATGAACTGGCTGCTGATGTTTTCGCAATGCGACAAAAAGAAATCAAACAAGTCGTAAACCAGGTTGGGGTGAAGGCTGCGCTCCATCTCGTCAATGACGAAAACGCTTCCGCCTTGAAAGAAGTCGATGATCATGGGAATCAAGTCCATGATCCGGCGGGTTCCATCCGACTCGTCTTTCAAGTCGAACAGCTCGAAGGTTCCGTCCGCGGTCTTGTGCCTGGTCTTGAGCAGGCTGGCGGATACTTGGTCCTCGGCTTTTTTCGTGAGGATGAAGTATTTGTCGTCTTGGATATTGGAAAGGATCGCGCTCGCGTTTTCCATCTTTGAGCCGAGCAAGCCATTTCGTATTTCCGTTTTGAGCTCTTCTGGGACATTGATCTTCTCAAATTCGATTTCCTGAAATTCGATCCCATCAATCCCCGTATCGAAATAGTCGAGCATTTCGGTGAATATTTTTTGCAAATCGGCGTTGACGAGAAATTCGATTTTCTTCCGAATGCTCATCGAATTTGGGAATACGATATTCAAGGTGTTTTGGAACCAATCGATGACATTGAACACGTCCTCAATGTCGCCGACGTTCTCGGCGACGTTGCTGCTCCGGACCTGGTTCAGGAAGAGTTGGTTTTTGGGCGTCGCCTTGGCTACATATTCAATGAAATGAAATTCTTCCTTCTTGTTTTTTTTCTTGAAGAAGGCAAGGTCGAACTGGTTGGAGTTTCTCCGCTCGAAAATTTTGGCCTCGGATTTCTTTCCTATCTCGAACAGCCATTCTTCAACAATTTCTCTGGCGTTGAAAATGAAGCCGTAGGCGTAATTCTTGTTTTTGTGCTGCAATTCGTATTCTATTCTGGCATTCTCTTTTCTGCGTTGTTTGTCTAGCTTGAAGAAGTCGAAGGAGATGGGCTGTTCGGCCTTCGTCCCCTCGACCACGAGCCGCCTTCCGAGCTCGATGGCCTTGACAAGGTTCGATTTTCCGGATGCGTTCGCGCCAAACAGGACGGCAGCCTTCAAGACGGATATTCCTTTGATGGGTTTGGCCTTGTGCTGCGGCTTCAGTGTCCCCTTGCCAGGTATCAACGAGAAGACTTCCCGGTCTCGAAATGAGAGAAAATTCTCTATCGTGAATCTGATCAGCATGATTTTTCTGATATTTGATGTAAATGTAGTGAAAAAATCACAAGTATAAAAAAAATCGCACGCATGATTCGCGGAGAAAAATTTTTGAACGCGGAGAATAAGTCATATATTCGCCGCACAAATCGCGGAGAATGAAGATCTACTTGCACGAGAAAGAAAATTGGACCTCCTTCCGGTGGGACAACGACAAGGTGATGACGAAACTCGGGGAAGCGAGGAACCTGCAAGGCAGGCTGCTGGGCAAAATGGAATCCCTGGGCTTTGACCTCCAAACGGAAGCGGTTTTGAACACCTTGACGCTCGATGTCATCAAATCTTCTGAAATCGAAGGGGAAATCCTGCAAATTGACCAAGTTCGCTCGTCCATCGCCCGCAGGCTTGGGCTTGATATCGCTGGCGCGGTAGAGTCGGAACGGCATGTTGATGGAATTGTCGAGATGATGCTTGACGCGACACAGCGTTATGAACTTCCCCTGTCGAAAGAGAGGCTGCTGGGTTGGCATTCGGCCTTGTTTCCAACGGGTTGGAGCAAGCTGTACAAAATAACGGTCGGCGATTGGAGGCAGGACACAACCGGGCCCATGCAAGTGGTTTCAGGGCCGATGGGAAAGGAAAAAGTCCACTATCAAGCGCCCAGTTCCGATAGGATAGAATCCAAAATGGAGAAGTTCTTGGACTGGTTTGAAGGTGAAAACGAAATCGATCCTGTTTTGAAAGCGGCCATCGCGCACTTGTGGTTTGTTTCGATTCACCCCTTCGACGATGGGAACGGGCGGATAGCACGGGCAATCACCGACTTGGCTTTGGCGCGCTCGGACAAAAGCATCCGCAGGTTTTACAGCCTTTCGGCGCAAATCAGGAAGGAAAGAAACCAGTATTATGAAAAGCTTGAAAAGACACAAAAAGGAAACTCGGAAATAACAGACTGGATTTTGTGGTTTTTGGAATGCCTGGTCAATGCGGTTGAGTCAACGCAGGGAATCTTGTCAAAAACACTTCACAAGGCAAAATTCTGGCGATCGCATTCGACAACCCTCCTGAACGAAAGGCAGCAGAAGATGATCAATCGGCTCCTTGATGGCTTTGACGGAAAATTGACAAGCTCAAAATGGGCCAAAATCAACAAATGCTCACAAGACACGGCCCTGCGGGACATCCAGGATCTGGCCAACAAGAACATCTTGCAAAAAGAAGCCCATGGTGGGCGGAGCACGAATTACGAACTGAAAGCTATCGCTGAAGACAAGGATCCCTGAAAATCAGGGAGCGCATTCCGGCATCGTGTGATAAATCGGCTCTCTGGGAATGTCCATTGATCGTCCAAGGTCAAGACAGTCAAGCAGTTGGGGTTTCCACTCCTTGGGATGCCTTTGCAACGCCCCAGCAGTTCATCGCGCCGGAGCTCCTTGTCGAAGCGGATGGGACGAAGTTCCGGGGCGACGACAAGCGCTCCGCAGACCCAAGCCTCGGCCCGCGCGCGACAGTGGGTCGGGCGAGGGCCGAGGAGGCAGGCGGCTGGCCTCAGATGATCCGCCTTCCGACGGCCTGGGCGATGGGGCGCAGGCTCTCGAGGGTCTGGGCGAAGGTGGCGTGGTCGAGCTGCTGGGCGGCGTCGGAGAGGGCCTTGGGGGGCGTGGGGTGCGCCTCGACGAGCAGACCATCGACGCCCATGGCCACGCAGGCGCGGGCCAGGTCGGGCACTCCGTAGGCGTAGCCCATGGCGTGGCTGGGGTCAAGCACCACGGGCAGGTTGGTCTCCTGCTTGAGGAAGGCCACGCCGCAGAGGTCGAGGGTGAAGCGGGTCTTGGTCTCGAAGGTGCGGATGCCGCGCTCGCAGAGCATGACCTGGTCGTTGCCGCCCGAGAGGATGAACTCGGCGGCCTGGACGAACTCCTGCAAGGTGGTGCCGAAGCCGCGCTTGAGCAGCACGGGCTTGCGGGCCTGGCCGCAGCGGCGGAGGATGCCGTGGTCGTACATGGCCTTGGCGCCGATCTGCACAATGTCGGCATACTCGATGACCTGGTCCACGTGCGAGGCGTCGCGCACCTCGGTGATGATGCTCAGGCCGTGCTGCTCGCGGACCTGGGCGAGCATCTTGAGGCCTTCGAGGCCCAGGCCCTGGAAGGAGTAGGGCGAGGTGCGGGGCTTGAAGCATCCGGCGCGCAAGGTGCCCAGGCCCAGCGACTTGAGCAGGTGGGCGCTCTGCTGTATCTGCTCCCACGACTCGATGGAGCAGGGCCCGGCGATGACCACGGTGTTGCCCGTCTGGCCGCCCACGGCGTACTGGCCCCAGCGGACCTCGCGGGTCTGGGGCAGGTAGTCGCGGCTGGCGAGCTGGATGTCGGTGGCCATGGGGAAATGCTCGTCGGCGTGGGGCGCGAGGTAGTCGGGCAGTTGCTTGAGGCTGGAATAGGTTACCAGAACGTTCCGGCGCCCGTCGTGGAAGAGCACCGAGCGGCTTTGTTCGGCCAGTTGCTGGGCCAGTTGGGCGGAGGTTTCGGGCTTGAGGTGTACGATCATGATTCTCCTCGGATGAGTTGGTTGAAGATCAGGGCTCCGGCCAGCCGTCCGTCGGCGGTGGTAACGGGCAGGAAGTTGATGGGGAAGGTCTTGCTCTTGACCAGGCGGAGCATCTGCTCGATGGTGCTGTCCTGGTCGATGCTGACGGGCGCGGGGTTGAGCACGTGCTCGGGGCGGGTGGCGTTGAGGTCGTGGAGGTTGCGGAGCAGGCCGCGGCGGACGTCGGCGTTGCTGGCCAGGCCAGCGAACAGGCCGTCGGGCCGCTCGAAGAAGACCAGGCCCATGCGAAAGTCCTCGATGGCCCGGAGCACCTGGGCGAAGGTGGCCTGGCCCAGGGGCAGGACGGGCAGCTCGCGCCGCTCGATCATGAAGTCACGGACCAGGTAGCGCGACTCGACCTCGTTGGCGCGCAGGTCGAGCATGGCCGCGCCGATGGAGGGGTTGTTGACCAGGAAGGAGCCGGAGACCACGGCGTTGACGCCCATGCTGCGCAGGATGAAGGAGACCTCGTGGTTGACGCCGCCGTCCACGTGGACCTTGACGCCGGGAAAAAGCTCGCGGAACCGCCTGATGCGCTGGAAGTTGTCCTTGCGGAACACCCCGCCGCTCTGGCCGGGGGTCGTGGTCATGAAGAGCAGCCGCTCGCTCCAGGCCTCGGCGGCGGCGTAGGCCTCCACGGGCGTATCGGAGACAATGGCCAGGCCGTAGCTGGTGCCCTCGAGGGCGGGCGGCGGCGGCATGTCGGGGGCGGGCTCGTACTGGAAGAAGACGTACTCGACGGCGTGCCGGGCGATGTCGTCGAAGAAGCGCTCGGGCCGGGGCGAGATGATGTGGAGGTCGATCGGGGTGCGGCTGATGCGGCGGATGCGGGCGATGTCGTCGAAGACCCTGGGGTCGTCGTTGCAGTCGATGTGGAAGTAATCGACCTTGTGGGCATCGAGCTCGCGGACCAGATCCTCCAGCGCGGTCTGCTTGTTGGAATAGAGCGAGGCGGATATTTTCATGCTCGGTTGTTGGCTTACGGGGCGCTAAAATACGCAAACGGAGCGGGAAAAGGGCATGTCCGGGCAGGCATTCTTGGCCCGGGGCCCCGGCGCGGGCGGATGTTTTTGAGCAGGGGTTTCGTAAAGTCGTGGGAATCGCGCATTTTTGAAAAAACTGCCGAGCCCGAAAGCGGCCCGCGCGTCCCAACTCACCACCGCACAGCCCAACGAAAATGCACATCGCCGTAGCAGGGAACATCGGTTCCGGAAAAACGACCCTAACGACCAAGCTGGCCGAGTTCTACGGCTGGGAGCCCCACTTCGAATCCGTGGACGACAACCCGTACCTGGACGACTTCTACAAGAACATGCTGCGCTGGTCGTTCAACCTCCAGGTGTACTTCCTGAACAGCCGCCTCAAGCAGGTGCTGGACATACGCCGCGGCGGCAAGGACGTCATCCAGGACCGCACGATTTACGAAGACGCGGAGATCTTCGCCCCCAACCTGCACGAGATGGGCCTGATGGCCAGCCGCGACTACGAGAACTACGCCCAGCTCTTCCAGCTCATGAGCTCGCTGGTGCAGCCGCCCGACCTGCTGATCTACCTGCGCGCCTCGGTGCCCACCCTCAAGCAGCAGATACAGAGCCGCGGCCGAGCCTACGAGGCCGGCATCCGCGACGAGTACCTCAGCCGCCTCAACGAGCGTTACGAGGCCTGGATCGGAAAGTACGCCCGCGGGCCCATGGTCATCCTCGACGTGGACAGCTTCGACCTCAACCGCCCCGAGAGCTTCAGCATGGTGGCCCAGCGGGTGGACCTCGAGATCCGCCGCATCGCCCCCCAGCGCCCATGAACGCCCAACCGGCGGCCCCCCACGGCGGGCTTTCGGCCGTGGTCATCACCTACAACGAGGAGCACAACATCGCCCGCTGCCTCGAGGCCCTGCGCGGCCTGGCCGACGAGCTCGTCGTGCTCGACTCCTACTCCACGGACCGCACCCCCGAGCTCTGCCGCCAACTGGGCGCCCGATTCCACCAGCACGCCTTCGACGACTACGCCAGCCAGAAGAACCGCGCCCTCGCGCTGGCCCGCCACGAGTGGGTCCTCTCGCTCGACGCCGACGAGGTCCCCAGCCCCGAGCTGGCCCAGGCCATCCGCGAGGCCATCCGCGGCGGGCGGGCCGACGCCTTCCGGCTCAACCGCCTGCCCTTCCACGGCAAGACGCCCATCCGCCACGGCGACTGGCATCCCGACTTCCAGACCCGCCTGTTCCGCCGCGGCGAAGGCACCTGGCAGGGAATGCTCGTCCACGAGCGGCTGGCCCTGGCCCCCGGCGCCCGCGTGGCCGACCTCGACGGGCTGCTCTTCCACCACACCGTCCGCGACATCCGCCAGCACCAGGACCAGGCCAACCGCTTCTCCACGCTCAAGGCCCTCGAGGACCGCCGCCGCGGCCGGCGCTTCAACTGGTTCCTGGCCCTGGTCAAGCCGCCGCTCAAGTTCCTCCGCCACTACGTCCTCAAGCTCGGCTTCCTCGACGGCTTCCACGGCTACCTCATCGCCCGCATGGCCGCCCACGAGACCTTCCTGCGCTTCATGAAGCTCCGCGAGCTCGACGACGACTCCGCCGCCTGACCCTGGACAGTTCGGCCAGCGGGCAGAATCGCGGAAAGACTTAACAAAACATTGACACCGCTTAACGGCTCCGTATGCCGCGGACCCGCGGATTCTTGCTTCCTTCGCGCAATGGCCCTGACCAAGCCTTCTCACGAAAAAGCATACCCCATGAAAAGAATCGGCATCCTCCTGCTCCTGGCCACCCTCGGCCTGACCGCAGGCCTGCGGCCGCCCCTGTTCTCGCAGGCCACCTTCACCATCCAGAATGACAGCGACTGGGACATCTACTACATCTACATCAGCAAGTCAACCGACGACTACTGGGGCGACGACCTGCTCCGCGACCAGATCCTTTACAGCAAAACCAGCCGGGCCTTCAGCCTCCGAGAGGCCGGCGACTACGACATCAAGCTCGTGGACGAGGACAAGGACGAGTGCGTCATGTTCCGGCAGCGGATAGAAGGCCAAGGCAAATGGGTCATCAAAAACGACGAGCTGCTCGAGTGCATGGGCTTCTGACAGCCGCCCGAAATCGGCGCCTTAGGGTTTCCTTAGGGAAACACGCCCCAAGCGTTAACACTTCGTTGAACTCCGTTAACAGATCAAAAGGCGATCGCAAGCCAAAAACGCCTCATCTTTGCAGTGTACAATCCAACTCGGACAACCCAATTTCCCTCACCTTAAAACTCCCTACCATGAAAAAGTTCGGATTTTTCTCCTTCCTGGCCATCGCGATCTACATGCTCGCCAGCACCGCCAGCGTACAGGCACAAGCCCTGCTGACCATCCAAAACAACAGCGACTGGGACATCTACTACATCTACATCAGCAAGTCAACCGACAGCTCTTGGGGTGATGACCTCCTCGGAAGCGAAGTCCTCTACAGCGGCTCCAGCAAGAAATTCTCCTTCCACGACGCCGGCGAATACGACATCAAGCTCATCGACGAGGACGACGACGAGTGCATCATCTTCAAGCAATGGCTCGACGGCAAAGAAACCTGGTACATCGAGAACGACGAGCTGCTCGAGTGCATGGGCTACTGACAAAGCCCAACCCACAAAACAGAAAGGCCGCCCACTCCAGGCGGCCTTTTCGTTTTTCATACCCAATGGCTTTCAAAGGTGAAATCCATGAACCACCAAACATGGCATCAAGAAACCCTTGCCAACCCTAGGATTGCTGGATCAACAAGGCAATAAGATCATATCCATAACTTGTCAGAATTTCCATTAACTTGTCCTAGCTGGCTGGGTAATAAGACCTTATCTTTGGGTAAAACCTTAGTAGAGAATCAATTGACGAACTCAAAATGACCTTATTCCCTTATTTTGACCCATGAATTTGTAAGGCAATGCCAAGTTGCTTTCAAAGGAGAAATATCCGAACGCAACTTGGCATAAGGTGCCAGGGCTACGCCCCTTTCGATGATGCGCCGGACTGCGATCCTACGAAGAGGTCAGGGCTACGCCCCTTTCGGAGGCCTGATACCAAACCGCTATCGAGTTGCCCGTTCAATCCAATGGAACAGGCTCAATGATTTTACGACGTTTTTATCCAGATTTCTCAATACTT